>JAJYWG010000412.1 GCA_021791615.1 Actinomycetes bacterium
GCCCCGCGTGCTGGCTACCACCAAGGTTTTCCCAGACGACGACGGCGTTGGTGTTTGCAGATCGATCTCGATGTAGAGCTTGTTGTCCTTGATTTCGACCTTCATCGTCCCATCCGTTCCTCTAGCAACCGCGAAGCAGCCCCCTGTGCCGGCGCTAGCGCCATGCTAACGGCGCTCGGCCGGGAACGTCGGGATTGTCCCAAGCCCACCCGCAGGCCGCTTCTGGAAGCTGGTGCCATATCGTCGCACGGCCCCAGCCCGCGCACGCAGGCTGGGGCCTCTCTGTCGCCACGGGCCACGGCCGCCACCTCTACGATCCGGCGCACGTCCCCGCTTACGACCATCGCCCACATGGCAACCCGCTCGGATCCCAACGGCCGTGCCGCCGCGCCGCCGATCAGCGACCCGGTCGCCCCGGCCGCACCGATAGTCAGGATGTTGGCACCGGTTGGACCTTGGCGTCGTGATCCCCCGCACACCGATAGTCTGCGCCAGAAGCTGGGGGACAATCTCCGAGTCTCCACCATGCGGGGAGTGGGCTACCACCGGCTTGAGACGCCGTGAGAGCCAGCTCCTTGGTCCGCTGGCGAGTGCCAATGCCGGTGCTCATCGGCCACCGCTGTCTCCACCGCGGTCGTCCTCGTGGGTATGTACCTGCTGCTCGCCTGGATGGGAAACCAGCGCGAGCTATGCAGCCGGCGTGCGGAGGATCTCGCCGTCGCCCAGGTCCTCGCGTCGGACGCTGCCCTCGACCCGACGGGAAAGACGCTTCGCGGGGCCGAGCCGCTGCTCGTCGAGGAGCACATGCGAGCAACCGTCCTCATGGCCGGACGGGTAACCACCCTGGGGGGATAATCCCGCACGGTGCAAGGATCGCTACTGCTCATGTTCCGATCGCAGGAGGCGGGGCGGTGAACATCGTGAGCATAGTTGACGCTCCGCCTGACCCGCCGCTTCTCGCGGTGCTCATCAGCACCGCGGCGCTCATGCTTGTGCTTGCGGTTGCCGTTGGGACCAATGTGGTCTTCACGCGTGAGACCCGGCGACGGGTCGAGCTGGCAGTGGCTGCCGCCGGGCGTATCGCCGCCGGCGACTTCAGCGCCCGCCTTCGAACCGGCGGGCCAGAGCCACTCAGCCCGCTCGGGAAAGCTTTCGACTCGATGGCCTCGCGGCTCGAGCAGGCCGACGCCGACAAACGACAGCTGCTCTCGGATCTGGCCCCATGAGATCGCGACACCTGTACACGCCATCGCAGGTTTCGCCAAGGCGCTGCTCGCCGGCACAATCCCCGGCTCCGGGGCAACGGGTCCAATTGATAGGCAGACCGCCCGGCTGTCAGAGCTTCTGGACGCGCTGACACAGCTGAAAGCTCTCGACGTTCCCGCCGAGCATCACCCACAGCCAGTCGACCTGAAATCCCTCGTAGACACCACGCTCGCCGAACTCGTCCCGATGGCCACCCACCTCCGGGTGCGCCGTCACCTCGCACCGGTCGTCGCGGTGACCGATCCACAGCTGGTACGGACCGTCTTGCGCAACCTGTTGACCAACGCCTTTCACTTCACTCCGGAAGGTGGAACGCTCCAGGTCTCCAACTCACGTTCCGGCCAGCAAGCCTGGATCGCCGTCCGTGACACAGGTCCCGGTATCCCCCCGAACACCAAGCCCGGATCTTCGACCGGTTCTGCCGAGCCGAAACTGCTCGCGACAGGTCACAGGGTGGTTCCGGCCTTGGTCTCGCCATCGCGCGCCGAGCAGCCGACGCTATCGGCGCCCACATCGAGCTTCAGTTCGCGCCGGGCAAGGGCTCCGAATTCCGGCTGGTCCTGCCGCTCCAGTGGCCCGAGAACTCCCGTCGCCCAGAAGTACCGTCCGGACCCGCGACCGAGGCTTCAGCGGATGTGGGACCCGAGGCCGATAGACAGTAACGTGCGCTTTCCGGGGAGAGGAACGCCTCGCTGCCTCAGCGGTCTGCGCCACCGGGTGAGCAGGGCTCTACGCTCGGCCAGCTGCTGGGTGATCCGCCCCGGTGAGGATGGACCCCCGAGGAGTGGGCTTCTGGTAGGGGTCCGGCCAGGATGAGCTGAGGCCATCGGGTTTCTTTCGGCAAGTAGTTTCCAGCTCCACGCCCAAGGGCGCCAAGCCCGCTGCTCGAGTTCACCCCGTCTTGGCGGCCGCTCACCGCGACGGGTTCGGGCCGTCACCCGTGGACGAAACACCCTCGAACGAGTGCGACGGAACGGCCTCGTGCGGATGCAAGCGTCGGCGCCCCAGGTCCGGACCGGAGCGGGATGCCTACCCAGCATCGTCGCGAGCCGCCACGGTCTGGCCATTGGGGATACCTCCGCCTTTCCAAGCGCGGCACACCTGGCGGCCTACGCCGGCATCGCCCCTATCACCCGCCGATCCGGCAAGTAGGACCGCGGAGAGCACCCCGCCCGCTCGGGCAACAAGCAGCTCAAGAACGCCTTGTTCCGTTCTGCCTGGGTTGGCCCGCATTGCGATCCTGACTCGGCTGCCTACTACCAACGCAAGCGTGCCAAAGGGAAGAAGCACAACGCCGCAGTCATCTGTCTCGCACGCCGCCGCTGCGAGGTGATTCACGCCATGCTCCGCACTGGGACCCTCTACAGCCCCCGTGCGCCGAGAAATCTCCCCACAGCCGCTGGACAAAACCATATGGACACCCCCGGTGGCCAAGTGCGGGTGGAGTTCGCCCCCGAGGGCGCCTGGGGCCCGCCCAGAGATTCCAACGACGGCGCCGGCATCGCAGCAGAGGACCTGCTGCACGTCTTGGAGCGCTTCTTCCGGGCTAAGGGGACCAGGGTCGGAGGCTCTGAGATCCGGCTTGCGGTGGCGGCGGGACTGGTGAACGCACGCGGGGGCGAGGTGGCGCTGGCGAGCGAGCCGGGCCACGGGAGGACCTTCACCGGCCCCGGTACGATCGTATGTAGTAGCTGACGGAGGACGAGGAGGTGGCCCATGAGGCCGACGAAGACGAAGCGTTGGGCACTCGGCGGAGCAGCGGTCGGCTTGGCCACCGCCCTCTCGGCCTGGGTTGCCTTTGCCTCCCCAGGCGCAGGCGGCGCTACCGCCGGCAAGGTCACGTCGGCGTCCACGTCTTCCAGCGGTGCCGGCTCCTGGAGGTACCCGGGCGGTGGCGCCATGATGGGCGGCACCTGGGGAGGCAAAGGGGCGAACGGCCGTGTTGGAGGCATAATGGGAGGCACCGCCATGATGGGCGGCCCGGTCAGCGGGTCCTCAATGACGGGTCGCGGGAACACAATCAGCGCCGCGGGCCTGTCGTCACTGGTAAGCCGGGGCGAGCAGGGAGCCACCGTCGACGCGGTGACAAACACCGTGACCTACGCCGGCCGCTCAGTGAGCTTGGTGGCACTGGCTTCGCCGCATGGCCAGCCCAACATGACCTGGGAGATCGACGGGCTAGTCAATCCGACGGTCTCGGTGGCGCCCGGGGCACGGGTCACAGTGGTGCTGGTGAACACCGACTGGGGCTACATGCACGGCTTCGAGCTCACAACGACGCAGCCGCCCTACCCGGAGATGGCGATGGCCGGCGTGGCGGACAACTTCTTTCTGATGCCGCTCCTCCCGCGCACCGAGAAGGACACCGCGACGGCGAGCTACTACACCCGCAGCGCGAGCTTCACCGCGGTGGCCGGCACGTACCACTACCTCTGCCCGGTCCCCGGCCACGCGGCGGCGGGCATGTTCGGCACGCTCGTCGTCCCGTGACCGCCCATTATCGTGACGGTAAGCCCCTTGATGATGTGACGAGCGCCGAGGTTGTCTCACCGGAGAGCCGTCCGCCGCACGGACTGGGAGAGCGGTGGTGGGCGACATGATGGTGTTCGGCCCGCTCGTGATGCTGGTCACCTTCGCCGCGGCGCCGGTCAGCGCGCCATGGGCCCCGGGTGCATGGGCCGCGTTCGCACGCCGCGCAGGCCTGCTTCGGCCCGGGAAGCCCCCAAGGCGCGAGACCCGCTCGAGATCGTCCGTGAGCGCTACGCGCGAGGCGAGATCGACCACGACGAGCTGGAGCGTTACCTCGACCACCTGCTCACCAGCGAGCAACCTCGCCGTGCCGCCGCCGGCCCACCGGGGTAGGAATCAGGGCCGAGACGTCCACTTGAAGCGGAGGCCGTGCCCCAACGCGCCCGGAGCCGCTCACGGCGCCACCCACTCTGGATGGTCCTTCCAGGCAGGAGGTCGTCGGCGACGTTTCGGGTCGGTCTCGCGTAACAGCACGAGGAGAAGGAGGCCCGAGCAACCCAGCAGCACAACGCCGGCCCAGA
>JAJYWG010000099.1 GCA_021791615.1 Actinomycetes bacterium
CCTCGGCCGCGCTTACCCGTACCTACGATCCCCAGGGCGGCCTCGAGATCTACTACCTGCTCAACGCCAAGGGCCAAGTGACCTACGTCGACGCCCCGCTCGTGTCGACGATGCCCCAGCTGCTACAGGCTGCTGGGCGGCTCCGGTGAGCGCCGACGACGCCACCCACCAGCCCGACCCGGTCGGAGACACGCGGCGTGGCACACTGAGGCCGAGGCATCGCGGGCGGTGGATTGCCGGTGTGCTGAGCGTCGCAGTAGTCGCCGGGTTCGTTGTACGGCTCGCGACCATTGGCACCCCCGGCTCGGCCGTCGTGCGGCCAGCGGCGCCTACGACGTCATCTTCGAGTGCTCCGAGGGCGGCGGGAAGATCGACAGGTGCCGCGACGAGTCTCGCACCAAACGGCGTGTTCACGACGCTGGATTCCAACGCCGCGACCGTGGCAAAGCTGCGCGGAAAGGACAGGACCGTCACGGCGCTTCGGGGCAAGCCGGTGCTCCTGTGGTTCTTGGTCACGAGCTGTTCGACGTGCGCCGCGAGCGCACCAGCCATCGCTAAGGCGCTGCCCAGCTTGGAGGCTGACGGTGTCCATGTGGTCGGCCTCGACCTCTACGGCGACATCCCTCCGACCCCGCAGGGATGGGGCCAGCTTGCCGCCTGGGCGGCCAACAACGCCGGGCCTGCGTGGTCCAGCGCGCAGTGGACCTGGGGCATGGCCTCCAAGGCTCTCAGCCTGGCCTACGACCCGAGCGGCAACCCAGACGTGTACTTCCTCATCGGCCCCCGCGGCCATCTCCGCTACCAAAACAGCGTGCCGGTCTCGACCATGGGCCAGCTCCTCGCCGCCGCAGGACACCTGACCGGGCACACGGTCAACGCAGATCCTCCGGCCGGGCCGGCCAGCACCACGGCGCCCACCTTGCCATGACGCCTACAGGAGGGCGATACTGATGGCACCGCTTCCCCGCCTGTGCCGCCGGGTATCGGCTGGTCGTCACCGACCGATATCGTTCGCCGCGGTACTGATCGCCCTCGGCCTGGTGTTGGCAGCGTGCGGCGCGGCAGCGTCGACTGGCCTCAAGGGCCCGACCTCACGAGCTTCGACCACGACCGTGATCGAGTACGTCGGCGGCCACTGGGTGCCGTTCACCTCCGCCAAGCCGTTGAGCCCGGCACAGTGGGCGGTGGTCGACGCATATGCCAACTTCAGCTCCGCGGCGCTCGCGGTCTACGCCACGCGCTCGGTCGCCCCGCTCGCCACGGTCGTGTCCGCGCAGTCCAAGGTGACCGCCATGTTCGCCCGGGACCTGGCCGCGGGAAAGAACCCCGAGGCGCTCTACACGAAGGCGACTGTCGAGTCGGTAGCGATCCGCGGCTGCCGGTCCAAGCTCACCCTTGAGCTGTACTACCCGGGCGGGCGGAGCCTGCACTACGTGTCGTCGTGGGTGCGGCCATTTGACCGGGCCGCCCTCGCCCCCGCGCACGCCAAGCACCAGATACCAGGCCGGACATCACCTCCCGGCACGAGCCTTGCCGCATTGGCGGCGACCCAGTATGCCCCGTGGCAGTTCGTCGGTGACAACCGGGTCGGAGGGGTGGACACGCCGTGCGGGATCTGACCTGTGGTGAGCACGGATCGGCTATTCCCCAGCGACGGGCTGCTCTCCGTCAACGCGGACGCGCCGGGAGAGGCACGCTCCTCCGGCCGGCGCACCATCCGGCGTTCACAGACGGTTGGGAGTACTATGCCGAGTCCCGGCGAGGACACCCATCGTCGAGACGCACGTAGGGACCACGTAGTCGAGTGCTACCCGAACCCAGACCAGCCAGCTGACGTGTCCCGAGGCGAGCGCCGCTCCTTGGTTGGCCCCCGCCAAGAGCGTGCCGACGACTGCGGCGATCAGTCCGATCCGTCGACGGTTTGGGCGGCGCAGGCAGACAGCGACCGCTTCGGAAGCGGTTCGCCAGCTCGGTGGGCCGTCTACTCGGTCGAGCGAGCTTGATGCTGCATCTGGACCAGCCGGACGATCGTCGCCCACCGGCTGCCCGGCCGCCACTCCCGGCATCCTCAGACCGGCGAGGTGACCCTGATGCACGCGGCGATCGATGCGGCGTGGTTGGCGACGACCCCCTGGCCGATCCTGACCAGCTCGGCCACTCGGGGATCGGTGACCTGGTAGTAGGCGAAGCGGCCCTGGCGGCGCACCGAGACCAGGCCGCAGGAGACCAGGCAGGCCAGGTGGGCAGAGACTCGCCCCTGGGAGAGCCCGGCCCGTTCGACGCACTCGTTGCCGGTCCGCTCGTCTTCCGCACAGAACTCGAGCAGGTCGAGCCGGGTGGGGTCCCCGAGCGCCCGGTAGAACTTGGCCATCAGCTCCCGCCCTGCCGGGTCAGTGGGGAGTAGTGGGGCTGGTGGCCGGCGGCGGGAGGTGAGCGAGGTACTCATGCTGCGCAGCATGACAGCTTGGCGACATCGGTCGTGAACGACTGGGCGGCCAGCTTGATCCCCTCGGCCATGGTCAGGTACGGCGCCCAGGTGTGGGCCAGTTGGTCGACGGTCATGTTCGCCTCCAAGGCGTAGGTGGCAGCCAGGATGGCGTCTCCGGCGTTGGCCCCGATCATGTGGACGCCGACCACCCGACCCGTGCCGACCTCGGCGACGATCTTGACCACGCCGCGGGTGTCGCGGTTGACGATGGCCCGGGGCACGTAGCTGAGCGGCAGCACCCGGCACGTGCACGACAACCCGGCCGGGCGGACCTCGGCGTCGGTGAGGCCGACCGCCGCGATGTTGGGGGTGGTGAAGGTCACCCGGGGCAGATGCGAATAGTCCACCCGCCGCCCTGCCTCCTCGAAGGCGTTCTCCACCACCATGGTGCCATGGGATCCCGCCACGTAGACGAACTGGGGTGCTCCGGTCACGTCCCCGGCCGCCCAGATCCTGGGGTTGGCAGTTCGCAGCTGGTTGTCGACCACGACGGCCCCGCTCGGTCCGACCTCGACACCGACCACATCCAGACCCAACCCGGCGGTGTTCGCCCGGCGCCCGGTGGCCATCAAGATGGCCTCGGCCCGGACCTCCCGGCCGCCTGCCACCGTGGCCACAATCTTCTCTCCCTCCCGGGACACCTTGGCCAGTGACGCGGACGTCCACACGTCGATGCCCTCGTCGGCGAGTACGCCTTCGATCACCTCGGAGATCTCGGGCTCCTCGCCGGCGGCCAGGCGGGGGAGCGCTTCGAGGAGGGTGACAGCGCTACCCAAACGGGCGAACATCTGACCCAGCTCCAAACCCACGTAGTTACCTCCCACCACGATCATCGACTCGGGGAGGTGATCGAGCTCCAAGGCCGTGGTGGAGGTGAGGTAGCCGGTCGTGTCCAAACCGGGGATGGGGGGAACCCACGGGGAGGCCCCGGTCGCCACCAGGTAGTGGGTCGCCTCGATCCGCTCTCCATCCACCTCCAAGGCCGGTCCCTCGACGAATCGAGCCTCGCCCTGGCTCACCTCCCAGCCGTAGGTGCTGGCCAGGTCCTCGTACTTCTCCTTCCGCAGCATGTTGACAAGGGCGGCCTTGCCGGCGACCAACGAGTCCATGTCGACAGGACCCGCGGAGGTGGTGATCCCGGGAAAGGCCTGTCCGACGGCGACATGGCGGGCATCGGCCGCGGCCAGCAGCGCCTTGGAGGGGATGCAGCCCACGTTGACACAGGTCCCTCCCATGGTGGACCGCTCGATCATGACCACCGAGTGGCCCCTGGTCGTCGCTGCGATAGCGGCCGCGAACCCCGCACCGCCGGAACCGATGATCGCCAAGTCGTAGGCCATGTCGTCTCTCCCTCTCACATATCTGTCTATACGAATGATAGCATGAGAGCTAGACAACCGGACACGGGGGACGGCATGGAGATCGACGAGCTCACGGCGGGGTTGCACCAGACGACCAGCTTCGACGCTGTGGTCGGGCTGTACCGTCCCCTCCTCCGGCTCCTCGCCGATGGACAGCCGGTCAGAATCAAGGACCTGGCTGCTGCTGCCGGCCGGTCCATCGACGACGTCCGCCAGACCGTCGCTTCCCTCCCCGACGTCGAGATCGACGACCACGGACGCATCGTCGGCTATGGGCTCACCCTGCGGGAAACCCCGCACCGTTTCGAGATCGACGGGAAGCGCCTCTACACCTGGTGTGCCCTCGACACTCTCGTCTTCCCCCCCCTGCTCGGCCGGTCAGCAAGGATCGAGTCCCCCTGCCACGGCACCGGCACACCCATTCGAATCACGGTCGAACCCACCGGGGTCACCAGCGTCGACC
>JAJYWG010000144.1 GCA_021791615.1 Actinomycetes bacterium
CTCCTTCGTGAACTCGGCGAGGAGCTTGTCGGTCACCAGCATGTCGAACAACGCCCGAATCGGCCTTCTGAGTTGGTCGCAGGTGTCCATGATGATCTCCGGGTCGAACTCGGGAATGTCTGGTGGCTCCCAGAAACAGTCGAAGTCCAGGGCGAACAGAGGCCCTGGTCCGGGCGGAGCGGGCCGCTTGAGCGGGCCGACCGGGTTGACGACGTAACCAGCCCGGGGTCCGTAGCGAAGTACCAGCTTCTGGTCCGGTCCGGTACTGTACTGTGCCGCGCCTTCCCATCCGGTTGAGACGAAACCGGCGTCGTTCATCCCGCCGAGTTGGGGGGCCAGGAGCGAGGCATCGACCCAGTTCTGCCAGTCTGAGAGAGCCTCCTCCGCAATGCTGGGCGCGCGGATCTCGTCGATGTAGCGCATACCTACGCGAGCAATCCCATCGGGCAGGAGGACCTCGGCTGCAGCGGCCACAGCACTTGCCACGGTCTTACGGAACTCGGGGTAATGGCGATAGCGGGTGGCCTCGATCGTCAGGCTCTCTTCGGTGATCGCCACTGCCAGCGTGCGGTCGCGCAACGTGAACCTCGGGATGGTCAGCATCGGCATCGCTTGCGGCACGGCACCGGCAGCGCTGACTGCGAGCGTCAGCTGTTGGATCTTCTGCGACTCGATGACCCAGCCCTCACCGAGCAGGTCCCGGAACGAACGTTGCAGGTTCATGGGCAGGGGACGGGTACCCGCGCTGTTCGGGAACCGCACCTCGACGGCGACCAGCGCCAACGGCGCGTTCGGGTACACCTCATGCGTATCGGCCACCGACCTCCCTTTCCTGAGTCAGAGTGTAACCTAAACAGCAAGCAACTAGTATAGCTTAGGTGTAACCCCTATCCGCCCGGGAGGTGGAGTCATGACCGCAGGTTCGATGCGACCGCTCGTGAGCCAGCCTGCGGAGGCTCGCGCCCAGGTCTTCCTCAGCCACTCCAGCGCCGACCGCCCGGTTGTCGACTGGGTTGCCGCTCAGATCGAGGCCATGGGGATCGACGCCTACCGTGCCGACCACGATGTGCAGCCCGGTACGGTGCTGGCGGACAAGGTACGTGACGCCATCGCCAGAAGCGACGCGCTGCTCGCGCTGCTCACTCCCCAGGGTGACTCCTCCCGGTACGTCCACCAAGAGATCGGCGCGGCGCGACAAGCCGGAAAGCCAGTCCTGGTCCTATTCGACTGCCGGCTGGACCCGACGTCCCTGGCCATGCTCGACGGGATTGAGCACATCCCCTTCGACCACGAGGACGTCGCCACGAGCAGCGCGGACCTCATCTCGGCCCTCAGGAGGCTCAGCGAGCGGCGGGGTCTTCCGACGTCGCCAGTCCTGGTCGTCAACGCTCAGCCCGCCTTTCAGCTCCAACTCAGCGCTCAGCTCCAACTGAGCGCCAGCCAGGTCCTGGTCGGCCTACTCGTCGTGGCCGCCCTTGCCGGGCTGATGTACCTGGTAGTCAATAGTCCCGGAGAAGGCGGGACCGGCACGGGCAATGGTGCGTAGCGCCTCCGTCCGAAGGACGTCGATCTGGCGCGCCCGCGCCCGTTGAACCGGCGGGCAGCGACGCGGCAAGCGCGGCCAGAGGGCGGGACCGGTTGTGGCAGGCCGACCGGTCCCTTCGATGGTTTGGCGCGCACCCACGTCAGCGATCTCTCGCGTCATGCCCATTCTCACACCTGCCCGTGGTCCGAGCCGGAGGGCCGTGGTTATCCCCGCAGTTGGGGTGTTTCCGGCTTCGTTGAAAGGTGAGACATGTCACCACCTCCAGGCATAAGTCTACGTGAGGCACGCAGCCCCCGAGGGAACGCGCATCGTCCGATGGCGACCTGCAGGTGTTACCTGACCACACGCGATGTTGCTGGTCAACGCGTCATGCCAGGTCCAGCTGCCGGCTCAGCCGCACCACCCGTCGGAGGACTGGCCCGGCTCCTGCCGGGGGCGCCGACCAGTCCTCCGCACCTTCGCGCGCGGCGGGCTGGGCAGTCTCGCTGCCGAGATCGTAGAGGGTGGCTGCGACATCGAGGGCGCTGTCGGCCAGCTGGTACACGACGTCGAGCTGTAGCGAGTCGAACAGCGCCCGCAGTTCGCCCTGGGGCGCCGTGTCGAGCGAGCTGGCGAGGATCGGCAGGCGGTCGAGCAATGGGGCGACGTCGGCCAACGTGGGCGCCTCTGTTGCCGAGGCTCGGGCGAGTGCCACGAGCCGCTCGCGCCACTCGGCGACGGCGTCCTCCAGCTCGGCCACGCGCTGGCCGACGCGCCAGAACGGGAAGCTTGTCGAGCAGTTCCACCGGAACTACTCGAGTGACGTCCGCCGCATCGAGTTCAGCCAGCGCGTCGAGTTTGGCATGCCGTTCTGCTTCGAGCTCGCCGGGGCGGTAGCGGACGCGACTGAAGATCGTGCCGATGTGGTCGTCATGGGACTCGAGGGCTCGGATGAGGCGGTCCTGACGGACGGTGATCTCCTCGAGGGAACGGCGCGGTGCGTCGATCTTGACAGCGTGCTTGGCGATAGCGCCGTGGTCGATCCGGCCGAGGAGGCGGGTGGCGTACTCAGCCGTCCACCGTCGCCTCGCGCAGTTGGCGGGTGAAGCGGGTACACACGTCGATCACCCGTTCCGATGGCACGGCAATACGAAGGGCGTCGCGTGCCATGCGGACGCCTTCTGCGCCCCGCGAACCGAAGAGCCGCTCCATCAACTCGATCGCCTCGCGACAGACTGGGCCTGCGGTCTCATCGTTCATGACCGGTCCTAGCCGGCGCAGAAACTCGCGAAGCGGGACGGCGATCATGAGCCGATACACGTCGGCAGCATCCTTGTCGGCGATTCGGCCCAGCTTGCCGTCGGCGAGCCGGTCACGGAGCTTGTAGACCTTGGCGACGATCAGCGCCGCCGGTCCTGCCACGCGGATAGTGAACTGGCGGGAGTCGGTGCCATCGAGGGCGGCGACTTCCATGAGGTCGTGGTCAAGGATCGAGCCTTCCAACCCGATCGCCTTGCGGGCGATCATCTTGTCGTGAGGTGGGAGCCTGACGCTGCGCCTCCCACCTGCGGGGGCGAAATGCTCTGGCACCATGATGTCGACGTCGACGTCCGTCGGCGTGCCATCGATGACGATGGTCTTCCACCAGATGCCGGGGTCTCCCTTCTGTTCGAAGTTGGCGTCTTCCAGAAGCTTTTCGATGTGAGGCTTGTCGGCGAGCCGGGACGGAGCCAGAGCCAGGTCTGCGTCGGTGGTGTATGGGGCGAACCCCGTGATGCCGCCGTCCTCCGTGTGCATGTAAATCGCCTGAGCACCGACGACGATGATTGCCTCACGCTGCGAGCCGAGTGCTTCAAGGACGTCGAGCAAGACCGTCCGAGCAGCGACGTACTCAGGGGCCGCGTCCGTCACGAGCTCAGGCCCCCCGCTCGAGACTGTTTGGCGAGTATTTCTTGGATCGTCGGGTACCGCCAGCGGTCCTCGTTGTCTTGCATCCAGGCGATGAGCGCGTCTCCCTCGGACGGCATCCGGCCGGTGCCAGCCAAGCAGTCGATGGCGACCTGGCTCGGAGCTGCCCAGGCGACCCCGCCATTTCGCTCCGACCTCGCGAAAGCGACCTCATTGTCTGGCCGAATCAAGACCGTGTCGGCTCCGGCTTCGGCCGGCAGCAGCTCGAGCTCCGATCCAAGATCCAGCGGATTCGGCGTGTAGAGGACGAGGAGAGCCGGCGCGGCGATCGGCGCGAGCCTGGCGGCGGCGAAGGAACCCGTGACCGTAGGCAGTCTTGTGCCCGATGGAGTCCTGCTGCGCAGTCGGTCGAGCAGAGCGGAGGCGCCCTGGCGTGCGACGTAGCGGTAGGTACCGGCGGGGCGGAACAGGTCGAGCGCCTGGGATCGCCGTCGCAGCAGCGCCGGCCAGTCGACTCGAGTCACCGGTCCTGACCGTTCGCGGTCGATGAGACCCTCGTCAGCCAGGGTGTCGAGGATTCGGGAGAGGTATCCCTCGTTGACGTTGGCAATCCTCGCGATCTCGGCACCCGTGTACGGCGGTGCCGCATCGACGAGGACGCGCACGACCGCCCCCGCCTTCGCCCCCCGAATGGCTGCCCTCGGCTTGGTGGAGCGCGGGTCGTGCGTCGCGCCCCGGACCTCGATGAAGATTCCGGGATAGTCGCTGCTGATTCGAGCGTTGCCGGTGAGGTCGAGGTAGCTAATGTTCTCCTCGATGAGGAGCTCGCGGGCTCTCGGGCCGATGTAGGGGGCGACGAGGAGGATCGGTTGG
>JAJYWG010000224.1 GCA_021791615.1 Actinomycetes bacterium
ATCCATCGTCAGGGGCCTCCTCGTCGTCGTGGTTCTGACGCCAACAACGATGTCGAGGCCCCTGGCCCCAGTGGTGGATACCCTCAGCTCCCGGTCCTCACGAATCCCCACTCATTCCGGAAGAGCCCGATAAACAGCTGCCAGAAAACTACCGGCCTTCACAGGCTGCGTATCCGCGGACGGATTGAGACAAACCCACACATAGCCGGCAGGGAACAGGCCATCCAGAGGTGCTTCGATCCTGGCATTGATACCTGCCGTTGTACCGACCTCTCGGAAGGTGCTATCCGAGGTACGAACTTGACCAAGTGACTATCGCCTCCGGCCAGATGAGCACCCAAGTCGAGCTTTCGGCACGCACAAGCTGGACGTGCTCCAGGGGTCGAGCTCGCTTCGACCGTTAGGCGTGTTGGCTCGACAGACGACCAAGCGGGTAGGTGAGCGGCTGCTTCGAGAGGGTCGCAGCCTGGAGCTTCGGTCGGATCAGGTCCAGTAGGGGGAGGTCCTGATCGAGCAGAGTGACGACCTCTTGCAACTCGACCAGGATCACGGTGCGTTGGGCCAAGGCGGTCTTGTACTCGGCCACGGCTGAGTCGTGGTAGCCGGAGTTACTGATGAAGATTCCTCCGGCCTCGCCTCGGCTGTACACGCTGACGAGGTGCGGTGACACCTCGGCTCGCCCAAGCAGCTTGTCCCACCACTTCATCTCGACGAGGTAGATGCGCCCGTCGATCTCCACGGCACCGTCGATCTGCTCGATGATGCCTTCGCCGTTGTCGCCAGTGACCACAAAGGCTTCGCGGACGAGAATGTCGTGCGCTTGAAATAGCCGATTGAGGACACCCTCAAGAGCCTTGCCGCGGCGATGCGGGTCGGTCTCACCGAAGAGGCGGTAAAGGTCGGTCCTGACCTGCTCCCGGCGGGAACGAGCCGTCGCGACGCGCTCGGACTCTGCTCGCCTGGTTGCTCGATGGTCACGCTGCTCCCGTTCTCGCTCCTCCTGAAGCCTCGTGAACGAGTCCTTCTTGTTGACCAGCTCAGCGACTGCCGTCACCGCCCCCTTGGCTTTCAGCTGATCGTCGGGCCAACAGGAGGAGAAGTTCTCGAACTCCGACACCCGCTTGATGAGCTGGCGACGTTGTGCCAGTCCGGCATCGCCCAACTCGTTCATGTGGGTGACAACCGCTCGGGCGATGTGGTACTTGCTCTGGCCGCTGTCCTTACGAGTCCAGGACTCCAGGGTGTCAAGGTACGACCTGGACACTCCGCAGCCCTGGAAGAACGTGAGAACGTCGCGCTTGCCACGGACCAGCAGCGGCACAGCATTCGCTACAGCCTCAAAGACATCCGGTGGGAAGTGAAAGGCGGGGTCGTCGGTCATAGGGGCTCAATTCCTTTCCTGATCATCCCACACGACCAGAACGACCGACACCGATGTGAGTCGCCTGACCGTCCTCGCGGGTCGGTACCTCGACCTCCCTAGCGGACGATCACCCTGGGAACGCTCGACGCAGATCGAAGAGCCCGGAGAGCTCGTCTTCGGTCATGCCCGTCTGCGCGAGGATCTCTTCGACCGAGCGTCCGAGCTGCTCGAGGGCGCGCGTCGCCTGCTCTTCGTCGGCACTCACGGGGATGTAGAAGCCGATCACCTGGCCGTGCTTGCTCACCGCCACCGGATCGGAGCCCGACAGGTACATGGTGGCGTGGTCCCGGAACTCCCGGACGCCGACGTTCTTCAACTTCGCCATTGTGGTCACCTCGTGGCCACATCATAGCCGAGCGCCACACGGTCCGTCCCACGGTCGCCCGTGCCCCATCCGCTGCCTTCCCCATCGGGGGCGCTCCGCCTGAGCTGGATGGACGGGGTTCTCAACATCCCCAAGTCCGCCGGCAACTCGCTGCTCCGACTGACCGCTCCGTGCTTGCTCATGCACCAGCGGTGGGCGCTAGCTATGTCAGGTCCACTGTGTATAGTGCACTTGACACTCTCTGCGCCATTCGTCATACTTGGATGCTCCTATGGTTGTCAAGCCGCTTGTGTAGGGGCGTTGGGGACGTCCATGCTCTGATTCCAATCCAGCCACTCGGAGTAACGTCGTGCAAGGTCGGTGTCATGCTTCAGACCTCGCTCAAGCTCGGAGATTCGAGTGGGCCAGCTGGCGAGAGCGGTGGCGACGGTCTGGAGGCTGATGTGAGCCGCCAGGCGTCCAGCCCGCAGGTCGTGGCCTGCTGGGACCGCTTCAGGACGCATCAGGTGGCGGTAGATCTCCCGGGCGACGTAGCGCTTCAGGCAACGGATGATCTCACGCCGGCTCTTGCCCTCGGCGGTCCGGCGCTCGACGTAGGCCATGGTGGCGGGGTCACCGGTGCCGAGACGCACCATGACGATCCGCCAGAGCGCGTGGTTCGCCTGGCGGTTGCCCGAGCGGTTCAGGCGGTGGCGGACCGTCTTGCCCGAGGAGGCCTCGACGGGCGACACCCCGCATAGAGCGGCGAAGGCCGCCTCGCTCTTGAGGCGCTCGGGGTTGTCGCCGGCCGCGACGAGCAGGATCGAGGCCACATCGGTCCCCACCCCTCTGGCGCCCCTGAGCGCCGGGTTGGCCCTGGCGGTCAACTCGTCGAGCGCGGCCTCCAGCTCGGCCATCTCGGTGCTGAGCGCCTGGTAGCGCCGGGCGAGGGTACGCAACGCCAGCTTGGTGCCTACGAGCGGGTCAGCCGCGTCACCGGTCACGTGGAACCGGGCACAGCGTGCCGCCCTGTCATCACTCGCGAGGGGCCCCAAGACCGCACGCAGCTCGTCGGGGGCGGTCACGATCAGGTCCCGGATCTGGAGCGCCACCCGGGTGCGGCCGTTGCGGGCCGAGCCGAAGGCTACGCGCAACACGCGGATCGAGGTCACGAACGAGTCCTGAGTCTTAGGGACCGCTGCTGCCTCGCCATTGAGGGCCGCTCGGGCAGCTGCCTCGGCATCGACCGTATCGGACTTGCCCCGCCGCCGACGTGCCTGGCGGTTCGGACGGTTGACCTCGACGACCTCGATCCCGGCCGCAGCCAGGTGGCGGGTGAGGCCGGCCCCGTAGGCACCGGTCCCTTCAACGCCGACCTTGGTCACGTGACCGAACGACCCCATCCAGGCGACGAGATCTCGGCACCCCCTCGCCGAGGTCACAAAGTCCGCCGTGTCGATCACCTTGCCCATTCGGTCGATCACGGCTGCCACATGGACATCCTTGTGGGTGTCCACGCCGCCTATCACGACCCGCTTCTCTCCTGCCATGCTGGTACCTGCCTTCCTTCATCTAGCCAATGGGATGGCACCACCGGCCGGGACGGCGGACAGGACTCTCATGGTGCGCTTCAAGGCTCCTATCAGGTCACGTCCGTCCGACCGGCTGGTGCGCGTCCCCGGGCAGAGCCGAGCCGACAGATCCACGGCAAGGCACGAAGCCAGTCCCATGTCGAGTCAGGCGCGGCACTACTCCGGGGACACTCCCATTATGAGAGTCCCTATGTACGAGTCACGCGTGCGCGAATACCGGCTTCAGAGGGGCCTCTCGCAGGAGGCGCTCGCCAGGGAGCTGGGAGTTAGTCGTCAGACCGTCGTGAGCATCGAACGCGGAACCAGCGAACCGAAGGTGTTGCTCGCCCTGGCGATGGCTGCCGTCCTGGGGGTTGCAGTGCACGAGTTGTTCCGCCGGGGCTTCGTCGCGTGAGGTTGACCAACATCCCAAGCAGTGGAAGGGGGTGAGAGATTTGAGCTGGAAGACTGCAAGGATCATTGGCGGTGTCATCGTTGGTATCGCAGCTGCAGCCGCAGGCGCGAAGGTCTTCGGACGTCAGTCCATCGTCGTGACCGGGCTCGTCGGGATCGTCGCGCATGAGATGTTAAACGCGCCGGTTTCGAGGGAGATCCACAAGCTGGCGAATCAGTAGCGGCCGTCAGTACGTTTTCTAGGGGGGTCGGCGAGTTCTACCCGTCACTGCACGGCCCCTTCGACAGTGGCCTGTCGACCATGTATATGATCGTCCCGACCCCAACCAGTACATTCCCCCCATGTACCGGTCCGACCGCGTCAGGCGCTCCCTGGTGTCGTGGCTCGTCAACACCAGTCGTCTCGGCGACCATCGGCCTAAACGGCGCCAACCACACGGCCTCGAAGTGCGGACAGCCCGCGCATTGGTGGCTCTTCCGGTTTCAGTGGGGATTGACGGATCGCCGGAGTGGCGGGGGAAACGGGGTGCTGGGCCAGGTGACACCACCAGCGTGGAGCAGAACGCGTAGGCGGTAGTGCTCGA
>JAJYWG010000140.1 GCA_021791615.1 Actinomycetes bacterium
TCCCGGCTGCAGCGAGCATCGCTTCGACCCCGGGGAGCTCGTGGGGCGGGTAGCCGGCTGCGAGATGGTAGAGGGCGATCATCGAGTGGGTCTTGCCGCCCCCGAAGTTCGTCTGCAACTCGACGACGGGGTCACCGCCCTCCTTGCGGAACCGGCGGACCGCGTTCAGCAACAGGTCGCGCAGTCCGTCGGTGAGGAAGGTTCGCCGGAAGAATTCGACCGGCTTGCCGTACTCGTCGGCCGCCTCGTCGCGCCACACCTGGTGCAGGTCGGCGGCGAACTCGGCCTGCTGGTAGCGCCCGGACGCCACATCAGGATGCGGCGTGACGAGCTCCCGCCAGGGCTTCAGCCCACCGGCCGGTTGGCCTTCGACCGGCGCGATCGCCGCCTTGCGCTGGCTCTGGCGAGCCTGCTCGGCAAAGCGGAGCCGCAACAGCTCCTGGCGCATCTTGTCCAGCTCGACCGCGGCCTGCGGCGCGGACACCGCCAAGAGGAGGCGACGCATGGTGTCCAGAGCCCGCTCGGCATCGTCGGTCGAAAAGGCGTCCTGGTGTGCCCAACGGTTGCGCACGTCGCGCAGCTCGGACACGTACGTACGGTCGGTCTGGCCGAGCACGTTGCGAAAGACCGGCTGCCATTCGTCCCAGACGACCTTCAACAGGAACTGGGCGTCGGTTGGCGACACCTTCCTCGCCGGGCCTGCCGAACCCGCATCGTCGCGGGCGACGGTCCGCATCCAGGTCTCTCCGTACTTCGCCTGGCACTCCCGAGCGACGAACGGGGCCAGCCCCTCGCTCAACACCGACAGGGCCCGGCCGACCCGCTCGTGGTTCGTCGCGGCCATCAGGCAACCCCGCCGTCAGGGTCGAACAACCGGCTGCTCGCAGCACCCGACGGGGTGGCGCCAGCCAAACGGGCGATCTCCGGCCAGGCGACCACGAGGGCGTTGTAGGCGAGCGCCTCCGACGCCCACTTCTTGCGGTCGCAGAGCATGTACAGCCGGTAGGCGAGCTCACGAGCGGTCTCTCCCAAGCCCCCGACACGGCGCAGCAGCGCGGCGGCCTCGCCTTCGCCTTGGGAGAGCAACGTCTCGATGAGGTGCTGGGTCACCTCCCACACCGTCAGGCGATCGTCGGTCGCCGGGTCCCAGGCCGCGGAGAGCTCGTGTCGGGCCAAGAGCCGTACCCGGTTGCCAGATGCTTCGAGGATCCCCGCGTGGACCAACGCGTTCACCGCGGTGTTCTTGGCCTTCGACAAGGTCTCGGCCTTGCCGAACGGTCCGACCTCCAAACCCTGCTCTTCGAACCACGCGAGTGCCCAGCGCGTCTCGGTGTCGAAGTCTCCTTCCTGGGCCGTCAGGATCTCGTCGAGGACTTGGTTGATCAGCGTCAACGCCGAGCGGACGCGCATGGTCCGGCCGTCTGCCTCGACCACCTTCGCGTAGCGGGAGAAGATCGCCATCCCCGGGCCGATCGATGCCTGGGCGAGGTCGACCGGCGCGATGTTGCCGTGCTGCAGGCGGAGCAACGCGTCGGGGAGCTCCGCCTTCAACGCGGAGAGGAACTCCCTGCGCGTGGCGAGCGGCGCGTCGGCAGGGCGGCGCCGGCAGACAAGCACGATCGAGGACGCCAGGGCCGCTCGTCCGACCTCGCGAAGTCCGCCGGGCTGCTCGGTCCGCACCGGCCAGGTCCCGGTGATCATCGCCCCCGAGTCGAGCAGGCCTTGCAGCATCGTCTCCCACCCGGTCGAGACATGGCCGCCGCCGTCCTCGTCGGCCACCTCTTCCTGCTTGAAGGCGTAGAACACGGTCATGGGGAACCGCTCGTCCTGGGCTGCGAGCATGTTCGTGAAGCTGCGCCGCAACCCGACCTCGAAGAACTCGGCCGCAGCAGCCCAGCTCCCCTGGCGGGCGGGTTCGGCGATCAGCTCTTGGGACTTCGGGACGAGGAGGGTGGCGTAGAGGTCGGGGTAGATCCTCGACAGGCATCGGCGGTGCCAGATGTAGAAGAAGTCGGACAGGTCCGCGTAGGGCACGTTGTCGTAGTACGGGGGGTCAGTGCAGACCATCCCGGTGCGACCATCCATCTCGGCGGCAGCGTCGAGCTGACGGACAACCGCCTCTCCTCGGGCTGGGACCGGTTCGAGCGCGTCGGCCAGGTAGTCGATCTGGCCGAGGAAGTTGCCCGACGAGGTGGAGAACGGGTTCGCCTCCGCGTAGACCCAGATCATCGGAAGGGCGTTCCGGCCGAACACCTGCTCGACCTTCTCGCCGCCCGTATGCCAGAAGCTCTGGCTGGAGCAGCGATTCGCCAGTCGACCGATGCCGAGCGTCAGGTACGTCGCGATCGCGTCCGCGTACTCGACATCACCGCCATCGGCGAGCACCCGCTCGCGTGCCTCGGCGACGAGATCGGCAAACGTCGTCATCGCCCACAGCTGGCGGTTGGTGAAGAGCTGTGAATGCCGGGTGATGCCGTAGCCCTGAACCCGGAAACCCAGCGCTGCTGTCGGAAGACTCGTCTCGGGGATATCTTGAGGCGCGTCGACGTCTGCTCCAGCGACTTGCTCTTGATCCACCGCCAGGTAGAGACGGCGCCGTTGACCCTCGGCGACCGTGCAGAGGAGCTGGGACCCGAGATCACCCGACTTCGCGGCCTTCCGCACCTCGGCGAGCGGGATGGTCGTGTGGCAGACGAGGCAGGTCGCGCCCCGCCGGTTGACGGTACCGTCGGATGGGCAGCCCGGGCCGTGCTCGACGGAGAAGGAGACCGACTGGGAGGACCGGTCCGGCTCGGCGCGCAGCCACGCCTCTCGGCCGCGCTTGCGGGATACGGTGAACGAGTTGAGCAGCGGCATGGTCGATTTGCACGCCGGGTTCGGGCAGTTGATCGTGCGCGCCCAGAGCCAGGTGATCACCGTTGCCCGCTGCGTGCCTCGCCCGCCCGGCACGGTGACATCGGGATAGAGCTTGCCGATCTTGGACTTGGCCTCGTCGTTCATCCACTTCGCGTAGGCTCGTACGTCGGCGGCCAGGCCATGAGCTCCGGTCCACGACTGGATGTTGAGGCTTGCCTGGAGGTTGGGGTGGACCGGCGTACGGCCGGAGAACTTCGGCGGGAGCTCGACGAGCGCCTTGTTGATGAGGACCGCAACGGGGTTCAAGTCACTGGCATCGACGCGAAGGCCGAGCCGCTGGGCTTCGAGCGGGATGGACCCGCCGCCGCTGAACGGGTCGATGACCGCCGGAACATCCGATTCGCACGACTGTTCGATCTCGGCCCAGGTTGCTGCGAGCAGATCGCGGTTGTTGCTGTTCTCCCAGAGCACGAGCCGCTCGATCAGGTCGAAGAGCCGGTCGCGCTCCTTGTCCTGGTCGGCCTCGGTCGGGAACAGCTCGGGATGTGCCGAGGGATCGTCGACCAGAGAGGCGAACAGGACCGCCCGGCACGCGGCCAGCGGTCGGCGCGCCCACCACAGGTGGAGCGTCGAAGGATGCCCGGCACGGATGGACTTCTCGCGTGCGGCTTCTCGGTTGATCGCGTCGAGAGGCAGGGCGACCTCGATGAGCTTCCTCTTCTCGGTCATGCCGGCTCCTCGCCGCGTTCTAAGTAGGCCTTCCATTGCAGGTTGACGCTGATCGTGTTGAACGGCAGCTCGCCGACGTCCTCGAAAGCTCGCCGGACGTAGCGGACGACCGGCTGCACCCCGTCGTTGACTTCAGCGAGGGCAAGGATGTGCTGGTCGGGCTTGTTGCGCCCCACCCCGACCTCGCTTCTCGTCACCGTGAAGGTCTCGGCACCGGCGACCCGGCCCTTCACCTCGATGAACCACATCGCCCCATCAGGGTCCTTGGACTCGATGTCGTAGCCCTTGTTGTTCGGTGGCATCTCCACGGGGTCTCGCGCCAGGCTGCGCTCCGCCTGCATGACCGCGTCGACGGCGGCACGTTCGGTCGCCGAGCGCTCCTGGGCGTGCAAGGGGACGTCGGCAGGAGCAGTGCCGGTGAGCGAGGCGAGCAGCCCGGCCGGTATGACCAGGGCGCCGCCACCGACGACCGGTGGCAGGGATGCGAGCTGGCGTTCGGCGTCCAGCTCCTCCAGGCGGTGCTTCAGGCGGGCTTCGAGCTCGTCGGCACGGCTCCGGGCGCGAGCAGAGTTCATGCCGCTCGCGGGGAGCTTGCCCGCCAGCTCCCGGTCCTTGAGCTGGTTCGCCCGATGATCCCAGTGGCGGATCTCCGACTGCAGGCGTTCCTTCACTGCCGCGACGGTTCGATCCACTCGGTCGATGGTTC
>JAJYWG010000425.1 GCA_021791615.1 Actinomycetes bacterium
GCCAAGGATGTCGACCCCGACACCCGCCTCCCACCGCCGCGCTATTGGCTCGTGCATACGTTCGCCCACGTACTCATCCGGGAGATGGCGATGACCTGCGGCTACTCCGCGGCAAGCGTCACCGAGCGTCTCTACGCATGGTCCGAAGCCGATGGGCGACCCGCATCGGCCGGGCTCTTGATCTGCACGACTGCCTCCGACAGCGACGGCACGCTGGGCGGATTGGTACAGCTCAGCGCCCCCGAACGACTGGAACGTGTCGTCTCTGGCGCCCTCTACCGAGCCACTCGCTGCTCGTCGGACCCGGTTTGCGCCCAGCGAGTCCCGCACGACCCGGAAGACTTTCTCCACGGCGCCGCCTGCCACTGCTGCGTGATGGCTTCGGAAACCTCCTGCGAGCGGGCCAACCGCTTCTTGGACCGGCGATTCCTTGTCGACCTACCTGGCAGCGAACTCGGGTTCTTCGGCCATGCCAGATGACGTCGCTGCGGCGAGCGAGCTCGGGCGGCTGCTCACCGCGACCGAAGCGACGGAGCTCGCCGAGCGGCTCGCCGACAACGACACGCTGACTGCCGCGCTCCAGGTCATCGCGCCCGCTCGCCGACCACAAGTCCGATCACTCCTGGAGGCCATCGGCCGGTGGCGTCCATCCCTTAGTGTAAAAGTCGACGGGCGTAGGTTCCTTCGAGAGCATCCAACTCATGAAGGAGGACCTACACCCGTGACTACACGAGTATCGCCTACAGAGAAGCTCCGTGAGGAGATCGCTGGCGTGTTCGCCGGCGCTGACGGCCATCACGACCTCGGCACCAGCTTGGAGGAGGTGGCACGGCTGGGTGCCCGTCTGCTGCTGCAGACCGCTTTGGAGGCCGAGGTCGCCGAGTTCTTGTGCCGGCAGCGCTACGAGCGCCGGGCGGGCAGCGAGGACGCCCGGGAGGGGAGCCGCAACGGCTACTCGGACCTGACGATCAAGACGACGGCGGGGCCGGTCGGCTTGCGGCGCCCGAAGCTGCGGGGGACGACCGAGGCGTTCGCGTCTCGGCTGCTCGGCAAGGGGGTGACCAAGACCAACGCCTTGGAGTCGCTGGTCATCGCCGGGTTCGTGCGGGGTCTGTCCGTGCGTGATGTGGAGGCCACTCTGGCTGAGGCGCTCGGCCCGGAGGCGACGGTGTCGAAGTCGACGGTCTCGCGGGTGTGTGAGGCGATCAAGACCGAGTTCGACACCTTCAAGGCCCGGGATCTTTCCGGCGTGGAGCTGGAGTACCTATTTTTGGACGGCAGCGTGCGCCACGAGGCGCCATATGACCGGGTGGGGTGGAAGGACCCACCTGTGGCCTGTCGCAGCAGGCCACTGAAGCTGGGGGCAGCCTGATCCTGGAGACGCAGGGTCGGGCGGGAGCAGCCCCGACAACGACGGGACGGGCCGGCACCGTCAGACGGCCCGGGCCCGGCAAGCAAGACGGGAAGGTGTAACTCGATGTGAACCGGTGGTGGAACCCCCTCAAGCGAGAGAACCAGCTCCAACCTGACGGATGTGGGCTGGGCAGCAGTAGTCGGTCACCTGTTGAACCCGGGGGACCGGATCCGTGTTGGCGTACTACCCGTCGGCACGGAGGTCACGAGGAAAGCCTGCGGCGTACTCGTGGCGAGACTGCAGGGGAAGAGCCGGGCACCGCCCCCGTCAACCGGTCAGTGGTGAACGTGGGAACCATCTCGGGGCTGCCCTCCCCGGCGACCAGCCAGGTCGCAGGCGGGCAGGCCCGTCGTCGGCTGTTGGCCCCGGGATGGGACGGAGTCCTCGTAGTAGTCCGAGGCCGGGAAAGCCGGCCACATGGCGAAGGAGGACAGCGAGTTTGCAGATGCGGGATTGGAATGTCAGGAGGACGACGGTGAATACCGACGAGCTGTGGCCGGATGCCGATATGGCTTGGCTGCGGGTACTGAAGATCCAGACCAAGCTGCACCAGTGGGCCACCGACGATCCCGGTCGGCGGTTCGATGACCTCTATAACCTCATCTGTGACCCGGCTGTCCTGGTTGACGCCTGGCATCGGGTCAAGGGGAACAAGGGTGCCCGCTCGGCGGGAGTGGACGGCCAGACGGCCTTCTACATCTCCACCGTGCGGGGTGAGGATGACTTCCTCGCCGAGCTCCGAGCCGACTTGAAGGCTCGGACGTTCGCCCCTTTACCTGTGCGGGAGCGCATGATCCCAAAGACCGGAGGCAAGTTGCGCCGGTTGGGGATCGCTACCGTGCGGGACCGGGTGGCTCAAGCCGCCCTCAAGTCGGTGCTCGAGCCGATCTTCGAAGCGGACTTCAAGCCATGCAGCTACGGCTTCCGCCCGAAGCGCCGAGCCCATGACGCCATCGCCGAGATCCACCACTTCACTAGCCGCTCCTACGAGTGGGTACTGGAATGCGACATCACGGCATGCTTCGATGAGATCTCGCATATCGGTCTCATGGACCGACTTCGAGCACGCATCGGGGACAGGCGTGTCCTGGGCCTGGTGAAGGCGTTCCTCAAGGCCGGCATCCTCGGCGAGGATGGCGTCGAGAGGGACACGATCGCCGGCACTCCCCAGGGTGGAATCCTTTTACCCCTGCTCTCCAACATTGCTCTTTCTGTTCTCGACGACCACTTCGCCGAGGCGTGGAAGGCGATGGGCGACACCTCGGCTCAACGCCAGCGGCGTCGGGGCAAAGGGCTGGCCACCTACCGCCTGGTGCGGTATGCCGATGACTTTGTCGTCGTGGTGTCCGGCACCAAAGCCCACGCTGAGGGCCTGCGAGACGAGGTCGCAGAGGTGCTCCGGCCGATGGGCTTACGCCTGTCAGCCGAAAAGACAAGGATCGTCCACATTGATGAGGGCTTCGACTTTCTCGGGTTCCGCATCCAGCGGCACCAGAAGCGAGGCACCGGCAAACGGTTCGTGTATACCTACCCCTCGAAGAAGGCGCTTGCCTCCATCAAGGCCAAGGTGCGAACCGCTACCCGAGGGGCAACGGACCAGTCGCTCAGCGTCCTCATCCACCGGCTTAACCCGATGCTTCGAGGATGGACCAACTACTTCCGCCACGGAGTTTCCAAGGCGACCTTCTGCTACCTACGCGCCTTCGTCTGGCGCCGGGTGGTCTGCTGGCTTCGCCACAAGCAACCCCGGGCATCCTGGAAGCAGCTCCGACGCCACCACCTGATCGGGTGGTGGCCGAAAGAGGGCGAAGTGGTGCTGTTCAACCCCAGCGGCGTTCAGGTCACCCGATACGCCTACCGGGCTAACCGCATCCCCTCGCCATGGGCGACACCGAACGTGATGCCGAACAGCCCGGCGGCATAACTCGTGGAGAGCCGGATGCGTGGCAACACGCACGTCCGGTTCGGAGGAGCGGACCGAGGAAACGACCGGTCGAAACACCGGCAACGCGCCTCGGTCCGACTCTCACCACTTCCGGATGCACCCCGGGGCGGGCGCGGAGCCGGTGCTGGTGGCGTGGGGGATGACCACCGACGGCCGCCCGGTGCTGCTCGCTGTCGAGCCGGGAGCGACCGAGTCGGCCGACGCCTGGCGGGGCTTCCTCACCGGCATGGTCGAGCGGGGTCTACGCGCGCCGGTGCTGGTCATCTCCGATGGCGGCGCCGGGCTCATCGCCGGCGTCGAGCTCGTCTTTGCCGCCTCCGCCCGCCAGCGCTGCCTGATCCACCGGGCCCGCAACCTCCTCGCCCGGGTCCCCAAGCACGCCCAAGCCCAGCTCAAGGCCGAGTTCTGGGCGATCTGGGCTGACATCGACGCCGAGCCCGGCGAGGCGGCCGTGGCGGTGGCGACCCGGCGGGCCAACGCGTTCGTCGCCAAGTGGGCCAAGCTCTACCCGACCGCCGTCGAGGTCCTCCAGGCCGACTTCGAGCACCTCACCACCTACCTGCGCTTCCCCAAAGAGCACTGGCATCGGATCCGCCACTCCAATTTCATCGAGCGGACCTTCGGCGAGACCCGCCGGAGGGTCAAGGTGATCGGACGGCTCCCCGGCGAGCGCTCCTGCCTGTCGCTGGTCTGGGCCGTGTTGGACCGGGCCAGCGCCGGCTGGCGGGGCGTCGAGATGACCCCCAAAGTCGTCCGCCACCTCCAGCAACTCCGACGAGAACTGCTCGGACCACCCGCCAGCCCCTCCCAAGCACCCGCCGCCGAGGTTGTCCCCCTGAGCGTGGAAGTTTGAAGGAGCGGTCCTCCACCTGAGCCGTGCCGTGAGGTAGGCATCGGGTGCCGTTCGAAGAGCAACCGACGAGGAGGAGGAC
>JAJYWG010000126.1 GCA_021791615.1 Actinomycetes bacterium
ATCTCGTGGACGAGCGCCTGGAGGAGCGCCTTGCGCGCCGGCACCGAGCCGTCGGTGAGGGCGTGCTCGATGCGGTGGCGCATCGCCAGCCTCCTCTTCGACTCGTCCCCCCGTTTCCACCGGCTCGGGTCCTCCCCTGCCATCGGTTCCTCCCTCCGCACGAGCGGAGGGGGGCTCAAGTTGCAGGCTGGGCGCGCATTCGACCAATGGGTCTCGACGGTGCGTCCCTCGGGCTGGCCGGAACGTATCCGGGAGCTCGTTCGCCACGCACGTCGTTCCTGGTGAACCTGTACCCTTGCTTCGGGCTGGCCGACCTGCCGGTAAGGGGACCATCCGGAGCCGCAAGTCCAGCGAGACTCGAAGGCTGAAGGCAGGTAGTAGACCCGGTGTCCCGCCAGTTCCGCTCATTCCGGGCTTTCGCGCGTGACGGGTCCGCTCGTCGGGGCGCTACCTGGCGCTGTGGGCTGGGCGGTTCAGCCTGACCGTCTTCTGTGCGTCCGACGCAGCTCGGTCGGCGTCACGAGTCACGTCGATGCCCAACGCGCCCGACACATTGCCTGTGAGACTCGGAGCGTCGAGCGGCTCGGGCTGGCCGAAGACGTCACGCAGCCACAGCGTGCGCTCGCTGGCCCAGAAGCGAAGCATCGTCGCTACACGATCGCCGAGGTCGCTCACGAACCCCTCGGCCGTGATGAAGCCGGCCCAGCTCAGGTGCACGCCGTCGTACTCGCTGGCGACGCCCCTCCAGTCGGGCAGGACGTGCCGGGAAAGCGTCGTCCGCACTCCGTGTTGCGCGGGCACCGCGGCGAGACGCGCTACGTCGCGCTCGTGACAGCCCCCACTCAGCGGCCTCGAGCCGATCGAGAAGCGCGACCCATGCCGGGGCAGCCAGAAGGTCGTCGACCATGGGTACCCTCTCGACCATGATGACCGAGAGGGACAGCACCTCGCCCGCGTGACGACCCACGCCCGCCGGAGCACATCGCTACGCCCGCTGCCACTGCTCGGCCGAGCGGCGGCGGTACGCCTCGGCCTCCCCGATCCGCCCCTCGGACTCGGGCGGAATCGGCACGCTCGCCAGTTCCGCGAGTCGTAGCCGCAAGCCCTCATAGCCGATCGGCGCCGTGCTCGCCGATCAACACGACGAGTGGGCGGTCGCCCGTCGCTACCTTTCCGAGGAATCCATGGCGGCACTGCAGGACGAGCGCGAGACTGCAGACCGTCAGCTCGAGATCACGAGCTGAGCACACCGAGCATCACACTCGGAATCCCACCACGTGGGGGGGGACTCATACGCCGGGGGCGCCACGTCCGCTACCAGCGTCTTGATCATGACTGATCTTCCACGGCGCGAACTCGCAGAACACGCGAGCAATGGTGTCGCGATATCGCGATATGATGAGTGCATGGCAAAGCAGACCACCGTCCGGCTGCCCGACGACCTCGCCGACAAGGCCGAAGCGGTCGCGCGCGTGCGCGGTACCAGCGTGAACGCCTTGATCGTCGACTCGCTGAGTGCCGAGGTGGCGCGCGTCCGATCAGACAAGGACTTTGTCGCCCGAGCCCGCAAGCTCCTCGAGCGGGACAAGGAGCTCCTCGACCGCCTCGCCCGGTGATCCGCTACATCAGCCTGGCAGAGTACGTCTGGCTCGCAGAGCACGTCACCGGGGTCGAAGCCGGGTCCTCGCCAAGGCCACGCGCATCGAGTTGGCCGACTCGGCCTTGCACGCGCCCTCTGCCAGCTTCGGCGGCGAGGAGTTCTACCCCGACATCATCGACAAGGCGGCGGTGCTCACCTGTCGCCTCGCATGGAACCACCCGCTCCCCGACGGGAACAAGCGCGCCGCATGGGCGGCGCTCGTTCTCTTCCTCGATCTCAACGGCATCGTGTGGTCCCCTGATCCTCCCGACGTCGACGGGGCCGAGCAAGCAATGCTGGCTGTGGCTGCACATGAGGTGGAAGAGCCATGGTTCGCCGACTGGCTCCGTGACCGCGTGGCGCTGCCCTGAAGCGATCACCGCCGGCATCCCTCGCGGCGGACCTTTGCTTGCGGGCCGGTGACAGTGATGACCGGGCCTTCGACCAACGGCTCGAGGTTCGCATTGTGGGAGGCCGAGGGCGCCAACCCGATGACCCGCGACGTCGCTGGGACTCCCTTCCGCAGCGCGAACCGCGAGCACGGCGAGCAGGTTCCCCCTCCGACGGCAATCGGCTCGACGAAGGTCCGGGTGACATGAATGCTGACGAGCCTGAGGCGCGTCCTCACGTGGTGTAGCCCTCACGGTGCGCCTTGGCGTTCCGGCCGACCAGGGTGCCGGTCAGACGGCCTGAGCGCTGGGAGGACGGCGCGACAAGCGGCGGCGAACGTGCTCCAGGTGGATTGCCGTGAGGAAGGGCAGGACGAGCAGAGCGACGAACGCCAGGACGCCGACAGCTGGCGGAAGTACCGTTCCTCCGACGCACTGCTCGACGGTAGGCCTGCCTGGCCCCCCGCTGCTGGACCCACAGATGGCCACGGGGCGCGTGGCGAGCACGAAGAGACCGAGCAGACCACCGGGGACGACGAACGTGCCGAGGAGCTTGTCTCGCATGGAGAAGATCGTCGAAGACCCGAGCGCGACGACGCCGCCGAGCCACCCCACCACGCCGACGACCAGCGAGAGCGGCGCCGGACCAGCACCGCCGACGACGTAGCCCACGACCCCGCCGAACAGCAAGAGCCAGGGGACCCAGGCATCCACGTGCCGTTCCAGCCGAAGAGGCATGCCGATTCCCGCTTCGGCGGCGATTGCCTCCGGATCTCCCATCCGATCGAGCAACGAACGCAGACCCGCCTCGTCGAGAGGGTCGAGGCCGGTCCGACCCTCGGCGATGTGGCCGGCGACGTCCTCGACCATCTGCCGGCGCACCTCGGGAGGGAGAGACGCAGCGCCGCATCCAGCTCGTCGAGGTACCGCTCGACCATGTCATCGGTCCCCTGCCTGATCTTCATGCAGTGCTCCCCTCGCCGAGGATGTGGTCGACCGTGTCCCGGAAGACCTTCCAGTGGTCGATAAAGCTCGCCAGCGATCGCTCCCCCGCCTCGGTGATGCGGTAGTAGCGGCGGGGCGGGCCGGCCGTGGACTCCTGCCACGTGGTCTCCACCAGACCGTTGCGCCGTAGGCGGGCCAGGAGCGGATAGATGGTCCCCTCGCTGGCGATCAGTCGATCTGCACCGACAAGGATCCGAGCGAGGTCGAAGCCGTACCGCTCACCCTGGTGAAGCAGGGCCAGAACGCAGTGCTCGGCGGTGCCCCGACGAAGCTGTGCGACCCATGGGAGCTCTTCGCCAGGTACCATGCACCATAAGCTAGTGGAGGTTACCGAGTCTGCCAAAAGACTTCTGCGGCACCGGCGTCCACCGTGGGTCACTCCTTCACCCGGTGGCCGCAACGGGCACAACAGAGCCGGAACGACCCCAGGGGCTTCGGCGCCACACCTCCGGTCAGGTCCGCCAGCACAGATCCGGTCCTCGACACCGATCGAGCCGTCTCGAGGACTTCAGAAGTGGCGACGGGATGCCGATCCCACCCCCATGACCCTGGGCAGGGAGCAACCAGCAGAGGAGCCGGCGGCGGAGCCACGGGCACTGGCCCACGTCGGACCAGGAGCGGACAGCCGCTCCGGACCCGGACCCGGAGGCGACGACGGAGCGGGAACGGCGACGCGGGCTGTCGATGCCGTCGTTGCGACGTTGCTCGCCCAGCATCCCCGAGGGACCGTCGTCGCCCTCAACGAGGACGCCGTCTTCGTGGCCATCCCGCCGGGCGTGCTGGTCGCCTCGACCCACCGGCTCGTCCAGGAGGGCTCGGCCATCGAGTTCGTCATCCCGCAGGACCGCTCGGTCATCGTCAACCTCTACGTCCAGGCCCGCGTCACCGGGTTGGCGACGGCCACCGTCCACCTGGTCGACGAGCCCGATCGGCCGGTCACCGCCCACTTCGTCGACTGCCGGTCGGTGTACGGCGTCATCATGGGCGTCGTCAGCGAGCAGCTCGACGACGTGCACGACCTCGTCGCCCAGTGGACCGCCCCGCACCTCCCCCCACGGCTCGCCCGGGCCGTCAAGGACGAGTCGGCCGTCTACGTCTCCTTCGACGAGGGCTTCTGCCAGATCCTCGGCTGGGACCGTGACGAGCTCGTCGGCGAGCGGGCCCTCCAGATCGTCCACCCGGACGACCACGACCTCGCCATCGCCAACTGGGTCGACATGCTGGAGCACCCCGGCCCCGGTCGGCGCGTCCGTCT
>JAJYWG010000401.1 GCA_021791615.1 Actinomycetes bacterium
TCAAGTTGGAAGCAGCCCCCCTCGCTGTGGTCATCCTGCGAGGCGCTCAACACGGTTGGGCTGAACCGAATTGGTCACTGGACATCTATTCCAGGTCAATGAGGAACGCTGACTCTTGTGCCCCGGGGTGTAGGTGCGAGCACTCTGGTGACCCCCAGCGCCCCCACAGGCCGACAGCGCCAAACCAAGGGAAACCGTCATCACTACCCGAATACGGCCAGCCATTCTGCACCGGCGTGCCATTCCCGCCTCATCCCGTTACGGTTACGCCCCGTAGGCCCCCCCTGGATGGACACCTGGCCACGGCCCGGCACCACAGCAGAGGCTATGCCGGACCGCCGCTGTCCGCAGACTGCCCCCACGAGGTCCGAAGGCCCTCCAGCGCGGCGCCTAACACCGGTGACGGCAGACGTCCCAGGCGAAGTCGCATGCTGGCAGTTGGGCATGTTCCGCCTGCGGCCGCGCCAACGTGAGATGGGGGTTGCGATTCCTTCGGGCGGCCGAATGACGTGCCCATCCAACGCCACCGGTCCGGTCCCGTGACAGGATCGCCGTCGTGGCTGGCGAGGCGGAGTCCGAACGTTCGATGCCGGGAACTGATGCCCACCAGCCGTCGCGCGTCTCGAAGTGGGTCAAGCGCGCGTGTGGCTGGATCAAGCATCGGCTACGCGGTCTGATCCCCGACATCGGCGACGTACCGCTTCGCGATGCCGTTGCCACCGTCTTGTGGCGGCTCGTCCTCATCGTCGTCATCGCCACCGGCGTTGCTGTTGGGATCACTTTTGGCTCGGACCACCCATCCCTGTCCAGCGCCCTCAATGTCGAGAAGCTGGCGCTGGCGGTAGTTGCTGGAGCGGCGGCAGCCGTCGGCTTGGTCGTCACGTACCGACGCCAGCTCACCCTCGAACAGGGCGACCTCAAGGACCGTTTCGAGCGTGCCGCCGGTCAGCTCGGCCATGGCTCTGCCGCCGTTCGTCTCGCGGGTGTCGTGGCGATGGCGAGATTGGCCGATGAGTGGGCGGACGAACGCCAGATGTGCGTGGGCGTCCTGTGCGCGTACTTGCGGGTGTCGTCTCGTACCGCGGGCGGTGAGGACGTCGGTGAGCCCGAGGTTCGCCAGACGATCGTCCGCTCGATCGCCGAGCGCCTTCGGGCCGACGCCCGGGTTTCGTGGAGCGGATGCGACCTCGACTTCACGGGGGTGACGTTCGACGGGGCTGACTTCTCGGATGTCCGGTTCACCGGTGGGAGGGTGTCGTTCGATAGTGCGACGTTCCCGGGTGGGAAGGTGTCGTTCGATCGGGCCTCGTTCTCGGGTGGGAAGGTGTCGTTCGACGAATCCAGGTTCTCCGGGGCGTCGGTGTGGTTCTCCGTTGCCAAGTTCTCAGGCGGGCTCGTGACGTTCAACGATGCCGACTTCTCCGGGGGGTCGGTGATGTTCGGCGCGGCCAAGTTCTCAGGGGCGTCGGTGTGGTTCGATAGGGCCACGTTCTCGAAGGGGCAGGTGGCGTTCGATGTGGCCACGTTCTCGAAGGGGCAGGTGTCGTTCGGCGAAGCCAGGTTCTCGGGGGGGCAGGTGTCGTTCGCGGGGGCCAGGTTCAGCGGCGGGACGGTTGATCTCTCTCGTCCAACCGACTGGACCCGTCCGCCTGTGGGGCTACCTGAAGGGGGCGCCGATGGTGTTCTGCTGCCTCCTGATCAGTTGCTCGATGGAATCCCGCCCCACGCGCCAAAGGTTTGCTGAACGACCTGCGAGCTCGATGCGTTGTCGCTCATCGACTCCGGCGCTGACCGCCGACACGGCCTCGCGATCGCGGGTTATCACCCCATGGAGATGCCAGCAGGGCAGTGAGGGGCCGGTCCGATCCGCCAGGTCAGCCCGCAGAGACCCGGCTCCCCACCTGTCAGGCAGTGTCCGATAAGTGGCGGTTATCGGCCGTCTCATCGCCGCCGGGCGGCACCGGCGGCCGCCACGATCTGCGGCGCTCCCGGCCTATCGGTCGTGCGTGGTAGCGATACGGGTGGCGCTGGCGCCGTCGCCCATGGGGCTCCTCGTGCGGCGTTCCGTAGTGGCGATTCGGGGGCACTCGCTACGGGCGCGCACTTCCCGCTCCTGACCGGCCTGATCGCGAGACGGTCCTATGGTCGCGACCGTCTCGTCGTCCCACGGGAGCGGCGTACGTCACTATCGGATCGTCCAAGCGCATGACCGCTGGTGGATCAGGTGGATCGACCCACTTCGGCTACGGCGGGCTCATCGCCGGTGCTGTGATCCGACCTTCCCAAGAGATCTCCTACAGGAACGCACGGAGGGGCACGTCAGCGCCCAGGCTCTCAAGGTTGTGGTCACCGGTTTCCCACCATACGGACGAGGTTGCCCCGAAGCTTGTGGGAATTGAGGTGGCGGTCCCCCGCCTGATGCCTGCCGGCTGGTAGGTGTTCAGGCGTCCACCAAGACATCCGAACCAGGAAGGGGACCACCACCGATGAAGAAGAAGCTACCCGTTGTGACCGTCGCGGAGAGGGACGAGGCGGCTCGTCTCGCTCAGCTGCCAGCAGAGGCGACCGTCGCACTCCAGGACCTCGCGGCGTCGATCAAGGACGGGCTGATGGCGTTCTGTTGCTCCGCCGGCCTTGTTGTCGTCGCCCAGCTCATGGAAGAAGAGATGACGGCCAAGGTCGGCCCGAAGGGTCGCCACGACCGAGAGAGGATCGCGACGAGGAATGGATCGGCGCCAGGCTCGGTCGTCCTCGGCGGCCGCAGCGTCCCGGTCCGGCGTCCCCGGGCGACGAAGACCTCAGGCGGTGAGGTGCAGCTCGACTCCTACGCGCTCTTCAGTGACCGGGACCTGCTCACCCAGGTCGCCGTCGAGCGCATGCTCGCCGGGGTTGCCACGAGGCGCCATGCGCTCGTTGCCGAACCCATCGGAGAAGAGCTCGAGCGAGTCGCCCGCGGAGACTCCAAGTCGGCGATCTCGAGGCGCTTCGTCGCCGCCACCGAGAAGAAGCTCACCGAGCTGCTCAGCGCGGACCTGTCGGGTCATGACGCCGCGGCGCTCATGATCGACGGCATCGTCTTCCACGAGTGCTGCTGTGTCGTCGCGCTCCTGGTCACGGCCGATGGGACCAAGATCCCTATCGGGGTCTGGGAGGGCGACACCGAGAACACCACGGTCGTCAAGCACCTCCTGGCCGACCTCGTGGATCGAGGGCTTCGCTTCGAGCAGGGGCTGCTCTGCGTCATCGACGGCGGCAAGGCGCTCGCCGCCGGGATCAAGCGCGTCTTCGGCAAGCACGCCGTCGTGCAGCGTTGTGTCTTGCACAAGCGCAGGGACGTGGCCGACTACCTGGCGCCCGAGCTCGCCCGGCGCATCGACCGCCAGCTGAAGGACGCGTTCAACGATCCTGACGCAGTGCGCGGCCTCAAGGTGGCCAAGGGTCTCGCTGCCCAGCTCGAGCGCGAGCACCCGAGCGCGGCCAGGTCGCTTCGCGAGGGACTGGAGGACATGTTCACCGTCCGCCGGCTCGGTGCCTCCGACCGCCTCGCCCGGTCGCTGTCATGCACGAACGCCATCGAGTCGATGATCTCGACGGTGCGCCACGTCTCCTCGGGGGTGAAGCGCTGGCGTGACCCGAAGATGGTCCGGCGCTGGGTCGGCACCGGCATGATCGAGGCGCAACGGTCGTTCCGCCGGATCAAGGGATGCAGCGACATGCAGCCGCTCGTCGAGGCGGTGCGCGCCGAAGTCACCCGGCGGCTGGCAGAAGACGAACCAAGTGCTGCTACACCCGACAAGTACGATCAGGCTGCCGCCTGAACAGCTGTGGGGCCGTCACCGAAATCCCACAGAAGTCGGGACATCCTCATACGGACCCGTACCGGCATCTACTGGCACCCTGTGGTCTACCCTCTTGCCATCAGAGGCCCGTAGAATGCCATGAGAGGCACGCAAAAGCATTGCCACCTAGGGGAAGTAGCTGGGGAAGGCCAGAACGCATCGTAGGGCTTCGTCGGGTTCCTGCCGGAGTCGCCTGAATGGGTGTTCGAGGACGCCGCCCCGCAGGAGGACGCCGCCGAGGTCGAAGGCGACGGGCGGTCTGGAGCCACTGCCGAGGATCGCCTCGGTGGCATCGAGCGGGCGCACGCCTGTTTGAGGGCGGCTGCTGGGGTGATTCCGGGTCCGTGGGGCCTGTGGCAGCCGTGGCAGCCTGTGGCGACCTGGACTGCCACACCAAAATCCCTGCTAGGGAGCCCCTTAGAGCCTCA
>JAJYWG010000235.1 GCA_021791615.1 Actinomycetes bacterium
CTGTACCTGCCCGAGGAGCTGAAGTCGGCGGTCAAGCGGGCTGCTGCGCAGCGCGGGGTGTCGGAGGCAGAGATCATCCGCGAGTCGATCCGCCTGTCGGTCGGCGGGGTCCGGCCTCGGGCTCGTGGTGCTCTGTACTCGAGCGGTCAGCCGATCGCCCGCGACGCCGAGGAGATGCTCGCCGGCTTCGGGGAACGCTGACCCCGTGCCTCCCGTCATCGTGGACACGAGTGCCCTCTTGGCGTTCTTCGATGCCTCCGAGCCCGACCACGAAGCGGTGTCAGAGGTGCTTGGCGCAGCCGATGCGTTGGTCGTTTCGCCCTGCGTGGTGGCGGAGCTGGACTACCTCGTTGCCACCCGACACGGGGTGGACGACGAGCTCGCCGTGCTCGACGAGCTGACCGGCGGAGCGTGGGACGTGCCGGCGTTCGACCAGGAGGGGCTTCGGCGCTGCCGCGAGGTCATCTCTAGCTACCGAGACCAGGCGGTCGGCGTGGCGGACGCATCGATCGTGGTGTTGGCTGAGCGGTACCGGACCCGTACGATCGCCAGCCTGGACCACCGGCCCTTCGACGTCCTCCGCTCCCTCGATGGCCGCTCCTTTGACGTGCTGCCGCGCGTCGGTTGACGGGGATAGGGACACCTCACACCGGGACGGGGCTTCTCGGGAGATCAACGGTTACCGGCATGCGCTGAGTAGGGCAACCGCCCAGGCGGCTGCATAGGGCAAGCGCCGTGACCAGCGGCTTGGTCAGGTCTGTAACCCGATGGTCGTGCGATGGTCCTGAACCCCCGCCACCAACGGATTCTCAGAGTCCAGTCGAAAGCCCACGATCTCGTGGTGTGGGTGCCGAGAACCCCGTCCGCCCAGCTCAAGCGGCCAGCCGGTACTCGTGGATGAGGCCATCCAGACGATCGGTTCTTCGTAGCCTGGCGAGGTCTGGGTCCGTGTTGTGCTCTGGAGTCGAGTCCAGTGCGGATGGCGCACGTTGGCCGAGAGAGCGGTGGGGACGGTGGGAGTTGTAGTGCTCGACGTACTCGGCGAGCACGGCTGCGAGATGACGGCGACCGAGGATGAGCATCCGGTCAAGACACTCGCGCCGCAAGGTGGCGATCACGCGCTCGCAGATCGCGTTGGCACGGGGTTATCCGGCCCTGGGGTATTCATCTGACCCGACCCGCAGGGCGGCCACCAGGGACTTCGCATCACAAGCCAGCCTCGTGGCCAGGGGCAGTCGGCTCAAGTGAATACCCCCAATCCGGCCAATCGAAGATTGGTCCGCCTGACGGCCCGGATAACCGCTATTAACCGATGCCAATCGATGCCGTTTCATTGTCTTCGAGGCGCATCGCGATTGGCCGGTTAAGAGAGGGAGAAGCGGGGCCTGGCGACCTGCCAGCGAAGGCCGCAAGCTGATGACGGAGCACCAGGATCTCCGCGTCCCTGGCGGCGTCGTCTAGCCGGAGGATCCCGAGCAGCTCGACGACGCGGCGGGCAAGGCGATAGATGCAACTGAGAGCCACAGTCCGGCATGATCGACGCCCCGATTGTGGCTGGCCAAGCCGAGGATCCGGTTGTCGGACCCTTCCAGGTTCTGGTATGGTGTGACCACGAGGTGACCACAATGCCGAACTTGAAAAACGTGGGCGTCCGGGAGTTCCGGGACCACGCGACCATGTACCTGTCAGGCTCCGACCCTGTAGCCGTGAGCAAGCACGGCCAGGTGATCGGGTTCTACATCCCCGTCGAAGCCGATCGGGAGCAGGCACGGCGTGCCCTCGAGCAGCTCGGTCGTTCGGTTGAACAGATTCTTGCCGAGACGGGGATGACCGAGGAGGAGCTGTCGGAGCTCTTCGACCTGCGCCGACCGCTGCCAGGATGATCGTCGTCGTCGACGCCAGCGTGCTCGTAGCTGAGCTGTTGCGTCGCCGCGGCCGGGAGCTCCTCGCACGACCAGACCTGCAGTGCCTGGTCGCAGAAGACCAGTGGGACGAAGCGCAGCACGAGCTCGACAAGCGCGTCGCTGCCATCGTCGGTCAAGGCCGGCTGACGAGCGACCAGGGCCAGCAGCTGCTGAGGATCGTGCACGACTTCGTGGAGGGAGATCTGATCGACGTCGTGCCGCGCAGGTTCTACGAGCATATGGAGAGCGCCGCCCGCCGGCGTGTGCCACGCGATCCCGCCGACTGGGCACCGGTCGCGCTAGCCCTCGCCCTCGACGTCGCGATCCTGACTGCCGACAACGACTTTCTTGGCTGCGGCTGTCCGACCTGGACGGTCGAGACCCTCCTGGCGGAGCTGGGTCCACCCTGATCTCCAGAGAGGCGAACCACCTCGACGATTATCGCCACATGCTCCAAACCTGCGCAGGCACTGCCCTGGGGCAGTGCCTTATGCAGAGCCCATGACCAGCACATTCGCAGGATCCGAGGCTCGAAGCCGCGCGAGTACGCGATGTCACCTCCACTCACACAAGTCCAGGTCACAGCCCTGGAGTGTCAATATATTGGCAGTGGTTATGCCTTCATCCTGCGGCTTATCCCGCGGATGCGGTAGAGCCGTGGTAGTCGCCAAAGTGCTCATGCCGTCTCTGGCGGCATATGAGCGCCAGGCGGTGAATCCGAAGCCCGACACCGCACGGAGCGGTGTCTCAGCAGCCCATGGAGGCGGCAAGCACGCGACAGAGTTCGGCAAGCCGGGCCGAAGACAGAGAAGTCACCGGTCGGCGAAAGGCCGCTCTCGTCAAAGTGTGGACGTTGTCGAAGTTGACTACACAGTCGCTCGGCACCCCATCAGATCCAGCCGAGAGTTCCATCTCCGACACCAGGCCGCGGCGCGTGCGGGTGATCGCCGCTACGACCACGGAGCCAATTCGATCTGCAACTGGGTCGCGGGTGATCACGAGAACTGGGCGATCTCCACCCGGGGTAGCCGCGAACCAGATCTCACCGCGTTGCATCGGCCCAGTCCGACCAGTCTTCCGCCGGTCCCCAATCAGCGATCGCAGCGAGTGCCCGCTCTCCTTCGTCGAGCGGCTGATCGATCCAGGTCACAGCGTCGTTTTCGCTCGCTAACCGCAGCAAGTGGCGGCGGAGCGCCTCCCGAAGCAGTTCAGAGCGATCCACGCCGAGCCGGTCGGCCCACTCGCGGACCCGCGCAGCCTCTTCGTCCTCGACGCGGAAGCTCAACATTGTCATACGCACATCCTAGTGCGTATGACAATGTGCGACTGCCGTGGCCCTGAGCCAGGATTGGGCAGCGGGACGTTGCGAGACAACGACGCCGTCCTCCCGGAAGCGACCTCGACGGCGACGACGCAGGATTGCCGCTCGGGTCGGTCGGTCGACCACTGCCCTAATCGCGGCCGGCATCCGCTGAAGCGACCAACGTCTGCTCGAGGCGAACCATCGGTGTGCGGCACTACTGCTGCACCATCTAGGCCCACCCCGCAGCTCGCACCCGTGGTCGAGAACAGGCGCAGGCATGGCTATCGAGTCGACGGCTCGTCTGCTCGGGCGCCGTAGCTACCCTCGGATTCAACAAATGTGGCCCGCCAGCTTGCCCGGCGAGTTGACGGCATCCCCGATCGCGGCCGCAGCTTCCGTCAGCCTGCCCGCGGCGACCAGCCCAGTGATCGGTCCCTCGAGGATCGCCCGCCAGTCCACAGACTCGGTCGGCCGACCCTCCTCCTGGAGTCTGTGCCTGGCCTCTCCGAGGAGCGTGGCCAGTTGCCCGACGTGGTCACCTGCGGACTCGGCAAGCCGTGTCCGGAGCCAACTGGCGAGTGCCGGACTGATGCCGTCCGTCGACACCGAGATCGTCACCGGACCGCACCGCCAAATCGCTGGGAGCACCATCGAGCAGTGGGCCGGGTCATCGGCGACGTTCACCCACACGCCAGCCTCCGAGGCGTCCTCGCAGACCGCCGCGTTGACGTCAGGGTCACGGGTTGCGGCAACCACCAGCTGGTAGCCGGCCACTTCCCCGCGCTCGTAGCGGCGTAGCTGCACGTCGAGGGAGCGTCCGTCGGTCGCTTGCGCTGTTGCCTTCGTGGCGGGCAGGCGCATGGCCTCGCACACGTCCGGTGCCACGACGGTCACGGCGGCGCCGCACTCCAGGAGCGAGCGAAGCTTCCTAGCCTGAAGGGTCCAACAATTCGATCCGACGCACTCAGGACCGGTAACGCTCGCGGCGTGTGGCACTGACCGAGCGCGCTGCCGCGTAACGCGGCGGCTGTGGCTTCCTCGATGCCGATCCATTGCATG
>JAJYWG010000015.1 GCA_021791615.1 Actinomycetes bacterium
GGTTTTGGGCCAGGTCGTCCGGGCGGCGCGCGGCGAGACTGGGTGGGACATGTGGGACGCCAGGGCTCTTAGTCGATCAACCCGGTTCAGGGTCCGCGGCGGTCAGCTCGGAAAGGTTGGCGATCTTCCGGGGCCTGCTCGGCGACCCGTTGCTTGCGCCGTCGTGACCGGATGTACAGGTAGATCCCGATACCGATGGCGACGGCCACGAAGGCGGCCACCACGATGATCCCGCCGTCTTCGTAGTCGTCGTCGGTCGACTCGGTACTCCAGCCCGTCGTCGAGCGGACGTGCGCAGGGCTCCGTTGTTCCGTGGATCGGCGGTCTCCTACGTGCACCACGCTCCGACAGCTCCGACACCGCGTGGCGGTCGGGGCCTGGGTCGTAAAGCTCGTCTTGCATCGGGGACACTCGATCGTCGTCAGGGAACCAGCATCGCTCCGAATGTGGCGGAGCAGATGGAACCCGCTGCCCTCTGCGAGGTGGCGATGGTCGGCGCATGCCGACGCTCAACCCACGAGGGACTCGATCTTCTTGACGAGCTTGTCTTCGATCTCGAAGTTCCACGCGCTGTCTGCGACGTCGACGATCAGAAAGAGATCCGAGATCAAGAGCGTCTCGATGGCAGCCACACCGAGATGCTCGAGCCACTTGCCGATACCCACGTGAACAGTGAAGTCGTTCGGTTCGCCCGAGACCGTGATCGTGAGTGCTCGGTCAGCGTCGACGATCCCCCGGAGGAAACCACCCTTTCTTGCCTGTAGTACCGTTCCCTGATCGCTTGGGGCTGAGGTCTGCACCGCAAAGCCGTCGGACTTCAGATACTCCTCGATCCCCTGTTCGAGGGAGCCCAGGTCCGTTCCTTTGCCTTGGAAATGCAGCGACTTGTCACCAAGGGTCATCGTGCCTCCTCGGGCGTGATTTGTCATGCCGGTATACGGCACGCTAGATGGCGCGGAGCTCGAACGGTTGTCGGGCGCACGAGGAGAAGGTCGCGACACCGCGGGACGTGCCCACTCAACGGTCCTGGATCTCGTCCACCTTGGCTCCGACCAGCTCTCCCAATGCTGGCCACGTCGAAACGTGCGGCGTCGACTTCCCCATGCGGACCACGGAAGCGAAACCCTTGGAGCATCCCGCTGCCTCCATAATCACCGCGAGCTCCACTTCCGCCAGCCGGGGCAGCACCTCCCGGCGGTACCACTCCCTATCGCAGTGCTCAGGGAGCCCGTCGTCCCCCCGCTCACGAAGCGCCCTCTTTCGCGAGGCGATGGCCTGGGCTCGCTTCTTGCGGATGGCCAGCGTTTGGCGCGGGTCGGCACGGATGCAAGCGTCGCATCGGACGTGCTCCCGATTCGTGACCTGGCCTTCACTGTCGACGCACGACCACAACGGATGACGGTTGGCGAGAAGATCCAGGTTGGGCCTCGCTTCGCAGCGCAACTCGGAAACCGGTCGTCGCTCAGTCGCAAGGGCCTAGCCCTATTGGCGGGACCCCGGGTTGACCCAGGCTTTTGAGGGCGGCTGCACGTAGCCCTCGTAAGCGAAAAGTGCGGTCGCCGGTGATCATCCCTCGGACGACGCTCAGCAACCTCCATCTTGGGGTGCAACCGAAGAGGCGTCCGCCGTGACGTGGGCGCGCCGACCCTTGGGTTGGCCGAACCCGTTGGTGCTATCAGCCTGCCTTGCGCCGCGGCGGGGTCTCCTGTTGCGCGAGGAGTTGGTGGACGCGCTGGTGGGAGATGCCGAGGATCGCGGCGGCGTCGCGCATGCTGATCCCGCGAGCGGTGAGCGCGGCGGCGGCCTTCTTGTTCTTCTCGACGGCACGACGGTCCGCGTTGCGGGCGTCTTGGCGGGCCTGACGAGCTTGGGCGACCGTCCTGCCGGTGGTCTTTGGCAGCACCGGCTGTGGGGTGACCTCGATGTCGTCCTCGTTCGCGTCGAACCACAGGGCGGCGGCCTCCCGGACTCGGGCGAGGGCTTGGTCGACGGTCTTGGCCCAGGTGTGGACCCGTGGTTCTTCGGCGAGCTCGACGGTCCAGCGGCCGTCCTTCTCCCGCTCCAGGCGGGCGGTGTAGGTCTTCATGGTCTTCTCCGTCATCTCGTTAGTGGAGTGGCCGGTCATCTGGTGATCCACCTCGGGCCGAGGCAGGCTTCGAGATCTCGCTCGATGGATCTCAGCGTCCCGGCCGGGATGTCGCCGGCGTGGAGGGGCACGACCGTCTGGCAGTTGCCGCAGCGCCAGATCTGGTGCGGGCCCCGTTGGCGCACCGGCTCGCAGCCGTGCTCGCGCAGCCTGCAGATGACTGCGCGGGCGGTCACCGGGCCAGTCTATCGCAATAGACGCGGTACTGGCTATCTCGTTAGACGGGCGGTGGCCGGCGCATGGCTTGCGACTCGACGTGGACTATCGAAGCTGTTCCGAGATGATCTCTCCGCAGAGCCCGAAGTACTCACCGCAGATGGTCGGGGATTTGCGCCTCTCGCGGGCTGGCCCGGACACCAGAACCTCCACTTGGTGCCGCGCCTTTCCGCAGAACGAGCAGAGAACCTGACTGCTGCTTTCGACCAGCTTCTGCCGATTCCTGGCGCGCCGTCGCCTCCACCGCCGGACGCCGCCCTCCTCGATGATCTGGTCTCCGGCACGAGCTCGGACCTGGGGGCGTGCCCGTCCGGCTGGTCGACGTCGAGGTGCGGGACTCCGGTCAGCGGGGCATTGGTGTTCTCGAAATCACGTCGACCATCGCCGGGGAGCGAGCCGTCTTCGTGGGGGCGCAGGCAAGGTATGCGGCGACCGACCTTCGGCTCCGATGTGACTGGCTCAACATCACGCCGGAGAGCCTTCCAACGCGTCGGTCGCGACCGTGAACATGACGTTCGCGGACGCTTGTCCTGCGGCGCCTCCTCAGCCTTCCTTGCGGTCGTGATGCTCGGGTGAGCGGAGTGAAACAGCGAAGGGGAGGGCCCCGTAATCGTCGCTCACGGTCACATGGGAGACGTCGTCCCGGGTCGCGCTCGCGACGAGCTCTGCCCCCATCCACTCGACGCTAGGGCGCCACCTGGATCTGTATGCTGACGCCAGCCACGGGGTGGAAGTTGTAATGGCCCATCCCAGCAGGAAACGCGAACGGGAAGGGCGCGACGCCCGGCAGGAGGATGGCGTACACAGGTCCCGAACCGTACCCGCCGAGTTTGGCCGCGACTGCTGTTGTCAGGAACGGAATCGCTTTTGCAGCGAGCGCTTCGCCGATCGTTGTGTACTCGGTCCAGCTCGATGTAAAGGACCCCCCCTTTGCGCCATGACCGTGTGTGCACAGGGCCAAGGTCCCGTCGACGGAGCCAGTCGTCGTGCTCGCGCCTGTCCGATAGAGCGCCATCCAAATCCAAATTCCACCGAGGCCGACGCCACCTGTCGCCGCAGGAGCGCACAGCGAGAAGCTCGGGTTGTCACAGTTCCCCGAGATCGTGAGCTGGGCTACTGCACCGGCGCCATACGCGCCCGCGTCCGTTGAAGACAGCACCATCCCGCTGATCGACAGTGGAAGTGCCACCGCAGCGATGGTGGCCAAGTGCCGAAAACCTCTCATGCCGCCCCCTTTTAGCCATCCGGCCCGATTGGCCGGTTGCCTTGACGACCGCAAGCGTAGAGACGAACCGGTACGCTCGCAATAAGCACACCGCGCCATCACCTTTTCGTTGTACAAGCACACCGCGTCACCAGCTGTTTGTTGTACAAGCACACCGTGTCACCACCGTTTCGTTGTACAAGCACATCACCCTCTGCGTTGTAGGACAGCGGCGTTGGTCGGGGAACGAAGTGAGTGCGCGTTGACCGCCAGGCGGGACGCGTCGAGTGTGTGCTCCGTGATGTTCGACGACGAGGACGTCGTGCTCTCATCTCGGCACTGCCCCCTCCAGGCCGCATCGTGACGCCAGACTTCTTGAGGGCGTGCCCCACCGTGCTCGCCGCTACCTCCGGCTTCTTGGCGACCCGCTCGGCGGAGCATCCATCGGCGCAGCACGTTCTCGTGCGGTTGCGTCGGGGACGGTGCACGGCCTGTGACCGCGCGTGATCGTGCTCGCGCGCTCGGTGTCCCGCTGACACGACGCGACCGGAGCCATCGGGAGCGCCCTACCCCTGGCGGGGATTGGCCATGCACCGCAGCCTTGCCTGCTCTCCTTCTTCCCCTACGGGTTGCAGTAGGGGCATTCGCCGGGGTCAGCGCGAGCCTCGGCGGAGACGATGGAGCGCGTCCGGCG
>JAJYWG010000094.1 GCA_021791615.1 Actinomycetes bacterium
GGTGAGGTCCCGGCCCGGCTCGGGGGGGCGGTAGCGGTAGGCGTGGCGCTTGCGAAGGCGTCCGAGGGCGACGGTGGTGAGGACTCCGGCGGCGAACGAGCCGGCCACGACTGACCCGGAAGGGAGGCGGACCGGTTCGCCGCCGCGCGTCGCGTGGTGGGCGGATCCGTTGGTGGCCTGCGGCTCCGCCGGGCGTCGGGCGGGCACGGTGGACGACGGGCCGGTGGTGCTCGGCGCAGGGGTGTCAGCTCGCGGCCGGCCGGGCGATGCCGGAGGGCTCGGCGCGCTTGGCGGGGTCGTGGTCGATGGCGCGGCCGGGGCGACGGAGGTAGGGGTCGCGGCGGCGGGCAGGAGGAGCGTCCAGCCGGGGTCGATCCAGTGGGGGTCGGTCAACTGGGCGCCGTCGGGTTGAGGTCGGCCGACGTTGAGCTGGTAGATCTCCGACCAGCGCAGCGGGTCGCCCAGCTCGCGCTCGGCGATGCCCCAGAGGGTGTCGCCCCGCTGGACGACGTAGGTGGTCGGCGTCGTCAACGCCTGTGCCGCGGCGGGCGTGTGGGCGGCGGTCGCCGTGGCCGCCGGTCCGAGGCCGGTCGCCGCTGGCGAGGCGGGTGCTGCCGTCGTGGCCCTTCCCGGACGGGTGGCTGTGGCGAAGACCGTGTCGTCGACCACTAGGGCGGCGACCGGCTGCCGGCCCCTGACCGTGCGAAGTGCTGGTGCGGCGTTGGCGGTGTGGGCGGGTCGGGGGGCGAGGGCGAGGCAGGCGACGACGACCGCGGCGACGAGCCGGCCGACGGCGGGCTGGAAGACGGCGGCGACGGGCAGGCGGGCGGCGCGCCGGCCGGAGAGCGCGGCGGGGATCTCGACCGCGAGCGAGGCGACGAGGGTGGCCCAGGTGAGCCAGACGACCACCGCCAGGGCGTCGACGAGTGCCTCGGCGGGGATGCCGTGGCGGTCGAGGGCGCGGCCGACGGCTGCAGCCGAGGGCAGGTGGTGCGGGAGTGGCCAGCCGACGAAGTGCACGAGCGCGCAGGGGATGCCGGCGACGAGCGCGACGAGGAGCGCCAGGGCGCCGAGGCCCTCGGCGATGCGGGTGAGGCGGCCGCTCATGTCAGCCGCCTTGCTCGGCGGTGGCCGTGCCCGTCCCGGTCTCGGTGAGCTGGCCGATGCCGACGAGGGAGAGGATCTGGGTGGGCTGGCGGATGGTGACGGTGACGGTGACCTGCTCGCCGTCGACGGTGACGCTGCCGGTGTGCCCGGAGCGGGTGAGGAAGCCTTCGGCGTCCTGGGTTGCCTGCTGGGCGTCGAGGGTGATCTGGCCGGTCGAGCGGTAGAGGGGGATGTCGATGGCCTGCGCGCCGGCCCGCGCTGCGGCCTGGGCGTCGTCGATCGCCTGGACCTTGGCGGAGAGAGCGAGGCCGCCGTCGAGGACGAGGCCGGCCATGGCGACGAGGGCGAGGGTGAAGACGACGACGAAGGCGGTCACCATCCCCGACTCGGGCTCCCCCAGCCGGGCGTGCAGGCGGGCAGGCAAAGCGGTCATGTCGTTGCGGGAACTGTCTTCGGTCGGTCCGCCGGCCGTAGGTGCTGGCGCCGCGTAGATCCTGACCACTGCTCAGCCAGCCCATCTACGTGGCGATCTGACAGTTCGTCAGGATTCCGGGCGATCACTCGGGAACTTCGACAGAACCGAGCGATAGGCGAATCGACGTGTACACGCTGGGTGGGCGAGAGCACACGGTCGCTACAGTCCACCTCGTGCCCGGCGAGTGGTTCGAATGGGAGTGGGACGAGACCCTCTTCGCTGGGGCCGCCGCGTTCTACGACCAAGGTCGCCTCCCCAACGCCCCGGGACTGGCCGAGGCATTCGAGAAGGCGCTCGGACTGGACGGTCGAGGCCGACTGCTCGACATCGGCTGTGGACCGGGGACGGTGACGCTTCCGCTCAGCGGTCTCTTCGAAGAGGTCGTCGGTCTCGACGCCGACGCAGGAATGATCCAAGAGGCACAGCGACTCGCCTCGGAACGAGGCGTCTCGAACGTTCGCTGGTTCCACAGCCGAGCCGAAGACCTGCCACTCACGCTGGGCGAATTCCGAGTGGTCACCTTCGCGGCATCGTTTCATTGGCTGGACCGGCCGGTCGTTGCCGGGATCGTTCGACGGATGCTCGAACCGAACGGCGTGATCGTCCACGTCGACAACCGCCACCAAGACAGCCTCGGCCTCGATGACGAGCTCCCTGCGCCACCCGTGGCCGAGATCGACAAGCTTCGCCGCCGGTATCTCGGCGAAGACCGCCGAGCTGGTCAGAGCATCCGAAACTCGTCGCCCAGCGACGAAGCTGCCGTCTTCCGAGCGGCCGGGTTCACCGGCCCCGAAGTCGTGGTGGTGCCCGACGGCCGCACGATCACTAGATCCGCCGACGACCTTGTGGCCAACGTCTTCTCGAACTCCTCCACGGCGCCGCATCTGTTCGGCGAACGTCTGGCGGAGTTCGAGGCTGACCTGCGCCGAGTGCTCGCGGAAGCCTCGACTGAGGGCACGTTCGCGATCCGTCTTCCCGACAACGAGCTCAAAATCTGGCGAGTCGCCGGGGCATAGGCGTAGAGGCCGTCGTGCCGCCCGGCCTCCTTGGTCCTGGGTTGGCGAACCGAAGCGCCTAACCTCGCTCATGTCCTGCCCGCCACACTTGGGTTCGAGCCGGAAGACGGTATTGCTGACCCGCCGGAGACCGCTCGGTAAAGGTCGAGGACCGACGTCGCCGTCGAGGTGAGCGTCTCGGCGGCGGGGAGGCGCAGGCCGACGAGGTCGGCGAGGTCGACGCTGCAGGAGACGGTGACGTCCACCTGGCCGCCGGGGACGAAGTCGGCGGTGTCGGTGGTCACGGTGAGGTTCGCGCAGGTGACGTGGTCGGAGCTGAGGGCGGTCGTGGCGGTCTGCTCGGCCATGGCGGTCGCGGTGGTGGGGCTCCGGGCGATCGAGGCGGCGCGCGCGGCTTGGGCGGCGGCGCCGTCGACCTCGATGCGAGCCGACACCACGCGGCCGAGCGCCACGACGAACAGCAGCATCACGAGCAGCAGCGGCGTGAGCAGCACCAGCTCGGTCGACACCGCGCCCGACTCCTCGCCCCGAAGACTGACGAGCCTTCGCCAACAGGCAGGGTTCACGGGGCTCCCCCGGTCGTGTAGGTCTCCGTCGGTCCTGCTGCCGTCGCGCGCACGGGGAGGGTGAAGAGCCCGACGATGCTCTCGGCGTGGCCGGTGACGGTCACCGTGGTCGCAAGGTCGGTGCGGGTCGCTACGACCTTGGCGCCGGCGAGCACCGAGGATCCCAGCTGGTCGAGGACCGCCTGGGCCTGCTGCTTGCCGGCTTGCGCGCTCTCGCCTTGGAGGCGGCCGACGGCGACGCCCTGCTGGGCGACGGCCGCCGCGAGGTGCTCGGCGTGCTCCCACAGGGCGAACTGGATCACCCCCATGATCAACAGCAGGAGCAGCGGGGTGGCGATGACCAGCTCGGCCGACACCGCGCCGCGCTCGTCTCGCCCCACGATGCGCCCGACCACCCGTCGCCGTGCCGGCGGCTGGCGGTCGGCCGGGCGCGTGGACGCCACGGTCATGGCGCGGGCTCAGCCGCCGCCGCCGGTGGTCGAGATGTTGTTGGCGGCGGAGACGACCTTGGCGACGATGATGCCGACCGCGGTGAGCGCCAACGCGGCGAGCAGGGCGGTGACGATGACCGTCTCGGTCGTGTACCCGGCCGACGGCTCGGCGCGAAGCGCCTGCCAGCGACCGTGCAGGACGCCGAAGAGATGGCGGAGGTAGGTCAGCTCGAAGAGCACGGCAGCAGTCCTTTCATGGCAGCGGTCCTTTCATCGACGGGGCTCCTTCTTCTTGTCGTGCGGTCGGAGAGGTCGCTCCTGCCGGCCCGGGTGGCAGGCTTGGTCCATGGCCACCTGGGCAGCCTTCGCCGCAGCCGAGCCGGAGCTGGCCGGGCGGGTGCGGGCACTGTTCGCCGCCCATCGGCACCACACGATGGCGACGCTGCGCAAGGACGGGTCGCCGAGGATCAGCGGCACCGAGGTCGAGATAGCCGACGACGGCCTGGCGCTCGGGATGATGGGCGGTGCCCTGCGAGCCTTCGACCTCCGCCGGGACGGGAGGATCGCCCTGCACAGCTGCACCGCCGATCCTGACGAGGACCCGACGCGCTGGCCCGGTGACGCCAAGATCTCCGGGACGGCGTCCGAGGTCGAGTCCCACGGC
>JAJYWG010000102.1 GCA_021791615.1 Actinomycetes bacterium
CATCCAATGCCGACGTCGGCATTGGAAGTCGCAGACCCATTTCATATTTGGAGCTGTTGCCGTGAAGTCACGCTTCAGGTGGTCTGGCGCCCGGATCGCCGCCTTGTCTGCGTGGGTCGTGAAGCGCTTCACGTCCCTTCTGGCGCCACGCATGTTGCCCAGGGCCATGAGGCGGGCCACCTGGTCCCGCCCAACGTCGTGGCCGGCCCGATGGGCTGCTTCGGTGAGCTTCCTTCTCCCATAGACCGAGTAGTTGGCGATCCAGATCGCGAGCAGCACGGGCAAGAGCAACGCGTCGGAAACAGAGCGCTTGGAGGGCGGGCGGGACTTGTTCGAGTAGTAGGTGGAGGGGGCGACCTCGAGGGCCTCCAAGATCGGCTCGACCCCCCATCGACGCCCACCGGTTGTTGTGTCCCGGTGGGCGTCGACGAAGGCGACTACTTCTTCTGCTGGCGGTCGAGCTCCGCCCCGAAGAAAGTTGCTATGTCGAATTCTGCATAGCAACTTTTATGTGGACCGCGCGGTTATGCCGAGTCCTGGCGTGACCGGTCATGTTCGCCCTGCTCCTGGCGCGCTCCGTGCGGAGCGGGTCGGCATAGTCGCGGTCATCCGACCGATGCTTTCCCCCTCGATCCGAGAGGGAGGAGGCATCCATGCCGAACGCCGAAGAGGTTCCAGCCGGGCTCGCAGAGCACGTTCCGGGCTATCACGCCTATCTGCTCGGGCTCGGCTATTCGCGGTCAGCCGCCAAGAAGCACCGCCAGCTCGTCGTTCACCTGAGCCAGTGGCTGGAACTCCACGACGTCGCCGTCTGTGATCTGACGGCGACGGCGACCGAGGGGTTCTTCGGTGCCCGTCGGGCGCATGGCACGCCCAACCTGCGGACCCCACGTTCGCTCGATCCACTGCTTACCTACCTGCGAGGTTGTGGGATCCTCGCCGAGCCGGTCCCAGCACTGCCGTCCGACCCGGTCGAACGGTTCCTCGACCGCTATCGGCGCTACCTCCTCGAAGAACGAGGTGTCGCGGTGGGGACGGCCCACTTCTACGTGTACATCGCCGGACTGTTCGCGGCGGGCCGGCGCTGTGACGGCAGCCTGGACTGGTCGGCGCTTCGTGCCGGTGAGGTCACGAGCTTCGCCGCTTGCACCTGTGCCGGACGCAGCCTGTCGTCTGCCCGCCAGGTGGTCTCGGCCATGCGCAACGTCTTGCGGTTCTTGGCGATGGAGGGGCTCTGTGAGCTGAGCCTCGATCAGGCGGTCCTGTCGGTCGCCGGCAGGGCGCCTTCGTTGCCTCGGGGGATCGGCTCGGCCGATGTCGAGAGGCTGGTGGCAGCCTGTGGGGGCCCGAGCGGCATCGACCTGCGGGACCGGGCGATCATGTTGCTGCTCTGCCGACTGGGGCTTCGTGGCGGGGAGGTGATCGGCCTCCGCCTCGAGGACATCGACTGGCGTTCTGGCGTGATCGTGGTGAGGGGCAAGGGCGGCCGGCGAGACCGACTCCCACTGTCCGAGGAGGTGGGCGGCGCGCTGGCCGACTACCTGGCGGTCCGAGCGCGCGTGGAGGACCGAGCGGTCTTCCTCCGCCAGAGCGCCCCGAGGAGGGCACTGGCCGAGACCGGATCACTGCGAGCCGTCATGGAGCGCGTGTGCGCCCGGGCGGGGATCGGCTACGTGAACCCGCACCGCCTGCGCCACACGGTGGCGACGTCGATGCTTCGCCAAGGCGTCTCCCTCAACGACATCGGCCAGGTGCTTGGCCACCAGGGCACGGCAGTCACGTCCACCTACGCCAGAGTCGACCTGGTCACCCTCCGGACCGTCGCCCGACCCTGGCCGGTGCGACCATGAGCGGGCTTCGAAGAGGCCTCTGCGACTACCTGACCCTCCGGCGGTCGCTGGGCTACAAGCTCGAGCGAGCGGGCTCGGTGTTGGGGGACTTCGTCACCTTCACCGAGGAGGCCGGTTCGTCCCACGTACGCACCGAGGTGGCGCTCTCGTGGGCGCTGCGCACTGCCAACCCCGAGTCACGCTGGCGAGCGGACCGCCTGGCGATGGTCCGACGGTTCGCCCGCTACCTGCATGCCGTCGATCCGGCACACGAGGTCCCCCCAGTCGGACTGATCCCCGGGCACCGCCGCCGGCCGGCGCCGTTCTTGTACTCAGTCGAGCAGGTCTTGTCCCTGATGGAGGCCTCGCGTCGGCTGCGAACGCCCATCCAAGCCGCCACGGTCGAGTGCATCATCGGCCTGCTCTGGTCGACCGGTCTTCGGGTGGCCGAGGCCATCAGGCTCGACGACGCCGACCTCGACGCAGTTGCCAGGTCGCTCCTTGTTCGTGAGACCAAGGGCGGGCGATCGAGATGGGTGCCGCTCGACGACAGCGTCATGGCCGCCCTCCTGGCCTACATGGCATTGCGTGACGAGGTGTTCCCCCGACGGCGCTGCACGAGCCTCTTCGTCTCGACCGTCGGTCACCGACTGGACAGCGGCAACCTGGGCGTCGCCTTCCGTTCGACCCTGGCCATGACGGACATCGGGACCACGGCCAATGGCCGGCTCCCGCGGCTTGCGGACCTGCGCCACAGCTTCGCCGTGACGACCCTCACCCGATGGCATGGCGAGCGTCGGGACGTGCGGGCTTTGTTGCCCGTGCTCTCCACCTATCTCGGCCACGTGAGCCCGGCGTCTACGTATTGGTACTTGAGCGCGTCTCCCGAGCTGCTGGCAGCCGCGGCAGGACGACTCGGTATCGAAATGGAGGATCCCCGGTGACGCCGCTCGCCCCCAGCCTCCAAGCCTTCTTCGTCGAGCGCCTCGGCGCCCAACGAGGCGCCAGCGCGCACACCGTGGCCGCGTATCGCGACACCTTCCGCCTGCTGCTGCGATTCGTGTCCGAGACGAAGGGGATCGCCCCGGCCAAGCTCACGATCGAAGACCTCGACGCGCCGCTCGTCGGGGCGTTCCTCGACCATCTGGAGGAGCACCGAGGCGTGAGCGTCAAGACCCGCAACAGCCGCCTGGCCGCCATCCACTCCTTCTTCGGCTTCGCCGCCCTCGAGTACCCCGAGCACGCTGAGCACATCCATCGGGTGCTCGCCATTCCGCCCAAGCGAGCAGCCCGCCCGCTCGTCTCCTACCTCAACGCTGCAGAGATCGCCGCCCTGCTCGAGGCGCCCGACTGCAGCACCCGCCTCGGACGACGAGACCGGGCGCTTTTGCTCGTGGCCGTCCGCACCGGTCTTCGGGTCTCCGAGCTCGCCGGGCTGCGGCGCGCCGATGTGGTTCTGGGCCCCGGTGCCGCGGTCACCTGCGTGGGCAAGGGTCGAAAGCACCGAACGACGCCTCTTGACGCGGCGACGGCCAAGGTGCTCCGTGCCTGGATGGAGGAGACGACAGGCGAGTCGACCCGTCCCCTGTTTCCCGGACCACGAGGAGCACCGCTCACCCGTGACGCCATCAGCCGGATCGTCACTCGCCATGCCGGAACCGCCATCGCCACCTGTCCGTCTCTTGGCACCAAACGGGTCACGCCACATGTCTTGCGTCACAGTTGCGCCATGCAGCTTCTCGACGCCGGAGTCGACGTGGCGGTCATCGCCCTGTGGCTCGGTCACGAGTCCGTCCGAACGACCGACATCTACCAGCACGCCGATCTCGCGCTAAAAGAGCGCGCTCTTGCCAAGGCCGCCAGCCCTTCACAGCCATGGAAGCGCTACCGGCCGCCCGACACCCTCCTTGCCTTCCTCGAAGGGCTGTGACTATGCCGACTCGCTCCGCACGGAGCGCGCCAGGAGCAGGGCGAACATGACCGGTCACGCCAGGACTCGGCATAACCGCGCGGTCCACATAAAAGTTGCTGCTGCCCGGAGAATATCGTTTGCCCGACGCAGCTCTTTCACTTCCTTGCGAAGCGTTCGTAGCTCCTCGTGCTCGGTCGTGCTGAGCCCGCCGCGGGTGCCGGCATCGACGTCTGCCTGCTTTACCCACTGGCGCAACGACTCGGCGCCCACCCCGAGCTGGCGTGCAACCCGCGGCATCACTGAGGTGTCTGCGGGGTCCTCGCGTCGGAGCTCTGCGACCATGCGCACCGCGCGGTCCTTCAGCTCCTTCGGGTAGCGCTTCTGTGACGGGCTCTTGCCCGCTGCCTTGTCCATGACTCCAGCCTCGCTTCCAAGGTATGGAGTCTCCGCGGATCCCAGGCCAATTCACGTCGCTGCGTCGTCGCCCGCACGGATCTCGCTACGGGCGCTA
>JAJYWG010000450.1 GCA_021791615.1 Actinomycetes bacterium
GTGGTTTGGGGCAAGTTGGACGCCGACAGGCCACTCGCCGGAGGCAGTGATGACGCAGTGAAACCTGTCGTCGCCGAAGACCTGTCCGTCGAACATTCCGGCCCAGAACGTGCTCTCGGCGTGGAGATCAGCCGTATCGAAGACGACCACGTGACGCACGATGTCCACCGCACCGAACGTACCACCGCGGTATGGCCCGCGAGCCGGCGGTAGGTGTCAGTCTCTCAGGAGGTCGGTCCTGATCTTTGGGGACAGCCGATGACCGGCGCTCGCTCATTCCGCGGAAGCTGAGAGTGGGTCCTATCCGCTCTTCGGACCGGTCCAAGTCTCCTGGTTGACGGAATGAGGTTTGAATTGCAAACTGTTGTGGATGGCACCATCGACACTCGCTGCCGCTGCTGCGCTCGACGCCGTCGATCGGGCACGAGCGAGAACGCGCGTCCTTCTGAGCGGACACTGGTTCGCCTCGGTGGTGTTCGGCGTGATCCTCCTCTGGGCCATGCCGTTCTACGTCCAGCCCACACTGGGCCCCGCGGCGCTGGCGCGTACACCGCACTGCCAGCGGTTCGCGCAGGGCTTCGCCTGCAGCGGCACTGCCCGCCTGAGCTCGGCGCCGTTTGGCCGCGCCTTCAATCCACAGGGGCCGTACACCGCGCTCGGCAGATGGTCGACGCTCTACTGGGCAATCGCCGTCGTGGTGGGCTTCGCCGCCGTCTTGGTGTACTACCACCTACGCGCACGCAAGCTGGGCGTGCAGGGGCGCCACTGGCCAGCTGTGCTGGTAGGACTCGCGATCCTTGGCCTCGTCATGTGGGCAAACTCCGACCGACTCGTGGGACCGGGTGACTTCTCGATCCGAGGAACGTCGGTGCTCGTCGTGATCGCCATTGGGTTCCTCGCCCTCTCGGTTCTCGAACGAAGCCGCCCCTTCATGATCTTCGCCGCCGGCTTCTTTGGCTTGGCACTCCTCTCCACCCTCTACGACCTCGTCAACCTCTTCACTCGCCTCCAAATCGCCGGGCCGTTCCTCGGCACGAACGGCGCCTTGCCCAACCTCATCCTCCCGGGTGCCTACCTCTTGGTCGGCGGCCTGTGCTTCCTCGCCGCCAGGGGCTGGAGGTTGCGGTCACAGTTGTCTCAGCCGCCAGCGTGAGCGTGCGTCGTGTGGCGGGCTCCGAGGCCCAGGATCCCATCCTGGGCATCAACGACCTCGTCCATCAGCGCGTGCGCCTCGGCATCCTCACGATCGTCCACGAGGCACGTCGAGTGGACTTCAACTACCTGCTCGAGACCCTGGGACTGACCGGCGGGAACCTCTCTCAGCACCTGCGTGTTCTCGAGGAGGCCGGCCTGGTGAAGATCGACAAGGTGATCGACGGGCGTCGGCCGCGCACCTGGGTCTCGAGCACCCGCGCCGGTAGGCGCGCGCTCCTCCGGGAGGTTGAATCGCTCAAAGCGATCGTTCGCCGCATCGACGCGCAGGGGATTCAACCCTGCAGTTAGCATCAGGCTAGTCTCCAGACCGGCAGCGTTCGGGGCGTCTCCCGGCCGACGTTCAAGGGCACGTTCGGGGACACTCGGGTTGGTCCCTGACGGCTGACCCGCCGAGCGGTCAATCGGCTGCCTGAGGCGGCTCGCCAGCGAACCTGGGTCCCAGCTGCGTGGCTGCCCATATGCCGCCGATCACGATCGTTGCGACAGCCAGGACGCTCGCGGCTTCGTAGATGTCGCGGGACCAGATCAGCGAAGACACGTTGTCCGAATGGCTATTGGTGAGGAGAAGACCCGCGAAGAGCGCAACGGAGCCTGCGAGGGTGAGGACCAAAGCGACACTCACCCACCGTGCGATCTGCCGGCCCCGCCGGATGTGGCCCGTCACTTCTTTCGGGTCCGCGTCGCTCACCGCTCCCGACCACGCATCGACGTGCCACCAGCACGCGCCAAGTACGCCAAACAGCACGATGGCGAGCAACGGTTCGGCCCACACCGCACCGAGCTGTATTGATGGCCCCGCCGTCACCGCTCCCGCTCCTGGCCCAAATGCCTCCGGCGCCCCAGCGGCCGCAGCGATCCCGGTGGCGAGCCCACCCAGGACCAAGAGCCCCACCGCCACCAAGATGACGACCGCCGCCACCTCCAGAACCTCCCAGTCCACGCGGGGTTCGGGACTGTCGTCATCGTCCCCCGTGTGGCCGGCCCGTGTGCAGACAGCTTGGCCGGCAACAGCACCCAGCGGCTGAGATTCGCGTCGGTCGCGTTCGCTCCGACTGTGCCCACGACCGGCTGTCGGTGGCAGGGCACCGGCGCAGAATGGGGCGATGGTTGGGGATGCTTCGCCGTATGCACGCCACACCCAGTGGTGAGGTAGGCGCGATGCTTCGCATGTGAGGCTGCGCGTGGCGATCCTGTCGACCCTTCTTCCGGTCGCGCTGGTCGCAGCCACCACTGCGGGACTAGCGGAATCCCGGGGTCACGCCGCGAAGGCGCCAAGTGCTCGTCCAGCCGGTACGCGCAGGTTCCGCTGGCAGCGAGTCGTCACCGCCTCGGCACCCTCGGTTCGCATCTCGGCTCCCATTGCCTACGACCCGGCCACCCGCCAGGTCGTGCTGATCGGGGGGGTGCGAACCATCAATCCGAAGGTGGGCTCTCCAGCTGAGACAGAGACGGTCCTCGGCGACACGTGGGTCTTCATTGACGGCGATTGGTCCCAGATGATCTCGGGCCCGACGCCGCCAATCGGAGACTCACCCGATGTCCTTGCCTATGACCCGGGGCGCAAGGCGCTGTTTCTCGTCACGGCGCCCGCGTTCGTCGCAGGCACGGCGCGTCTCACTCAGCCATCGACCACCTGGGCGTGGACCGGCTCGCACTGGTCGGAGCTGCTCGGGAGCGGTCCGCACTGGGGCACGGCGACAACGGCGTCAGCGCTCTTGGCCTACGACGCGGCCACCCACCAGCTGGTCTTCGCGCCAGCGGGTGGACCGAGCACCTATGTCCTTGGGGAGTCCGGATGGTTGAGCGAGCCCAAGCCGCCACGCCTGATGACGGACATGGCCTACGACCCGGCGGCCCGTCGTCTGGTGGGGCAAACAGAGACCTCGGGGTCGATGTGGTGGTGGACCGGGAAGCGTTGGCAGCTGCTCGAGCGCCACGTCGTCGTCCGCTTGCACGCTGGCTCCGCCTACGGCATGTTCGTCGAATCGGCGAACTGGGTTACCGACGAGGCAGCCGGTGAGCTCATCGTCTTCGGCTACACCGCCGAGACCACAGTGTCGTCGGTGCACACACCGAATCCCCCCGACCTCTTCGCCTGGATTCGGGGTACGTGGCGCCCGATCGAGGCGAAGATGAATCCTGTGCCGGAGAATCCGCAGAACTTCAGCCTCGCGTATGACGGATCGATCGGTGGAGTCGTTGCCTTCGGTGGAGGCTCAGGGGAGTTCACGAGTTCGGGAGTCCCATGTCCAGCCTCCACAACGAAGATCGACTGTCCCAATCCGGGGTATATCACGGGAGGCAACAACACCTGGAAACTTGTACGTTCCCAGTGAGGCTTCGCCTCTCTCTGAGGCGATCAATCTTCGTTCAAGCGCGGGAGGAGGTTGTCCCGCTGAGCGTGTGATTTGGAGTGACGGTCCCCCGCCTGGTGCCTGCCAGATGGTAGGTGTCGGGCGTCCGTCAGAGACATCCGAACAGGAAGGGGACCGTCAACATGAAGAACTACCAGACCTCGACGCGCCGCGCAGGCACCAGCGGCCGCACGACGCCGAAGAAGGCGAAGGCCGACCCGAGCCGTGCTGCACACGAAGCAGCGCTCGTCCTCCCCGACACCGTCAGCGTCGCGGTCGGCGAGCTCGCAGGAGAGCTCGAAGAGGGCCTGCTCGCCTTCGTCGTGGGTGCGGGCCTGAAGGTGGTGCACACGATGATGGAGCACGAGGTGGAGACCCTCGCAGGACCGAAGGGCCGCCATGACGCCGGCCGGGTGGCGCTACGCCACGGCTCAGACGACGGGCTCGTCACCCTGGGCGGGCGTCAGGTGCAGATCACTCGTCCCCGGGTGCGCAGCGCGGACCGGAGCCAAGAGGTCACGCTTACGACCTACGAGTGGGCCAGCTCGACCGAGCTGCTCGGCCGGTTGGCGATGGAGAAGATGCTCGCCAAGCTCTCCACCTGCCGCTACGAGGCGGGGCTCGAGCCGGTCGGCTCCGCCGTCGAGGCCAAGAGCCGCGGGAC
>JAJYWG010000117.1 GCA_021791615.1 Actinomycetes bacterium
TGCCCTTCGCGGCGGTCTCCATCCCGACGATGGGTGCGTTGAGCGGCTTGCCGCCCATCGAGCCGTAGAACGTCGCCGACCCGAAGCTGAAGATCCCCCCGTCGGAGGCCACCTCCCAGTAGCCCTTGCCTGTCGGGGCTGCGGCCATCCCGACGATGGGTGCGTTGAGCGGCTTGCCGCCCATCGAGCCGTAGAACCCGATCGGTGTGGTGCCCGTCGACCCGAAGCTGAAGATCCCGCCGTCTGCGGCCACCTCCCAGTAGCCGCTCGAGGTCGTGAGCTGGTGGAAGGTGCTGACGACGAGCCGGCCGATGAGGGTGTAGCCCTGCGTGTTGGCGTGGATTGTCCCCGATGTGCAGTAGTAGGTGAGCTGGCACACCTGGGCGACCGCCTCGGGGATGACGCCGTAGGGCGGCAGTGTCGTGGTCTGTGTGAGCGGCGTGGTCACCCCGGTGGCTGTCGTCACGTCGGCAAATCCCGCGTCTGCTGCGGCGTACGTCTCCTTGAGGGTCGGGTTGATGTAGTCGAGGAACGCGGCGACCGAGAGCTTGGCCAAGCTCTGGTCGGGCTTTGTGGACGGGTAGACCCATGAACCGAGGACGACGTCGGGGTACGTGAGACCGATGATCGGCATGGACGCGCCGCCGGCAGCGCGGAGACCGGCGAGCAGCGTCGTGAGGTTGGTCTTGACCTTGTTCATCGCTGTCGCGACGCACGTGACCGGTGTGGGCTGGCCTGCGCAGTACGTGATTGTGTTGCCACCGATGGAGATGGTGAGCAGGCCCACCTGGCCCCGGTGGTCGCGCAGGAACGTCTCGGCCGCCGCGGCCTGCGTCGTTGTGGGGTAGGAGACACGGCCTGTCACGGCGCTTGCGACCGACGGGCAGCCGATCTGCTCGAGGATCGACGTGGTCGTGGCGCCGCCGCACCCGAAGTTCTCGAGCTGCATGCCCAGTGTCGAGGCCACCACGCCCGTGTAGCCGGTCGTCGAGCCGTGGCCGGGCTGGTAGCCGACCGAGTACGAGTCCCCGAGGGAGACGTAGTACGGCTCGGCGACTGCCGAACCACTTCGAGCGGCTGCCGCGGCCGGGACGGTGCCGAGGGCGGTGAGCACGCCGCCGGCGAGAAGAGCCGAGACGGCAATGCCGGTCACCGCCGCCCGGAGCGCGCTGGCGGCGCTCGCGCGCCGCGGCGCCGTGACCCGCTCGCGCGTGGTCGGGTCGGGGCCGGGCCTCGGGACCTGCGGTGGGACTGAAGTGGGTAGCACGTTCATGGCAACCTCCGTTGACGTCGGCCCCGACACTAGACGCTCGAAACTGGGATCGAACGCCGTAGTCTTGGAGTGGCCGTGGTGAAGGCTCGGTGCAGGTTCGGAGCGGGCTCGGTGCAGGTTCGGAGCGGGCTCGGTGCAGGCGTGCTGTGCCCGGCTCGTCTTCAGCAGGTGGCTCCTCCGTGCCGTCGAGGAGGACGAGGACAGAACCGATGGGAGGACCGCCCGTGACCGATCGACTCATGCCGGCGGCTTTTGTCGGGCACGGCTCGCCCATGAACGCCGTGGAGCACAACCGCTTCACCGGCGCGTGGTCGGAGCTTGCCGCGTCGTGTCCTCGTCCGCGAGCCATCCTGGCTGTTTCGGCCCACTGGTACGTCAACGCCAGCGCGGTGACGGCGATGGAGCGTCCGCGGACCATCCACGACTTCTTCGGGTTCCCCGAAGAGCTGTTCTCCTACCAGTACCCATGCGCCGGCGACCCGATGTTGGCCCGGTCCGTCGTGGACCTGGCCCAACCCGCGTGGGTCGGCCTGGACGAGGACAGCTGGGGCATCGACCACGGCACCTGGTTGGTGCTGGCCCATATGTTCCCCGCAGCCGACGTCCCGGTGGTCCAGCTCTCGGTCCACGCCGGGGAGCCCATCGCGTACCACCTGGAGCTCGGCAAGCGGCTCGCGCCACTGCGAGAAGATGGCGTGCTGGTGCTGGCCAGCGGGAACGTGGTGCACAACTTGAGACGCGTCGACTTCTCCCGACCCGACGCTGGCGCAGGTTGGGCCCGTCAGTTCGACAGTGCGGTCCAAGAGGTGATGACCTCGGACCCCAAGGAGATCGTGTCGATGACCTCGCACCCTGCCTTCGGACTGTGCGCGCCGACGCCCGATCATTTCCTGCCGCTCGCGTACCTGGCGGGAATGGCAGAGGTGGCCGGGGAGCCGGCTCGGGTCTTGGTGGAAGGCTGTGCCTACAGCTCGTTGTCGATGACCTCCTACGTCATCGGCACCGCCTGATCACCTCCCCGGAGACCGGCATACTCAGCATGCACCTGGGGTGACGGTGACGCGCGCCGAGGACGTACCGGCTTCGGTCGAGATCGCCAGCACCGTCGCACAGGGTTTCGACGTAACTTGCCCCCCCGTCACGTTCACCGTATAGCCCCCGGGGTAGTCGCGCTGCGGGACCACCATGGTCGAGATCGCCCCTGCAGGTGCCCTCCGTCCGTCGGGCTCGGTGGTGGACCAGGATGCGGTGAAGGTGCGGTCTGTGGCCTCGTACCCATAGGAGGTCGGCGTGCCGGCGACCACCAGCGGGTAGGGGCGGACGAGAGCATCGGCGGTGGATGTGATCAGATTGGACCCCGCAGGAGGGCTCCCCAAGGTGCGGACCACCTCGCAGCAGTACGACCAGAAGATCCAAGGGAGCATCTCCTGGTCGAATTGGTCCGCCTGTGTCGTGATGGAGGCACTTGTCGTGGTATCCCCCCACTCCGTGTTGAGCAAAGCGCCACCGGTCTTCGACGACCATGTGATCGCGTTCTTCAGTACGTCCAATGCGTGTGTGGCCTTTGGGGCGGTTGTGGCGTACTGGTGGAACGAGAGGCCGCTGTCGGGATCGCCGCCTGGAAGAGCGACTGTGGTTTGGACGTTCCCGTCGTTGAACAGCACGAACGGCTCGACGAAGACGGTGTGGGAGCGTGTCACGCTCCGGATCGCTCGATCCACCTTGGCGTAGAGCGGGTCCAGCTCGCTCGAATCGAGGTTCGGGCATCCAGCCGGCCCCGCACCGCAGCTCTCCCATGTGGTACCAGGCCACGGCTCGTTGAACACGTCGTACCCGAGGACGTTTTGCGTGGAGTGGAAGGCCTGAGCGAGGGCGCCGAACATGTCGGCCACGTCTGTCTGGAGCCCTACCCCGTTCGGCCCCTTGGCGTTGTCCCAGAGGCTCTGGAATGCCTGCTGGGTTGCCGGGTCCTCGTAGTAGTATGTGGGGAAGCGATCATTCGTGTTGGGCTTGCCCTCTGTGAGCGTCATCCAGGCCGGGAAGCCGTCGCTGCCGACCTTGGGTCCGTACCCGTCCTGGTGCATGTCCAGCAGGACGTAGATGTGGTGAGCCTCGAGTGTGCGGACGGTGGCCGCCAGGTCGGCGATGTACCCCTGTGTGATCTTGCCAGGTGTCGGCATCAGCCCGGTGGCCATGACGCCGAGCCGCACGACGCGCAGGCCGTTCTCTTCGAGCCATGCGGCGTCGGCGGCGTCGAACCCTGCGGCCGAGGGGTAGTAGGGGACTGTCTTTGCCACCACGTTGACTCCGTGGAGGAGGACCACCCGCCCGCTTGCATCGGTGAGCCAGCGGCCCGAGTGGGCGATATCCCCGATCGGTGTCTCGTCGAGCGGCACCGGTGAGGCAGTGGCCACGCCGACGACCGGCGCGTCGAGCGGGCTACCGCTCATGGAGCCGGAGAACGCGGCCGACCCGAAGGCGAACACCCCGCCGTCAGCCGCGGCCTCCCAGTAGCCCGAACCGGCTGGGGTGGCGCTGGCGGCAATCCCTTCGACCGGCGCGTCGAGCGTCTTGCCTCCCATGGAGCCGGAGAACGCGGCCGACCCGAAGGCGAACACCCCGCCGTCGGCTGCAACCTCCCAGTAGCCGGCCCCTGTCGGGGTCGGAGCGATGCCGACGACCGGCGCGTCGAGCGGCTTGCCGCTCATGGAGCCGTAGAAGGCGGCCGACCCGAAGGCGAACACCCCGCCGTCGGCTGCAACCTCCCAATAGCCGGCCCCTGTCGGGGTCGGAGCGATGCCGACGACCAGCGCGTCGAGCGGCTTGCCGCTCATGGAGCCGTAGAAGGCGGCCGACCCGAAGGCGAACACCCCGCCGTCGGAGGCCACCTCCCAATAGCCGGCCCCTGTCGGAGCCGGAGCGATGCCGACGACCGGCGCGTCGAGCAGCTTGCCTCCCATGGAGCCGTAGAAGCGAGCCGACCCGAAGGCGAACACCCCGCCGTCGGAGGCCACCTCCCAGTAGCCGGCCCCTGTCGGAGCCGGAGCGATGCCGACGACCGGCGCGTCGAGCAGCTTGCCTCCCATGGAGCCGTAGAAGGCGGCCGACCCGAAGGCGAACACCCCGCCGTCGGAGGCCACCTCCCAGTAGCCCGCCGGTGTCGCAGCCGTGGCGGACGCCGGGGCGACATCGAGCTCGAAGGTCGCGGTTTGCCGGACCGGGGGCGTCTGGGCATCGGTGACCGTGACCTCGACCGACGAGGTCCCCGGCGTCGTCGGCGTGCCGCTGATCGTCCCGGTCGCCGGGTCAAGGCTCAGGCCGGAGGGCAAGCCCGTGCCGGCCCACGAGTACGGCGTTTTCCCACCGGTCGCTGCGAGGGTATCGGCATACCCCTTGGCGACCGTTCCGGGGGGGAGCGAAACGGTCGTGATCGAGAGAGGGGCCATAGGAGAGACGGCGAGGGCGAGTGTCCGAGACGTCTGCGCACCTGTGCCCCCGTCGAGGGTCACCATGACCGTGGTCGTGCCCGCGGCAGTGGGCGTGCCGGAGATCACACCGGTCGTCGAGTCCAGCTGCAACCCTCCCGGTAGGCCCACGGCCGACCAGGTGCGCGGCTTGCTCCCGCCTCCGCCCGACAGCGTGGCCGTGTAGGCCTGTGTCACGGTCCCGGACGGCAGGGATGTCGTCACGATCACCAGGGGGCCTGCAATTGTCGCTGTCGCAATGGTCTCGGACGGTTGGGTGCATGTGAACGGTCCGACCGCGCTCCCGTTCAGGGTGATCGTGATCTTGGCGGTCGTGCCCAGCCCGAGAGAGACCACGCCGGCGCTGCTTGCGGTCAGCGTTGCCGGTCGGAGGGTGCCGGGCGCTGTGACGGCGAGACCTGTCGACGGGATGGCTGTCTTCGCCGGCACGGTGATTGTCTGTTCGAACGTCAGCGTTCCCGCGCTTGTCGTCGCTCCGGTCACGATCGCTGTCTCGACGAGCATGACGCCAAGCTTGCCCCCCGCAACGTAGCCGGCCAGTGTCTTGGAGACGTGGGTCGAGAGCAGCAATGTCGCCGCCGACACAGCACGGCCCGGTGTGACCGGGCTTGGGGTCAGCGTCCCGGTGACCTCAACTGTGAGCGAGAGGATTGTGAACACGGGGATGCCGGTGCACGTGAGCGTAAACTTTGGCGTGGCGCCGCCGGCGGTGGCACCGGAGGCGACGAGGCTCGCACCCACTGCACCCACCACCCCTGAGCTGGCTGCCAGCAGCAGCAGGGCACAGGGGATGACGACGGCCCTCAGCAGACGTCGTGGCATGGCGGGCTCCTCCCCGTGCGTCCTGCGGGCATGTCGTGCCCGTGAAGGACGCTACCGCGTGGGTGTCGCGACAAAGTGATCAGGATGTCGAGGTGCTCGGTCTCTCGCGTGAGAGGACGTGCACGACGTCCTCCACCGTGGTGAGGGTGGCGATCAGCGCCAGCGTTGTGCGTACGACGCGCTCGGCGTACGAGTGCGGCACACCCGCGACCGCATCGATCGGGAGCGCCACCTGGTAGCCGTAGTTCACCGCCTCGATGCACAGTCCCAGGATGCCGAGGTTGACCGACACACCGGCCACGACCAGGGTTCGAGCACCCAGGCCCCGCAGCGTGGCGTCAAGCGAGGTCCCTGCGAACGGGGAGACCCCGTGCGTGCGGCTGCACACGATGTCTTGCGGTGCCGGCCCGAGCTCGGGAACGAGCTCGGTCGCCGCCGTGCCTCGCAGCAGATGATCCGGGCGCCGCAGGACGGCGGCGTGCAATGGGGTGTTCACGATCGTCCCGGCGCGATCGGCTCGAAACTCTGCCGTGCAGTGGACGACCGCCACCCCCGAGCGCCGCGCGGCGTCCAGGAGCCGGGCCGTACGCGAGACGACGTCGGCCGACCGGGCGGCAGCGGCCAGCTCCGGAAAGCCCGCCAGGTCCCCGATCACCCCTCGTTGGAGCTCCATGGTGACCACCGCGACCGGCAGAGCACCCCGGGATTCCAGAGGACGGCCTCCGGGGAGTGCTCTGCCTTCGAGCAGCGCCCGGAGGTCGACGGGCACCTCAGGATGTCCCGGCGACGATCCGCTCGGCCCAGCGGTAGTCGGGTTTGCCACTCGGCGAACGCTCGATGGCCGGGACGTGGTGCAGGCGGCGCGGCAGCTTGTAGCCGGCGATCGTGGCGCGGCAGTGCTCTTGGATGGACTCGAGCGTCGGGCTCATGCCCGGGCGGGCCTGGACGATGGCCGCGACCGTCTGCCCCCATCGCTCGTCGGGAGCGCCGACGACGATCGCGTCCATGACTTCGGGATGAGAGCGGACGGCCGACTCCACTTCTTCTGGGAAGATCTTCTCGCCACCGGAGTTGATGACCACCGAACCCCGTCCGAGGAGGGTCACCGAGCCGTCAGGTTCGACCGTGGCAAAGTCGCCCGGCATCACGTAGCGGGTCCCGTCGACTGTGATGAACACTTCGGCCGTCTTCACCGGGTCGTTGTAGTACCCGAGTGGGATATTGCCGGAACGGGCAATCTTGCCGATGGCACCCGATCCGGGTTCGACCGGGCGGAGGTGCTCGTCGAGAACGACGGTCTCGCCGAGGACCTGGACGGTCGGTCCGCTCCTCATCGCCGTCTGATCCTTGGTGATGAACGTGACACCGTTGTTCCCGCTCTCGGAAGAACCGACTGCATCGGTGATGACGATGTCGGGGAGACGAGCGAAGAATTGGTCCTTCACCGGCGCCGAGAAGAGCGCAGCCGACGAGACCACGGCCATCAGCGACGAGAGGTCATACGAGTGGCCCGGATCGTCCAGGGCCTCCACGAGGGGCTTGGCCATGGCGTCGCCGGTGACCATCAGTGAGTTCACACGCTCGCGCTCGACGAGCCCCCAGACTTCGTGTGGGTCGAACCGGGCGACAAGGACGATCTTGGAGCCTACGAAGCTCTGACCCATGACGGCCCACTGCGTCGCACCATGCATGAGGGGCGCGATCGGCAGGAAGGTCATCACACCGCCACGGCCCTTCTCCACCATTTCTTCGGGCCGCTGCGCCCTTGCATTGGTGAGTGCGTCGACACCTCCCCCGAGGGCGAAGAAGACGTCTTCGTGGCGCCAGACCACCCCCTTGGGCAGTCCGGTCGTTCCACCGGTGTAGAGGATGTAGTGGTCGTCGGCCGAGCGAGGCCCGAAGTCCCGTGACGGGTCTCCTTCGGCAAGTGCCTCCTCGTAGGACACCGCACCTGCTGGGGTCGCGCACGGGCTCCCGTCCTCGACGGCGAGCACATGGCGCAACTCGGGCAGCTCGTCGATCAGCGTGGCCACGTGCGGGGAGAACGCCCGCTGGTAGACCAGGGCTTTCAAGTCGGCGTTGGTGAAAAGGTAGCGAAGCTCGTCTTCTACGTAGCGGTAGTTGATGTTGATCCACACCGCCCGGAGCTTGAAGACGGCCCAGGCGGTCTCCACCCACTCGGCGCTGTTGTGGGCGTAGATCCCCACGTGGTCGCCGACCCCGACGCCATGCGCGGCGAGGTGGTGGGCCAGGCGGTTGGATCTCTCCTCCATCTGGGCGTACGTGCGCCGCTGGTCACCCGCGACCAGGTACTCGCGGTCGGGGTAGGCGTCGACGGCGGCTTCGAACAGGTCGGCGAGATTGAACTCCATCGGCTGATTAGTAGAACACGTTCTCGCACGCCGGGCAACCACGGTGGTGCCGGCCGGCACCGCCCTCGGAGCGGTCAAGCGGGGTTGGAGCGGTCAAGCGGGGTTGGAGCGGTCAAGCGGGGGTGGAGCGGTCAAGCGGGGGTGGTGGCCCACTCCGCCGCTTCACGGCGATGCCGTCCGTAGTCGACTTTGCCGTTGGGGGAGCGGCCGATGGACTCGACCACCATGACACGGCGGGGCGCTTTGTACCCGGCCAACCTGGCCTTCACATGGTCGATCAGCTCGGGCTCGCTGGCGCAACCTCCTTTCCCACTGCTCTCGAGCTCGACGACGGCGACGATCTGCTCGCCGAAATTCTCGTCGGGGATGCCGACCACCACGGCGTCTCGCACGCCCTCGTGGGTCTTGATGGCTTCCTCGACCTCCTCGGGGAACACCTTCTCGCCGGCGGTGTTGATGCAGACGGAACCCCGGCCCAGGAGGTGGATGGTGCCGTCGGCGCGGACCTGGGCATAGTCGCCGGGGATCGAGTAGCGGACGCCGTCGTAGACCTTGAACGTGGCCGCCGATTTCGCCTCGTCCTTGTAGTACCCAATGGGGTTCCTCCCGCCGAGGGCCAGCACGCCAACCTCGTCCGAGCCGGGCTCGACCGGCCGCCCGTCGGCACCGAGGACCTTCACTTCAGGGCCGAGGGTGAACTCCGCCGTCTTTGCAGCCGCACCGGCCGACGACACCGAGGATCCCATACCCAACGCCTCGGAGGAGGAGAAGGCGTCCATAAGCAGCATGTTCGGGTGATGCGCGAGGAGTCCCGCCTTGATCGGCTCGCTCCACATCGCCCCCGAAGAGATGATCCCGACCAGCGAGCTCAAGTCCCACTTGTCGGGTGCGTTGTCCAGAGCGGCGAGCAGGGGGCGAGCGAAGGGATCGCCGACGATCACGAGGCCGTTGACGCCTTCCCTGGAGATGGTGTCAAGGAGCTCTTCTGGGTCGTAGCGACGGCTTTCGAGGAGGACGACCCGACCGCCTTCGCTGAGACACTCGAACGCGGTGAACCCCCCGGTCCCGTGCATGAGGGGGCACGCCGGCAGCAGGCTCATCCCGGGGCCGAGCTGAGTGAGGACCGACCTCACTCCGGCGATGCTCTCGTCGGGGTAGCGCCGGAAGCCCGATGCGTTCAGCCGGGCGAAGAGGTCGTCCTGACGCCACATGACACCTTTGGGCATTCCCGTCGTGCCCCCGGTGTAGAGCATGAACAGGTCGTCGCCGCTGCGGCCCCACGGGGCCGTCTCCCTCTGATCGGTCGACGAGGCTGCGTCTTCGTAGGGAGTGGCCCAGTTCGGGCAGGGCCCCGATCCGTCGTCGACCCAGAGCCAGTCCCGGACGCGCGGAACGCGTGAGCGGACCCTCTCGGCTCGCTCGGTGAAGGCACCGTGGAACACGACGGCGATCGCGTCGGCGTTCTCCCAGAGATAGGCCAGCTCGTCGTCGGCGTAGCGATAGTTGGTGTTGACCGGGACAAGCCCCACTTTCGCCGCAGCGAACGTGGTCTCGAGATACTCCGGCGAGTTGTAGAGGTAGATCGCGACCTTGTCCTGTCGGACCGGGTGGAGGCCCATGAGCCAGTGGGCGACACCGTCTGCGCGGCGATCGAATTCAGCCCACGTGAGCCGGCGGTCCCCCTGGGTCAGGGCTGGCGCGCCAGGGAGCTGGTCGGCAACCTCTTCCCACACATCCGCGTAGTTCCAGTTCGACACCGTCCTCGCCCTTCTCCTTCCTGCGGTCGCACTGCCGCTGCCCCTCGGCCGGACCGGCCCACGTCCGGCCGGTCCTTGTCGGGAGCGGAGCGCTCCGTCGACGGCTCGCCAGTTCGATCCCGCCTCCTGCCACAGCCTACGCTGCAGCGGTGGAACTCAGACTTCCCGGCGACGATCATCCCGAGCGCCAAGCCATCCGAGCCTGGTTGGAGGACCATCCAGATCCGACTGGTCGCCAGATGGCTGAGGCCGGCTACGTGGCTCCGCATTGGCCTCGCCCGTGGGGTTTGGCTGCCGATCCGGTGGCCCAGCTCGTCATCGACGACGAGTTGCGCCGAGCCGGCGCCCGCCGACCCATCAACCCGATCGGCATCGGTTGGGCCGGTCCGACGATCATCCATGCCGGCACTCCCGATCAGCAGCGGCGATGGATCATGCCGATGCTCGCGGGCGAGGAGTTCTGGTGCCAGCTCTTCAGCGAGCCGAGCGCCGGTTCTGACCTGGCGTCCCTCTCCACCCGCGCGGTGCGGGATGGAGACGAATGGGTGGTCAGCGGGCAGAAAGTGTGGACGACGTTTGCCCACGTGGCCAAGTTCGGGATCCTCCTGGCCCGTACCAACCCCGAAGCGCCCAAGCATCGCGGGATCTCCTACTTCGTGTGCCCGATGGACGCCGCCGGGATCGAGATCCGACCGCTGGTCGACATGACCGGAGAGCACGCCTTCAACGAGGTGTTCTTCGACGAGGTCCGCATCCCGTCCGACCACTTGGTGGGTGCCGTGAACGGTGGTTGGGAGCTTGCCAAAGTCACGCTGGGCAACGAACGGGTATCGCTGTCGGGTGAGGGATCGCTGTGGGGGAACGGCCCGACTGCCTCGGACCTCGTCGATCAGGTGCGCCGGGCCGGCGGTGCCCCGAGCCCCTACCTCCGTCAGCGTCTTGCCCGCGTCTGGGCCGAAGGCGAGATCCTCCGCACCCTGCGCCTGCGCACCCTCTCGGCCCACCTGGCCGGACGTGCCCCGGGTCCCGAAGCTTCCGTCCGCAAGGCGCTCGCTGACGCCCACGGCCAGCAGGTGCTCGAGCTCGCTCGGGACCTGGCTGGACCGTTCGGGACGCTCTCAGATGGCAGCCCCACTGACGGATGGGGAGAACGCACACCCGCGGGGTCGGCGACCGGGTCGCTCGAGTCCGGTGGTCCAGCAGGGTGGGACGCGACGAGCTGGGCCCGGGGCTTCCTGTTCTCTCCCGCGCTCACCATCGGGGGCGGGACGGCCGAGGTGCAGCGCAACATCGTGGCTGAGCGAGTGCTCGGGCTCCCCAGAGATCCAGTGCTCGGCTGACTTCGCCGGGACCGGCAGCACTCGCGCCGGCAGCACTCGCGCCGGCGGTGCTCACGTCGGCGGCAGCCGCGCCGGCGGCATTCGCGCCGGCAGCACTCACGCCGGCAGCAGCCCCATCGCCGAGCGGACGGGCCGGTTCAACGACCAGAGGGAATGAGGGGCCCGACGTCGGCCGAGCCCTGCCTGATCCCCTGGCCGGCCCGTGAAAGCAGCGCTTCGGGTTCGTAGAGCATCCAATAGGCGTTCTGGGCGTGCTTGCGTGAACGGTCGCGGCAGATCTCGGCCAAGCGGACCGGGTCGTCCTCCTCGTCCTCGTGGACGAACACTTCGAGGATGGGAGTGTTGGTCATGAGCTGGGCCATCATGATCCCCGACGACGCTTCGTGGGCGCAGGTCTTGTCGATGGGCTCTTTGCCGGGCATGCCGAGGGCGATCACGATCTTGCAGCTGTCTTCCTCGATGAGCCGCTTGGCGGCCACGGCGAGGTCCTTGAACCCGGGCACCGTCTTGCGGACCACCTCGAAGCGCCGCTCGTAGCCCGGGCATCCGGCGAGCTGGTCCGCCGCCTCGCTCCCCATGTCATAGCGAGCGAACATCGTGTCGACCACACCGATCCGCTGCATCGTCAGCGCTCCAATCTCGAGACCGTTTCCCACGCCGCTTTTGACGGCGGGCTCCTGCCATTGTCGCGCGCCTCGGGCAGGTTGTGTGGTTCCTCCAGTGGACTCCGGGCGCTGCCTGGTCGAGAATCATCAATCGTGGAACTTGGACCGACCGCTCCGGCTGCCTCGTCGCCGATGCCGCAGGCTGCCAACCGAGACCCGGATCGACTGGGGGACTGGGTCGATCGGGACAGCTCGGTGGTCTGGCATGGGTTCACTCAGATGGCCGTGTACTCCGCGAGCTCGCCGTTGGTGATCGAGCGGGCAGAAGGCCGGGAGCTCATCGACGTGGCCGGGCGCAGGTATCTCGACGGGATCTCCTCGCTCTGGGTGAACACGCTCGGACATCGAGTCCCCGAGCTCGACCAAGCACTTGTCGACCAAGTTGCCCGAGTGGCGCACACCACGATGCTCGGCCATGGGAACACCGTCGTGGTCGAGCTCGCGGAGGCGCTGCGTCGAGTGGTGCCCGTCGATGGCGCGCACTTCCTCTTCGCGTCGGATGGGGCGGTTGCTGTCGAGCAAGCCCTGAAGATCGCTTTCCAATACTGGGTGAACAGGAAGGTCTCGGGCCGGACCCGTTTTCTCGCTCTGGGCGACGCGTACCATGGCGACACGGTTGGGTCGTTGTCGCTCGGTGACGGCGGATTCTTCAGCGAGATCTTCGATCCGCTCCGCTTCCCTGTCCTGAGGACCCCGGGGTACGCCGACTCGACCTGGGCAGAGAAGGCGATCACAGTTGTGCTGGCTCACGCCGACGAGCTGGCTGCCGTCGTGATCGAGCCGCTGGTGCAAGGTGCGTCGGGAATGCTGTGCGCCGAGCCGGACGATGTCGCCGCCCTCGGGAGAGCCTGCCGGGAAGCCGGGGTCCTGCTCATCTGCGACGAAGTTGCGACCGGGTTCGGTAGGACGGGAACGTTGTTCGCGTCGGAGCAGTGCGGCCTGCGCCCCGACCTGCTCTGCCTGGGGAAGGGCATCACCGGTGGGTACCTCGCGATGTCGGCCACGGTGGCATCCCAACGTGTCTTCGAGGCGTTCCTCGGCGAGGACCTCGGACCCGCGACTTTCTTTCACGGGCACTCCTATGGCGGTAACGCGTTGGCGGCAGCGGTGGCATTGCGCCACCTCGAACTGATCTCCGAGTGGGACGTGCTGGCCAACGTGGAGGCTCGTTCCGAACAGCTTGGGGCCGGGCTCGAGGCCCGCTTGGGCGGGCATCGAGCGATCACGGCCATCCGGCGTCGCGGTCTCATGGTCGGGGTCGAGCTGGCACCGCCGGGCCCCGGCCTGCGGTGGGGGAGGCTCGTGTCTGCGGCTGCAGTCCGTCGCGGAGTCCTCTTGCGTCCCCTGGGAGACGTAGTCGTGGTCATGCCGCCGCTCACGGTGACCTCTGAGGAGATCGACCGGATCGTGCGCGTGCTCGGCGATGCGGTGGACGAGGTGGCGAGTTGGACAGGTTGATCGGCTCGGGCGCGTCGCCGGTCTCGTCGGGCGTATCGCAGCACGACGCTGTGCCTTGGGAGGAGCGAGTCGGCCTTCGGTTGTCGGGGGTGGTCGCGCAAGGCCGCTGGCGGTCCCCCAGGGTGTTCGATGCCCTTGGGCCCGAAGGCGTCCTCGAGCTGGAGGACGGTGAACGGCGGTCGGTGGTGTCGTTCGCGTCCAACGACTATCTCGGGCTGGCTTCTCATCCCGAGGTCATCGCCGCTGCGGCTCAGGCACTCGAGCGATGGGGGTCTGGTGCGGGAGCATCTCGCCTGGTCACTGGTTCCAGGCCCGTTCACCGTGAGCTCGAGCATGAACTGGCCGCATGGAAGGGGACGGAAGCGGCTGTGTGCTTTTCGTCGGGTTTCGCTGCCAACCTCGGGATTCTCGGAGTCTTGGGCGACTCCGGGACCACGATCTACTCCGACGAGCTCAACCATGCCTCCATCGTGGACGGGTGCCGACTGGCCCGAGCCCACGTGCGGGTCTACCGCCACGCCGACCCCGAGCACCTCGCCTCGCTCCTCGAGGAAGGGACGTCTCCGGCCCTGGTGGTCACCGACACGGTGTTCTCCATGGAAGGAGATGTCGCGCCGGTGGGGGAGCTTGCGGAAGTGTGCCGGCGCAATCGGGCACTCCTCGTCCTGGACGAAGCACACGCCGTCCTGGGTCCTGAGCTCGGTCCTGAGGTGACCGAGGGGATCATGGTCGTGCGGGTCGGCACGCTGTCCAAGATGCTGGGATCGCTCGGAGGGTTCGTAGCCGGACCGCGATCCGTGGTCGACCTCCTCGTGAACACCGCCCGGCCCTATATCTTCACGACCGCGCTGCCACCGGCCGATGCTGCGGCGGCCAGGGCGGCGCTGGAAGTGGTACGCAGCGGCGAAGGCAGTCTGTTGCGCGACCGCTTGACCGGGTATGTCGAAGCGATCTGCCCGGGTCATATGAGCCCGATCATTCCCGTCGTCCTCGGAACGGAGGAGAAAGCGCTGGCTGCTTCGGCATCACTGCTCGAACGCGGGCTCTGGGTGCCGGCGATCCGCCCCCCGACCGTGCCTCATGGCACGAGCCGGCTGCGCGTGACCGTGTCGGCCGCCCACCAGGTCGAGCACGTCGACCAGTTGGTGCGCGCCCTCGAACATCTCGAAGGTGGACGCCGGTGCTAGTGGGAGGACGGCCGGATCGGTTGGTCGCAGTTGTCGGGACCGGGACTGACGTCGGGAAGACCTGGGTGTCGGTACGGCTGCTCAAGGTGCTGGCGAGCGGCGGGCACCAGGTGTGGGCCCGCAAACCCGCGCAATCATTCGCTCCCGATGACGATCCTGGGTCGACCGACGCCGCGCTCCTGGCTGCCGCCACCGGCGAGCATCCCTTCGAGGTGTGTCCCGAGCACCGGTGGTACCCGGTTGCGATGGCACCCCCGATGGCGGCCCACGCCCTCGGTCAAGCACCCCTGTTGCTGAGCGAGTTGCTGCAAGAGATCGTCTGGCCGATCGATGCCAGCGGACCGCTCACCCCCTCAGACGGGCAGCGATCGGTCGGACTGGTGGAGACGGCCGGTGGAGTGGGCTCACCTCAAGCCGACGACGGTGACGGCCTGGACCTCCTCGGGCTGCTCCGGCCCGACTCGGTGGTGATCGTTGCGGGTGCGGGTTTGGGGATTATCCACGACGTGCGTCTGTGCTTGTGGGCATTCGCCACGAGATCCGTGGATGCCCCAGGGATTGCGGCCGGGCGGCTCTCGCTCACTCCTTTGGAAGGGCCGAACAGCCAGGTGCATGACGACCTGGTGGTCGTGCTGAACCAGTTCGATCCAGCCGACGAGCTCCACGTTGCCAACCGGAAGTGGCTCGAGCAGCACGAGGGCGTCCTCGTCCTGGTCACTCCGGGCGACGAGCGCCTGCTGGCCGACTGGGTCCTCGAGCGGCGCTGAGCGATTCCAAGCCTGTCGTCCGTTCCTCTCGGTATGGCGAAGCCGAGAGCGTCAGCCGGGCTGCAGTCGGATCCTGATGTCAGCCACCACCACACCGTGCCGCCGCACGAAAACCGGGTTCAAATCGAGCTCGGCAATTTCGGGAATGTCCTCCACCAGTGCACTCACGCGATGGAGGAGCTCGGCCAGAGCAGCAACATCCATGGGTGGAGAGTTCCGGTAGCCCGTGAGCAGTGGGTAGCTTCGAAGGGAGCGAAGCATCTCGTCGATGTCCACGTCGGATAGGGGCGTAAGGCGGAGTGCCACGTCGCCGAGGAGCTCGACATTGCTCCCACCCAGGCCGATCAGCACCAGTGGGCCGAAGGCTGGATCATGGTTGACGCCCACGATCATCTCCACCCCGTCCAGCACCTGCTCTTGGACGAGGAACTCATGACCATGCTCGGCCATTCCGGCTCGGGCGAGGGACTCTCGGATCGCCGTGACGGCGTCGGACGCGCCATTCGGTGTGTCCAGCCCCACCAGTACTCCGCCGACGTCGCTCTTGTGGATGGCGGCAGCAACTTTGACCACCACGGTCCCGCCTATCTCGGCCTGGGCCGTCGCCGCTTCTTCGGGCGTCGTCACATGACGCGTCCTGACGATCGGGATCCGGTAGGCGGCGAGGAGCTGCTCGGCATCCCGGGGACCGAGCCATCCGCCTCCCGGTGAGGTGGCCAGGAATGCGTCGACTGCCGAACGTCCTTGGACTTGGTCGATGTCCGAGGGGACGATGACCCGGCCCACCGGGCGATTTCGCCACTCGACCCACTGGGCGATACGGCCCAGGGCGATCGCCGCCTGCTCGGGATAGCGAAACGTCGGAACGCCGGACTGAGCCAGGATCGTCGGTGGTGTTTCGTCTGTCATGAACACTGCCGCCACCGAGATCGGCGGAGGCAGCTCTCGGCTCACCCGGGCGATCTCGGCCGCGACGTCCTCGGCTTTGGTGAGAAACGGAGGGATGAATACCGCGATGACAGCGTCGATTTCACCGGTGTTCCCCAACGTTCGCAGTGCGCGCGCATAGTCCCCGGCCGATGCGGTGGCCACCATGTCCACGGGGTTCCCCACTGCCGCTTCCGCGGGGAGCCCCGAGCGCAACGTCGCCTGGGTGGTCTCGGAGAGCACAGGGACGAGGAGCCCCGCTGCTTCGCAGGCATCGGCCACCAAGATCCCGGGCCCGCCGCCGTTGGTCACGACCGCGACCCTCCGTCCTCCGGGAACTGCCTTGGTCGAAAGCACCGTCCCGATGTCGAACATCGCTTGGAGGGTGTCGGCACGGATGATGCCGGCTTGGCGGAAGAGGGCATCGACCGCTCGCTCACCGGCAGCCATCGCCGCAGTGTGGGAGGAAGCTGCCCGCTTCCCAGCGCTGGTACGGCCCGACTTGATGACCACGATCGGGGTACGCCGAGACACGCCGCGGGTGATCCGGGCGAAGCGCCGAGGTTCAGGGACTGATTCGAGGTACGCGAGGACGAAATCAGTTGTCGGGTCGTCGTCGAAGTAGAGCAGGAGATCGTTGGGGCCGAGGTCGGCCGTGTTGCCGACCGACACGAAGCCACTCATCCCCACTCCCGGGCCGGTGAGAAGGGCGAGAGCCGCGAGCCCCAGCCCACCCGATTGGGAGATGAAAGCGAGGCGTCCCGCGGGAGGGAAGGTGGGGCTGAAGGTGGCGTTGAAACGCGGCTCGGGTCCGCCGTTGGCGAGGCCCATGCAGTTGGGACCGATGAGGCGTATCCCGCCAGTGCGGGCACGCTGGACGAGCTCGTCTTGGAGCGCTTTCCCGGCCGGCCCGCTCTCCGCGTAGCCAGCCGAGATCACGCAGACGGCTCGGATGCCCGAGGCGGCCGCGTCGTCGAGCACACCGGCCACCGCTGGCGCCGGCACGGCGACGACCGCCAGATCGGGCGACGTCGGGCACGAGCGGAGGTCGGGGTATGCCTCGAGCGCCCCAACGGACGTGTGGTTGGGGTTGACCGGGTAGAGCGCGCCGGCGTACCCGCTGGCTCGGACGTTGACCATGAGCAGATTTCCGATGCTGGTGGGATCATCGCTCGCTCCGACCAACGCGATGCTCTGGGGACGGAGGAACGGTTCGAGGGCTCTGCGGGCCGCTGCGCGCTGGTCGGCGAGAACGGCCTCCAAGTAGGCATCCGTCTCGTGGACCATCACCCGGGCGTGGACCCAGGTTCCTGCAGCTTGCTCTTGGTAGTCCAGCCCGAGATCCCCCAGCAGCCTGGACAGTGCCGTGTCTCCCGCCGGCACGTCGCTGAGGAGGCACCCGATGCCGGCGTGGCGGGCCGACTCCGCCAGTTGGCGCACGAGAACCGTCCCGAGCCCGGTACGGCGCCAGGAGGGATCGACGAACACCATGAACTGGGCAGCGTCGTCGATCCCCGTCGACTCCCCCGATGACCGTTCGTAACGGGCGATCCCGACCACACGGGTTCGCGTGCCGTCGCGAACGATGGCCGTCACTCCTGCAATGCGGCCGGGACGGGGCGACGCCACGGCTTCCGGAGTGTCCACCGGAAGGTGGGCCAGGTCCAAGAACCGGCGGCGGTCGTTCGCGTCCAGGCGGCGCCAGAGCTCGGCGACCCTGCTGGAGTCGTCAGCTTCGAGCGGGCGGAGGGTGACGACACGTTGGTTGCGTAGCACGACATCGGTGCCGGGCCGGACCCGGGAGATCTCCGCTCGATCAGGCACGAGCCCTCCGAAAAGCCGCCTGACCCCGAGCGGAGCTTTGCCGAAAGACGGCGCCGCGTGTCATCGTGGTCTCGAGACCCATGACCCCACCGTACTGGCCTCTACAGTGGTGCAGATGAGCCGACCGGCGGCGGTCGGGACTGGAGGTGACCCCTGTGGACGACGGTAGCGTCGCGGACGGTACGCAAGGACGACCAGACGAGGCAGTCGGCCCCGCCGACCAACGGTGGGGCGAGGAGGTGAAGGAAGGGTCGGGTGTCCGTCCTCGCCCGGGAGACATCATTGCCGCACCTGAGCTGCGGGTGCAGACCGAGCCGCTGGTCGGTCCGGACCATTCCACCCCGCTGGACGACGACGAGCCCCAGGGGACCATTCCACCCTCACCCCTGTGGGCGATGAAGGACCGTCGCCACATCCAATGGCACCTGCTGCCCGCCGGTGAGCGCCACCCACCCATCCGCGACGCGATCGGCGACGGGGACGAGACCGTCTACATCATCGACGACGGGCACCACCACGTCATGGTGGGACGCCGGGTCGGAGGTGTGGAGGGGGAGTGTGAGTACTGCCTGGTGGGCAGGCAGCCCATCGCTCTGTACGAGTCGTTGCAGGCTGGAAGGACCGCTCCGAGCCGGGCCTTTGAAGGAGCCGCTGAGCTCACCTTGTGCGGCGTCGCTCGTGAAGAGGGCGTCCTGTCGTCCAACGTGTTCGACGTGACCCGGTACAGCGACGCCGGCGCCGTACCGGCCGACTTCCTTCCCGGGGCGCCCTACCGGCACTTCACTTCGGCCCTCGAGATCACCGCTGGCTGATCGGGGGTCCGCCGGCGTCGCCGCGCCCCTGCGAACCGTGTCGCAGATGGGCATAGTGTGGAATGGGCGTCGGCGGTTTGGCGCGAGGGGGTAGCGCGGCGAATGGCGGAGGTAGCAGCCGAAGAGGCTCCGTTGTCGAGGGGTCCCATGGGGCGGCGGTGGCGTCGCGATGCTCCGTTCGGCGTTGTCGCTGTCGTCGTGGCTTCGGTGTTGATCTGGGGTGTTGGGCGCCTGGGGTGGGCGACTCGCCAACCACTGTGGGTCGTCGCAACGGCGGTCGTCGGCGCCGCCGTCGTGAGCTTTGCTGCCGATGTCTGGCAGCAGGGTTGCGCGACGTGGCAGCTCCACGCTCGCATCGCGTCCAAGACGGGAGTCGTCGCACTGTGCATCTACATCACCGGATGGGGACCGATGCTGGCGATCGGGCTCTTTTACACCATTGGGGACACTCTCACGAACTTCGGTGGTACCGCCGGTCTCTGGGCCATCGCCTGGGCGATGGTGGCGATTGCCGTCGGCACCACGGGCGTCGCCTTCGGGGTCGTGCCATCCGAGGTCCATCCGCCTGCCGTGTATGGACTCGCCACCTTGGCCGCTGCCGGCCTGGTGGCGATGGGCATGTACATGCGCACAGCCACCATGCGCAAAGAGCAGGTACAGCAGGCACTCGAAGCCCAGCAGCACAGGTTTGCCGCGCTGGTCCAGCATTCCAGCGACTTGATCGTGGTAGTGGATGCCGATGGGATCGTCACGTACGCCAGTCCATCGGCGCAGGTGATCGATGTAGGTGAGCAGACAGGCATCGGTCTTGTCGTCGGACGCACGGTTGCCGAGGCAGTCCACCCCGACGATCTCGACGCGTCGCTGGACGCTTTCGCGAAGATGCTCGAGGCTGAAGGGGGGTCGGCCAGCGGTCAGATGCGAGTGCGCTTCACCGACGGACGCTGGCACTGGATGGAGTACATCGCGACGAACCAGCTGATCACTCCGGGAATCCACGGAGTGGTGGTCAATGGCCGTGACATCACCGACCGCAAGGAGCACGAGCTCGAGCTGCTCCAGCAGGCCACCCATGATCCCCTGACCGGTCTGGCCAATCGCGGTTTCCTCCTCGAGCACCTGGAGATGTCGGTCAAGCGCGCACAGCGGACGTGTGACTCCTTTGCCGTCTTGTACCTCGACCTGGACCGGTTCAAGGAGGTGAACGACACTCATGGTCACCAGGCCGGCGATCGCCTCCTCTTGACCATCGTGGACCGGCTCCGAAAGTGCGTGCGACCCGAGGATTTCGTCGCTCGGATCGGGGGAGACGAGTTCTGCGTCGTGCTCGAGGCCATCGGCGGGACCCAGGGGAACGTCCTCACCGCTGACCGTGCGATATCAGTGTCGCGTCGGCTGATCGACATGTGCCAGCTTCCCGTCGACCTGGGTGACGATGTCCAAGCCGCCGTGTCGGCGAGTATTGGGATCTCCATTGGCAAGCCCGGAGAACGGCCTCACGAGATCCTGCGGCGGGCCGACATGGCGATGTACCGGGCCAAGGAGCTGGGCAGGAACCGCTTCCACCTCACCGCGGAGCTGGCTGAGGACCAGAAGGAGGATCGGACCGGGGACCGGACCGAGGATCGGACCGGGGACCGGGTCGGGAGGAGCGGATCTCTCCGTGCGACCGGCATCGAGCCGACCACCCCCGAGGAGTGACGGTGACGGCCATCCACGTCCCGCATCGCGGGCAGTACCGGGGTGGATCGAGGGGGCGGCCACAACCTCCACACCGGCCACTGGGGCTCCCGCATCCCGTGCAGAAGCGTGTCGGTTCGGAGTGCTCTACGCGCACGCTCAAAGTGCGCCGGTGAGCGCCGAGATTGGCATGCGAAGGTCATTGAGCATCTGGAGGTCTTCACTGGCTGAGCGCCCGAGCGTCGTCAGGTAGTTCCCCACGATCAGCGCGTTGATACCGGCCGTCATCCCCATCGCCTGGAGGTCCCTCAAGGTCACCTCCCGACCTCCGGCGTAGCGAAGGATCACGTCGGGGAGAGCGAGCCGGAACAGAGCGATCCACTTGAGCGCTTCCCAGGCGTCCATGACGGGGCGATCTCCGAGCGGGGTTCCCGGGCGCGGGTTCAGGAAATTCACCGGCACCTCGGTCGGGTCGAGCTCTTGGAGCTGGGTGAGGAGCTCGACGCGTTGCGCATCCGTCTCTCCCATGCCGAGCAGGGCACCACAACAGAGCTCCATCCCGTACCGGCGTACGAGCCGACAGGTCTCTGCTCGCTCCTCCCACCGGTGCGTCGTCACGACCGACGGAAAGAACGAGCGGGCCGTCTCGACATTGTGGTTGTAGCGATGCACCCCACCCTCGGCCAACCTGCGGGCTTGCTCTTCTTCGAGCACACCCGCGCTGACTGCAACCTGCAAACCCGTTTCCTGGCGCACGAGCGGGACCAGCTCGAGAATCCTCGAGAGAAGGCGCTCGTCGGGACCGCGAACGGCCAGGACGATACAGAATTCGGAGGCGCCGAGATCGGCCGTCTCGCGAGCGGCGCGCAGGACTTCTCCGGTGTCGAGGAACGGCGTGGCTTTCACCGTGGTCTCGAAGCGGGACGACTGCGAGCAGAAATGGCAGTCCTCAGGGCATCCCCCGGTCTTTGCCGACAGAATGCCCTCGATCTCGACGGCCGGACCGCAACGCGCCAGGCGCACCTGGTGGGCAAGTGCTGCCAGGCTCGGGACCGCGCCGTCAGGGAGGGTGGAGAGACGGCTGAGCTCTTCGGTTTCGAGCAGACGGCCCTCGTCGAGCAGCGCCGTCTCGGCTGCCGCAAGGACGGCTCGCTGAGCGGCGCTCAGTGGCTCAAGTGGGGCATCGGACGTCGCGGGCCGCCTTGCTGCTCCGGCGCGGAGGGCGATCGGGCGGCGCTTGGTCGGGTTCTCCTGCGTGTCGGCCACGGGCCTACGGTAGTGGGAAGACGGGGGAACGGCGCCAACCGCGGCGTTGTGCACTGGTTCGAGAGGGAAGGGAAGATCATGGCCTGGGATTTCTCCACCGAGCCCGAGTTCGAGGTGGAACTGGAGTGGATGAGAGGTTTCGTGCGTGACGAGGTGTTCCCGTTCGAGACCCTCGACTTGACGTACGACCAGGTGCTCAAAGTCGTCGCTCCGCTCCAGGAACAGGTTCGTGAGAGGGGGCTGTGGGCTGCCCATCTCCCGCATGAGCTCGGGGGAATGGGCTTCGGGCAGGTGCGCCTCGGCCTCATGCACGAGATCCTCGGACAGTCGCCGTATGCACCGGTGGTGTTCGGGAACAATGCCCCGGATTCGGGAAATGCCGAGATGCTGGCCGTGGGGATCAAGGCCAGCGGGCGCGAGGACCAGCGGGCGAGGTGGCTCCAGCCGCTGCTCGACGGGAAGCTCAGGAGCGGGTTCTCGATGACCGAGCCGAACACGGCGGGCTCCGATCCGACCCTCCTGTCCACGAGGGCTACGCGCGACGGTGACGAGTACGTGATCAACGGCCACAAGTGGTTCACCACCAACGGGTCCGTCGCCGACTTCCTCATCGTGATGGCCGTCACCAATCCTGACGTGCACCCCTACCAGGGATCGTCGATGATCCTGGTGCCCGCCGACACGCCCGGTGTCGAGATCGTGAGGGACGTGGCCAGCATGGAGGATCCCGACGCTCCCTTCGGCAGGTTCGGGAACCACGCCGAGATCCGCTACGACGACGTCCGGGTGCCAGTGGAGAACCTCATAGGGCTCGAGGGTGAGGGATTCCAGCTGGCCCAGGCCCGACTGGGCCCGGGGCGAATCCACCACTGCATGCGCTGGCTCGGGCAGTCCAAGCGGGCACTGGACATGCTGTGCGAGCGGGCGGTCTCGCGATACGCCCACGGCTCGCTGCTGGCCGAGAAGCAGACGGTGCAGAACTGGGTGGCGGACTCCATGGCCGAGATGTCAGCGGCACGGCTCATGACCCTGCACGCGGCCTGGACGATCGATCGCCACGGTGCGGCGGCGGCCCGGGTCGAGATCGCCATGATCAAGTACTTCGGCGCCAAAGTTCTCTACGACGTGATCGACCGAGCCATCCAGGTGCACGGCTCGCTCGGCTTCTCCTGTGACCTCCCGTTGGAGGCCATGTACCGTGCCGCCCGGGCGGCCCGCATCTACGACGGTCCCGACGAGGTGCACCGGGCCACGGTGGCCCGAAGGACGCTTCGTGGCTACACGCCGGCTGAGATCCCCACCGAGCACATCCCCACCCGCCGCCAGGCGGCACGGGAGAAATTCGCCGAAGTTCTCGACGGCCTGGCGCTGAACGACTGAGGCCGAACGAACCGGCTCTCGCCATTCAAGGGTCGCCCGGCTCCCGACGGCCAGCGGCTCCGTCGACGGAGCCGCTGGAACGGTGGAGACCCATTCGCCGGCGGGCTCTGCCAGGAGGCACCGGAAACAGCCTCTTCACATCGGGTTCTGACCCAAGGGTGGTCTGACCGCGCCTTGTCCGGTATCCAGCCTCGGTCCCGGCCCCTCGTATGGAGGCCGATTTTACAGTAATTACATGTCGTTATGAGGTATGGCTTCGATCTACTTCTCAGTGCCCACTTTCCATCGGTGTTGAACCGAAGTGTGGCTTCCGCTCCAATGTTGCGAGGATTGCCGGCTGGGCTCGACGAACAGCGCGGACAGATCAGACTGTTCGAGGGTGGTCATCGGAGTGTTCTCCCTCGTGCGTTCGGATAGGAACACGTCGAGGATCACCCCGGTGACCCACCTATGTGGTGGATCCTCCCGCTACCCCAAACCCCACCACCAGGTGGGACTCACACATCTTCCCGGGCGATGAGCGGCATCTTTTGGCGCGAAGCCACTTCACACCTGCAACTTCATTGGCAATCCGAAGTGGTTCGACGAAACGTGCAGAGTCGACGAAGTAATGTACTCCTGCTTCAATTGCGCTGAGGGAAACAACGTAGGTGATGGAGCGCCAACCCCTTGGTAGGTTTCCAAGATAATCGAAACAATCACCCGCATTGCCCGCTCTACGCGACGAGGCGTGCGGAGCGTCCCCTGATTCGTGTACAGTCCGCATGTCTGGACCTGCGGGTTCACCTCGTCCGCGAAACGTGTACCGGCGGCCAGCTCCCTTGAGCTTGCCAGGAAGGGAGCTGATGAAGCGATCTCTGAAGGCGCGGTTGTCGTCGCTGTGTGCGCTGATCCTCCTCTCGGGCGTTGCCGTCAGTGTCCTGAGCGCTTCGCCCGCCGGCGCGACGTCCACACAACTCTGGTCAGGGCCCACCACATGTGGGGCGGTCAGTACGACGACTGCGCCCCAGGGTACCTACGCCATGGAGGTGCAACTCTACGGCGGAGGCGGGGGCGAGGGCGGTTGGGGTGACTACTCCCGAACACTGGCAAAGGATGGCAACACAGGGAGCGGATACCAGGGCTCTGGCGGCCCTGGCGCCGTAGTCTACGCTGACTTCACCGTGAGTCCTGGAACCAAGATCACGGCTATCGCTGGATGTGCAGGAAGTGCAGGCACAACGAAACCTGTGTACACAAATTCCGTACAGACAGCGCCTGGGGGCTCCGGATGGAGCACTGGTGGTGTGGGCGCGAAGGGATATTACTTCACACATCTAGGCACAAGTCCGGGTCCTTTCCCAGCCGGCTCCGGCGGTGGTGGCGGAGGGTCGAGCGCCATCTGCCTCGGAACAACGTGCACGTCTTCGGCCATTGCCCCCACCACAGCCAGCGGACTTACCAATCTGCTCGCAGTGGCCGCCGGCGGCGGAGGTGGCGGTGAAGCGTTCCAGAAGGGGATTCACGCCGGCGGTGGCGGCACCGGAGCGGCTGGCTCCACACATGCCGATCCCACGACAACGGGGAAAGGTCCCGGTGGCACGGGTGGCGGCCTTGGTACAGGCGGCGCTCCCGGCGGGAACGGAGGGACAAACGCCACCTCGGGAGCCGCCACCAGCGGTGCTAACGGTGAAGCCAACACATCAGTCAATGACGCGACGCAAGGGCACTCCGGTGGCGGGGGTGGAGGTGGAGGCTTCGTCGGTGGCGGCGGGGGTGGTGATGGCCTCACCGACGGGGAGGGTGCCGGTGGTGGAGGAGCGGGATCGAGTTGGATCCGCAACGACGCCACGACACGCACAATCTCGAACGCTGGAGTGATCGAGACCGGCTCCGTCCACGTCATTTTCTACATGTACACACCACCGACGGCGAAGATCTCCTCCCCGACGAGCGGCGGGACCTACACCCAAGGGCAAGTCGTGAAGACGAGTTTCTCGTGCACAACA
>JAJYWG010000200.1 GCA_021791615.1 Actinomycetes bacterium
CTCCGCCGGTGGCGCCACCGGCGGGACCCCCCGGCGCGCCCGCCGGCTGGCGCTGACGGGCCCGAAGGCTCGCTCCAGGCACTGGTCCACCAGCTCGTCCTTGTGGCGGGCACGGCGGTAGAGGGACGTGCGAGCGAGCCCGACCACGTGCAGCACGACCCGTGCCCGACCGAGCACGATCCGGTCGTCGACGCGCACGCCGTCATCCGCGACGCCCCCTGAGACGACGACCCCTGTCGGCGTACGGCCGAGCTCGGACCCGCCCGCCACCCCGGGGCCATGAAGCCACCCGGCGCGTCCCCGACCAGAGCGACGGAGAACGACGCACCCCCCGGGTCCTTGGCGTTGAAGAACGTGAGGCCCAGCGGCTCGGCGCGGATCCCCCGCTGACGACCCTGGGCGCGGAACGTCCCCGCGTCGAGCGTCGGCTGCGAGAACGTCGCATTGGCCTTCGGCTGGAAGGCGAGGTTCGTGAGCGGAATGGTCCGCAACCGGGATCCCCGAGTCGACCAGTCCCGTCGAGAGGCCGTTCAGCAAGACCGTCAGCACGGCGACCAGGGCGATCACCGGGCCCACTGGCGGCGCTCGCAGGCGACCAAGGGCAAGGACCCGGTCGTCTTGGACATCGACGCCTCGTTGGTCGAGATCCACTCGGAGAACAAGGAGCAGGCGGCTCCCACCTACAAGGGCGGCTACGGGTTCCACCCGATGTTCTGCTTTGCCGACGCGACCGGCGAGACGCTCTCGGCGCTTCTTCGGCCGGGCAACGCCGGGGCCAACACGGTGGCCGATCACATCAGCGTGCTCGATTCAGCCATCACCCAACTGCCCGGTGACGTCGCCGCCGGACACCGGGCCGGTGACGGTCGCGAGCTGGTCGAGAAAGCGGTAGTGGTGCGAGCCGACTCGGCCGGTTGCACCGAGGACTTCTTGAAGGCGTGCAGGGAGCGCCACGTCGGCTTCTACGTCTCGGCCCGCTCCAACGCCCAGATCACCGCTGCCATCTTCGACGCCATCGGGATCGAAGAAGTGTGGCTCCCTGCCCTCGCCCAAGACGGCGAAGCCAAGGATGGCGCGGCGGTGGCCGAGCTCACGAGCTTGATCGAGGATCGCAAGCTGCCCGAAGGAACCCGGCTCATCGTCCGGCGTGAGCCACTCCACCCCGGCGCCCAGCGCAGCCTCTTCCCCTCTCTCGACTACCGCTACTGGGGCTTCTACACCGACCAGGACGGCGACCCGAGAGATCTCGACGTCACCATGCGGGCGCACGCGCATGTCGAACAGCACATCTGCCGCCTGAAGGACTCGGGGCTCACCCGCTTTCCCTTCACGAGCTTCGAGGACAACGCCACCTGGCTCATGGTCGTCGTCCTGGCCGCAGACCTCGTGCGGTGGTTCCAGCTCCTCTGCTTGCCAGGCGTCTGGCGCGACGCGAAGCCCAAGGCACTCCGGTGGGGCATCTTCCACGCTCCCGGCCGTCTCGTGCACTCGGCGCGACGCCGCATCGTGCGCATCATCGAGAACTGGCCGACCACCGACGTGCTCGCTGACGCCTACCGCCGCGTCGAGCTCATCACCTGAACGATCTCAGACCCCGTCAGTCGGCACCAGCTTGGCCATACGCGTCCCAACGCAGGTGTCTGGTCACTTTTGACCCCGACAACTGCCTCGATCACCGGCGCCGTCCGCTCCGCGAGCCGAAATCAGCGCCACGCGGGGACGCGGGCACCGTTCAATCGCTCCCGACCGTATCCACAATGCCGGCGTGAAGAGGCTGGGCTAGAGCCGAACCGACTCCGAGACGTTGCAAAAATGTTCGGCGCGACATGTCTCTAAGGGCTGACATAATATCACTACCTTTGTGACAATTAGTTCAGAGGATAGACTAGAGTGCGTCAGAAATCCGCTCCGTTAAGGATAGATAATGCCGTTCTTCCCAAAGCCGCGCACGTAGTCCACCGCTAACAGCGATGGCACCCCGGCCGCCGAACATGATCCAGGCGTGAACCCGCTTGGCGTCACACCTGAGACTGGGATGGTGAGCGGAGATTGCCAGCCCGCGAACTCAATGGTGAACTGAACCGGCCCCGTAGGCGCACCACACCATTCGAGGTCCATCTCAACGATTGCCTGAGGAAGTACGCCCGAGGCAGACAGTATGATTGGGTACGCCGGCGGTGGAAGATCAGGTGCTTGGTGGAAGGCTGACTCGGATGTCGGCAAGCGAATGCCATGCTGATCCAGCACCTGGACGGTCGGCTGACCGGCAGGGTGAACGTCAAAGTCCTGCGGTCAGAGGCCGAGGAGATCGAGCGCCCGGGTGACGTTGCGGCCGACGGCGCGAATCCCGGCGGCAATGTTGGTGTGGCCGGCAATCCGGAGTGCACCGATCGCCAGGTTGCGTAGGGTCGCCATGACCCGTGGTGCGTTGCCCACCCGGATCTGGGACCGGTCCTCGTCGAAGGTCACGTCCCGTACCCAGTGCACACGGTTCTCGATGCCCCAGTGACCTCGGATGAGCTCGGCGAGTTCCTCCGGACCCGCGCGTTCGGGCGCAAGGCTGGTGACGAAGTAGGACGTCTCGATCGACGAGGACTCGTCGGCGAGGTTCGCTCGGTCGCGTACGACCTTGACCGCCTGGCGAGCGTTGGGGAAGAGGCCCTCGGGAACCGGCGCGACCGAGACGTACCTGCGTTCGATCCGGCCGTGTCCCCGGTCGGTCGTCTCGTGCTCAGGGGGAACAAGACCCTCCGGGGAGGGACTCGACCGCCTCTTGGAGGCTGGGTTGGTTCGACTTCACGCCGACCAGGTAGTCGCCGCCCATCTCGTCGACGAGGAAGGCCGCGTGGTCGCGTTGCGCGTGCATCGCGTCGGCGGTCACCACCGAGCCGGCCAGCGAACCCCTGCCTTCGAACAGCGGCCGCATCGCCTTGATCTCGTTGGTCTTCGAGTCGACCTCGGTCTGGGCGATGACCGCACCGTTCTGGTGGAGCATGCCGGCGAAGAGAAACGTGCGCTTGTCGTCTGGCTGTCGGGCACCACGCAGTGCCTTGCCGTCGACAGCGATGCCGACGAGGGAAGCGGTCCTCACCGCCGACTGGTCGTAGAGCCAGGAGCCGACCACCTGGTCGAGCACGCCGGCGTCGATCGCCTGGAGGTGGCGACGGATCGTCGGCTCCGACGGGGTGACGTAACGCTCCTGGACCGGATGGAACTTCGCCCCGAGCCGTGCCAGCACTTCTTGGGGCAACTCCGCTGCAACCTCGCCGATCGAGACGAAGCTCCTCGCACCCGACAGCACCGCGACGACCGCGATTGCGATGACCGACGCAGTCGAGTGGCGGATGCCCCTCGCCATCCGGTGCTCGGGGATGGCCTCGAGCCGGGCGAGCAGCCCTGTCTTCGAGTCGAAGTCCAGCGTGTTGCAGTCGATGACGGAAGTCCTCCTCGGGCTGGCAGCGATGATCGGATGGTCGAAGACCCCGGAAAGGACCCGTGGTGCGCCTCTCCGCAGCGGGCGCACCCAGACGCGCTTCACCTGCCCGTGATGGACGAAGCTTCCCCGACTGCGCCTCCAGCCCGAGGTCTCGCCGACCATCTCGAAGTTCGTGGCCCGGTAGCAGGTGCCGGCGTGGAGGGCCGGGTCGGTGAACGTCTCGACGAGCACCACCGGGTGGCCCCAAGCGATCTCCCAGTCCGAGGCAAGACGGCGCAGCGAGGCGGACAACACCGCGGACGCGACGTTGTCGTAGCGGCCAGCGGGCAGGATGCAGAACCGTTGGTTGTTCGCGACGAAGCGCAGCCGCCGGTAACGGACCGAGGGCGCCCATCCGATCCAGCGGTCCCGTGCAGAACAGGTGAGCGCGGGCGATCCGTAGCCGACGAGGCCGACCCACTCGTCATTGATCAGCGCGATGTGGCGCAATGTCTCGCCGACCAGGCCCCGGCCCAACCAGTGGTGCTCGTCAAGCAGCGCATCGAACCGGGCAATCTCGGAAGCGACGACCGGCCGGACGATGAGGTTCTGGGATCGCTCGAAGCGCATCGGCACGGAGCAGGGCTACCACGGCGGATGTCCGAGGCGCCAATCGAGGAGCGACCTACCTGGTCAGGCGGTCAGAGTGCTGACTTTGACGTGGCCCTGCATCTCCTCCGCCGATGTGTCGAGATGGAATCGGA
>JAJYWG010000176.1 GCA_021791615.1 Actinomycetes bacterium
GGCCGCGCTCGCCCTGCTCGTAAGCACCGCCGTCAACATCGTGAACAGTCCGGTGTTGGCGGCGGCGAGTCCGCGCGCCGTCCCGCTGTGGCAAACGATCTCCGTTCCGGGCCGGCTGCACCCCGGGACCATGCTGCTCCTCACGGATGGAGCCGTGATGGTGCAGGACCAGGGTCCATCGAATTCCGGAGCACCTGGCTGGTGGCTCCTCACGCCCAACAGCATGGATAGCTACGTGGACGGCTCATGGCGCCAGATCGCCTCCTTGCCCACTGGCTACGGCCCAATCAGCTTCGCGTCGGCCGTGCTACCGGACGGGCGGGACATCATCGAAGGCGGCGAGGACAACCTGGGTCACACAGGCGCACTCACGAACCTCGGGGCCGTCTACCAGCCGCTCACGAACCACTGGACGAGCGTCGAACCGCCGGTCGGAGCGACATGGGGCACGATCGGGGACGCGCCGTCCGTCGTCCTCGCCAATGGCACCTTCATGCTCGGGGGATCTGGCAACTACACGAACAAGAGCCAGGCGTTGCTCGACCCCTCGACGCTCACCTGGACCAAAACCGGAACGGGCCAGGTGGACAACAACGAAGAAGAAGGCTTCACGCTGCTCCCGATCGACAAGGTGCTGGCTGTCGGCCTCAGGCGAGGTGTCACACCCGACCCCGGATATGCGGAAGTGTACGACCCCACCTCGGGGACCTGGTCCGAAGCCGGTACGTTTCCAGTTCCGGTCGTCACATCCGGCGGGGACGAGATCGGACCGCAGGTGCTGCTTCCCAACGGCACCGTCCTCGTCGTCGGCGACACCGGACAGAACGCCGTCTTCGACGTGGCCACCGGTGGGTGGTCGGGAGCCCCGAGCTTTCCCGTGATCAACGGCCAGCAGATCCACGTCGCTGATGGCCCTGCGGCCGTCCTCCCCGACGGCGACGTGCTGATCGACGCGAGCCCCGGGCTCTATCACACCCCCTCGTACTTCTTCGTGTTCAACGGAAGCACCGTGACCCGAGTGCAAGGCCCTCCGTACGCGGCGTCCTTGGAGTCGAACTGGGGCTACATGCTGGTGTTGCCGACGGGTCAGGTCCTCTTCAACGACCGTGTTGGCCAGATGGAGGTCTACAACGGCGGCGGAGCTCCGAACGCCAGCTGGATGCCGGTGATCAGCAGAGTGCCGCGCGATCTCGCGCCGGCGGTACCTACTCGATCTCCGGCCGGCAGCTCAACGGCGTCACCGAAGGTGCCTCCTACGGCGCGACTACCAGAGCGCGACCGATTACCTGCTCGTCCGCCTTACGTATTCCAGAACCCGGCGTGTCGTCTATGCCCGGACCTTCGACATGTCGTCGATGGCGGTCACGCCTGGCCTGCCTTCCCACACCCGCTTCCAGGTGCCGAAGGGAGCGCCGGCAGGAGCGGCAACGGTCGTCGTGGTCGCGAACGGGATCGCCTCGACCCCCTTGCCGGTCACGGTCAGATGACGGTGGGGTCGAGCGCGTCGCGCGCACCTTCACGTGCGCGAGGCCGGACATTCCGCTCCGGTTGAGCTGTCACGGTCGACCGGCGGGCAGGCACACCCGCTGTCATCACGGCCTCAGGCGTGGCTCCCCTGCTCCCGGGACTCGATCAGCTTCGAAAGACTCGGGAGCGCGTGCGCCAGTGCAGCGCGATCGACGTCGCACAATGCCCCGAGATAACGCTCCAGCACCTGGGCCCGGGCGTCGGTGATGGCGGCCAGGGCTCGGTGGCCCTGATCCGTGAGCTCGACCATGACGGCGCGGCGGTCCGAGGCGTCCGCCCGCCGTCGGACCCACCCCTGCTCCTCCATCAGGTTGACGAGGCCGGTGCAGGTGGGTTGACGCACCCTTTCTCGGGTGGCGAGATCGGTCACCCGTTGCGGCCCTTGATCCCGCAGCGTGGCCAGGGCCGAGGCCTGGGTCAGAGTCATCCCTTCGGGAAGGATCGCCACTCGAAGGAACGAGTAGATGCGCGTGAGAACCGCGCCGAGCTCCACGGCCAGGTCACTGTCCACCCGCGCCCTTTCCACCCCCTCCCCGGGCAAGTCCATTGGCAGACTATATAGTCTGCAGATCTGATTGCGGTGGGCAGGGCAAGGACCCTGGCCGATCGGGTCAGTCCGGAAAGACTGGGTGCGATGCGAGGCGAGATGTCGGAGGCACAAAGGGAGCGCTCTCTCACTTTCCGCGTGGTGCGGGGCGGTGGGTCTGCCGTGACGGGTACAGAGGCCGAAGTCAGTGAGCACCGAGCGATCGACCGATGACCCATGGTCGACTGACGACGCCAGTGGCAGCGGCCTCCAACGAGCCCCGCAACGACCGCTACAAGTGGGTGGCTCTGTCGAACACGACGCTCGGCATCTTGATGGTGACGATCAATCAGTCCATCTTGCTGATCTCGCTGCCCGACATCTTCCGGGGCATCGCCCTGCAGCCGCTCGCGCCGGGAAATACGTCGTATTTCCTCTGGGTCTTCATGGGCTTCCTGCTGGTTACGGCGGTGCTCGTCGTGAGCCTGGGACGGGTGGGGGACATGTACGGACGGGTCCGCATGTACAACTTGGGCTTTGCGATCTTCACGGTGTTCTCGATCCTGCTTTCCGTCACGTTCATGACTGGGAGTGGCGGTGCACTCTGGATCATCCTCATGCGCGTCGGCCAGGGGGTAGGGGGTGCCTTCCTCTTCGCGAACTCGAGCGCCATCCTGACTGACGCTTTCCCTTCGAACGAGCGGGGGAAGGCCATGGGCATCAACGGCGTCGCCCTTGTCACCGGCTCGTTCGTCGGACTCGTCCTCGGCGGCGTGCTGGCTCCGATCGAATGGCGCCTCGTCTTCTTGGTCTCCGTCCCCTTTGGTCTTTTCGGGACGGTATGGGCGTATCTCAAGCTCGAGGACACCGGTGTGCGCCAGCGTTCCACGATCGACTGGTGGGGCAACGCGACCTTCGCTGTCGGCCTCATCTCTGTCCTCGTCGGGATCGTCTACGGCCTGCTTCCCTACGGCGGTCACACCATGGGCTGGACCAGCCCGTTCGTGCTCAGCACGGTCTTGGGTGGTCTGGCGGTCCTGGCCGTGTTCGTCGTCTTCGAGCGCAAGGTCGCCAATCCGATGTTCCATCTCGAGCTGTTCGGGGTGCGACCGTACGCTGCCGGAGTCCTCGCCTCGTTCCTCTCCGCAGTCGGTCGAGGCGGCGTGCAGTTCATGCTCATCATCTGGCTCCAGGGCATCTGGCTGCCCGAGCACGGGTACAGCTTCGCAAGGACGCCACTCTGGGCGGGCATCGCCATGGTGCCCCTGACTGTGGGTTTTCTCGTCTCGGGCCCGCTCTCCGGAATCTTGGCCGACCACTACGGCGCGCGCTGGATCGCTACGATCGGGCTGAGCGGGTCAGCGCTGGCGTTCGTGCTCCTCGAACTGCTGCCGATGAACTTCGATTACGTCGACTTCGCTGCGATCGTCTTCGTCTTTTCGGTCTTCGCGGGCATGTTCTTCACGCCGAACCAGACGGCGGTGATGAACAGCCTTCCGCCGAGCCAGCGCGGCGCCGGTGCCGGCATGAACGGCACCTTCATGAATTCGGCCTCGGTCCTTTCCATCGGCCTCTTCTTCACGATCGTCACTCTGGGCCTGGCGTCCTCGCTGCCCGGACAGCTGGAGCATGGGCTCCTCGCTGAAGGAGTGCCGGCGATCGAGGCCGTCAAGTTTTCCCACCTGCCGCCCATCGGTGCGCTCTTTGCTGCGTTCTTGGGTTACAGCCCGATCAAGACTGAGCTGCCCCACCAGGTGCTGGCTTCGCTCGGGGCGGCTCGTGCGAGCTATCTGACCGGTCGCTCGTTCTTTCCTCGCCTGATCGCCTCCTCGTTCCAGGACGGACTGCGGCTGGCCTTCGACTTCGGTGCTGGATTGGCGTTGATGGCGGCCATCGCGTCGTGGGTGCGAGGAGGCAAGTACATCCACGCCGAAGAGCCACTCCTCGAGGAGGTCGAGATCGGCCTGCTCGAGGTGGGCGAAGTGGCAGCGGCCGAGATAGGTGCCGGCTATCTGGGCACTCCGGATCTCGACGATCTGACGCGCCCGTAGCGGTGCGCTCGGACCGTCAGGAGGGTGGCAATGTTGCGCGGCCATGGTCGATGCGGTGGTCGGGACCGGCG
>JAJYWG010000443.1 GCA_021791615.1 Actinomycetes bacterium
AGCCCCCCGACGCAGACGACCGGACTGCATCCTCATCACTCCGACCATTGGGCGTCCTCACGCAGCGTTGCCGACCGATGGTCACCGATCGCTGCCGGGCCATGTGCAGACAGCGTGACCGCCAACAAGAGCCGGCGAGCCCCCATGGGTGGTACGGGTGATCCATGCCCTTCACCATGCGCCGCAGCCAACTGTCCGTCGCCATGACCAGATGGCGCAGCGTCTCGACAAAGCTCCACTCGTCGTCGACCCGCTCGTGGACGACCTGCACCGGCAGCTCGCGCGCCCGGGCGACGGTCATCTGCCAGCGTTCCTCGATCATGGCCCACGCGTCTGCCAATCCCGCGGGGTCGGCCGCCCGAAGCTTCCTGCGTTCCGGCTCCCGGCGCTCCAGCTCTGCCACGACCAGCGGCGCCACTTCCACTCCGTTCAGGCGCAGACCCTCGAGGTCGCCCGAGATGTCGGCGCCGTAGAACCAGGCATCGGTGATCTTGGCCCCTTCGAAATTTGGCGCGTGCAGACGCGCGTGCGAGAGGTCGAGATCCTCCAGCCGCGCACCCCGGAGGCCCGGGCCTTTCTCGTACGCCATCCGCGGCCTCCGTCCCGCTTTGCCGGCCCGACGACGGCCGCGTCCCCGAGCCTTCAAGTTACCGCGGCTCCGCGGGGCTGGAAGTTGGCGTCCCCTTGTCCCGTCACGAACGCCGCCTCGAGGTCGACGTCGCTCCGAGGCAACGCGAGTGCCAGCACTGCGTCGTGGGGCTCCGAACGAAGCTGTGCGGTCACGCCGCTGGCTGCTTGGCGCGTGGCCGCTGCCGCGAGCGCGTCGATGAGGGCGAGCACGAGGGCAGGATCGCGTGTGGGTTGGTCCTCGAGCGCCTCGGCCACGGTGGCCTCCAGAGCGGCGCGCAGCGGACGGTGGCCGTCGATCACCGACGCCTGGATGGCTTCAGGGAGATGGTCGAACTCCGCCATCAGGCGGGCGGCGGCGCCGTCGCGGGGCTTTGCGGCGAAGTCCGGCTGGCCATCGAGCCAGGCCGCGGCCGCTCGGCGGCTGGGTCGGAGCCACCGAGCACCGCCTGGGCTTCGGCCATTGCCGACTCAAACGCCCGCTGGAGCCACTGGGCGACGAGCTCGTCCTTGTGGTGCGCGCAGCGGTAGCGAGAGGTCCGGGCCGACCCGACACGCTGGCCCACGGTGCCGAGCTCCACACCCTCGTAGCCCCTCTCGGCCAGGATGGCGCCCACCGCGTCGAGGGCCGCCTCGTGCTGGTGGCCACGGTGCTCTTTCACGGTGGGAGTGGAGGTGCGAGGCACGGCGACTATCGTTCGGCCAGAGTGCCTGGTGGCCCGAGGCGGCCGTCGCGCATCTCGACGACCCGGTCGGCGAGGCGGCCCAGGTCTCGGTCGTGGGTCACCATCAGCGTCGCGATCCGGTGCCGATGGGAGTCGTCGACGAGGAGCGAGACGATGTCGCGGGCCCGCTCCTGGTCGAGGGCGGAAGTGGGCTCGTCTACCAAGGGCACGGCCGGGTCTGCCATGAACGCCCGGGCGACGCCCACGCGTTGGCGTTCGCCGCCAGAGAGGCGTCCGGGTCGACGGCCTGCCTTGGCAGCGACGCCGACCTCCTCGAGCAGGTCGAGCGGCTTGCGCCGCGTGTCGCTCGGGACGCCCGGCCGACCAGTTCGAGCTGGGCGAGCGCGGTCGACGACGCCGGCAGGTTGGACCCCTGGAAGACGAAGCCGACGGACGCGAGGTCGGTGAGCGGCATGGCGCGGAGCCCGGAGATCCCCGAGTTGACAACGTCATGTCGCCATGATCGCCACGATTCGTCGCACACATCCTTCGGCCGGCCTCGACGGCCTCTGGTAGCAGTTCTGCTACCATGAGCGCCGTGAGCGACATCGCGCAGAAGGAGCTGCGGAACCACGTCAGTGAGGTGCTCCGTCGGGCCGAGGCGGGCGAGACCCTCACCGTGACCGTCGCCGGTCGCCCCGTCGCCGAGCTCGGTCCGGTGCATCGCCGCCGCTGGGTCGGCGGTGCCGCCCTTGCCCGCGTCTGGCGCGGACAGGCGCCACGGAGTCTGGACGCCGACCTAGAGCGACTGCCGGCAGGCGTCATCGACCCGTTCGTCTCGTGAGGGTCCTGCTCGACACGTCGGTGCTCATCGGCCAGCTCCCTCCGCCGGACGACGTCGAGGCCGCAATCAGCGTCGTCTCGATCACCGAGCTTCACTTCGGCGTCCTCATGGCGGACGACGATGACGAGCGAGCGCTCCGCACCGCCCGACTCTCAGTGGTCGAGGCGACGTTCGACCCCCTGCCCGTGAGCGTGGAGGTCGCCCGTGCCTGGGGTCAGCTCGCGGCCGCGGTCGCCCGCCGTGGTGGCAACCCGAGACGGCGCCAGATCGACCTCGCCATCGCAGCCACCGCCAAGGTGGAGGGAGTGCCCCTTTTCACCGAGAACGTCGGCGACTTTCAGATCATCGAAGATCTGGTCGACGCTCGGCGGCCGTCCGACCGGTAGTCCATGGCGAGCTGCCGCGTGGAGACCGACTGGTGCGTGAACCCTCCCCGCCCTTACGGACGGGGCTTCCGGGGCCTGTTCACAGGTCACGCTGCTGCCTGGTGGGCGTTGGTCGCGGCCTGCGAGAGTGCCCCAGTGACGCGGCCCCCAAAGGTGGTCGTGGCCTGGTTCGTAGCGTTACTCCGGGCTCGGTCCGTTTCAGCCTTTCGGCTTCGGCGGAGCTGCACTCGTCGGTGCGCCTCCCGCTGGAGGTCGTTCCAGCGGGGGACGGCTCGGAGATACTTGACCCGGATGATGGTCTCCGGGGCGATGGCGGTGTAGCGCCCGTGCAAGGTGGCCATCAAGATGTTGATGGCCCCGACCGCATCACGTGGGGCAGCGAAGCCGCACGTTCCGCAGTGGTAGTTCCGGCCCTTCGGCCGGTTGCGTGCGAGACACGCAGGACAGGTCTTCGACGACCAAGACTCGTCGATGTAGACGAGCTCAGTCCCGAGCTTGTAGGAGAGCAGGTCCTCCTGGCGGCCTCTCGACCACTGGGAGAGCTGCTGGCGCTGGCTGCGGCTGTGTCGCTGGGTAGCCCGGGTCCTCTGCTCGATGCCACGGACGTCGCCAACGACGACCTTGCCCGCGTCGTGCTCGACCGCGAAGTCAGCCGCCTTGTGTGACACCTGGTGGTCGAGATCATGTAGGCGCTTTGCCGCTCTCGAGCGGTGCTTCTTCTCGACCATGGCGAGGGCCTTGTCACGGCGCGAGCCAGCCTTGCAGCGAGATCGCTTGCGGGTGACGGTGGCGACCGCCTTGTTCCGCTCCCGCTTGATCGCCCGTGCCTCTCGCCCGGAGATGATCGTGACGTCGATGGCCGGTGCGTGGGTGGTGGAGTCGGCGGCGAAGGCAGCAAGAGCCATCGGGTTGATGATGCCCTCGTCGATCGCGACCACCTTGGTCGGATCGAGCGCGGGAGCCGGCGATGCCAGAACGGAGATGTGGAGCGACCAAGCCCTGGCATCCCGGTCCCAGCACAGGCGGATCTCACCCCAGGATGCAGGGTCGACGACGGCGCCCGTGTCGGGGTCGGTGACCTGGGGCACGGAGAGACGGATGCGCTCTCGGCCCCGCTTGAGCGATAGCCATAGCGCCCCGGCGCTCACCCGCCATCCGAAGCCAGCAAAGAAGCTGAGGGGCCGGTACGTCTTCGTCCGCCACGGCGGCTTGACCTCGAGCCCCTGGCGCTTGTTCTGCCGGTAGGTGGTGATCGCGTCCGCCAGGTCATAGGCGATCTTTTCGATGGTGTGCGCGTGCAGGGGGCGCTCGCTCGCTGGGATGGAGGTGAGCTGCTTGCGAATGTCGTACTTGCTCGGGCTTCGTCCGGCGGCCCATTCGTTATGCACCCATTCGACGGCGACGTTCCACAGGCTGGCAGAGATGTGGGCGGCGTCGTGGGCGCGCTGGTAGTCGCTCCTGCGGAGCCGGACAGGGAAGATCGCCGTGCGGCTCCGGTGCTCCGCTGGCTTTTCCGCATCCATGTTGTGCAGTTTGCGGTTCGGCTGTGACCGTGGAGGTGATCTCGTGAGTGACGATTGGCGAAACGGCAGGCATGTGGTCTATCGCCTCCATGCCCACATCGTCCTCACGCCCACGTACCGCAAG
>JAJYWG010000105.1 GCA_021791615.1 Actinomycetes bacterium
GCGCGAGGCGCTCATAACGACGCCGGACGACGGCTCGAAGCGTTCGCGCCGTGAGCGCAGAACCGGCGTTCTGTCAGGCTGCAGCACGGTGGAGCGTCGGGCGACGACGAAGCGCCGTCCGCCACGCCGGGACCAGCACCTTCCGGCCCACTACACCGCCCCGTCAGCCGCCGCCCGTTGCCTGGCTTCGACGTCGGCCTGCACGCGCTCGGCGAACGCATCCTCGTCGTCAGGTCGGTTTGGCGCGGGAAGCGACGTGTGTGTCCCTCCGCACCCGCCGAGCCCCGTCCAACTCCGCAGCAGAGCTGTGATGTCACGGAACGCCCGGAACCAGTCGACCGGAGCCGTGGCCGGCGCCATGTCGGAGAAGGATGCCCGCTCGTGGTCCCGCAGCGCTGCGAGGGCCTCGACATGCTCATTGTGCCGCCACCAGCAGTCGGGCACGACATGGTGGTCCACCGAGTCGAACCGAATCTTGAGCTCGACCACCCAGGCCCGCAGTTCGGCCCACTCGTCAGCCAGGTCGGCGACGGGGATGGACGGCCAGTGGGTCGCGGCAGGGATCTCGTCCTCAGCCAGCTCGCCAGATCCGTTGGATGCGAAGGCACGCTTCATGCCGTCCAGCACCGGGAAACCTGGACGTGCAGCCGGGCGGCGATCACCTTCACCCTCGTCATTCATCGGCTCCCCCCTCTCTGCGACGGTGTCGTGAGGACAGAAGGGCCACGATGACGTCGGTTGCCTGCCGGCGACCCAGCCGACGCCACGCCGGAGTGGACTCCATGACCTGGTGCAGCCGGAGGTGGCACGGCCGGCAGAGCGGCACGACATCGCCGTACCGCTCGTCGCCCAGATGGTCGTAGGTCCGATGGTGGAGATCTCCGCCCCGGAGCGTCCACGGTTCATCGCACACTGCACAGGTGGGTTCGCCGCCGCGTGTCGCGACCCAGTGATCCCGCCACGCCTCACGGCGACGGCGCCAGGCGGCAGAGCTCATCCAGTTGGCATACGTCCGGCGTCTGGCCACCCTTCCCCGGCTCCACGCCAGGCCGGGCCGAGGGTCACGCACGGTCGGTGCTTGCCACCATGGCGGCCTCGAAGGTTGAACGGGCTGCGGCCAGGTCCTTCGCGTCGTGTCGTTCGGTCCACGGCGAGAGGCGCAGCATGATCGGGGGCGCCGAGCGCAACATCAGCAGCCCGTGTCCGAGCGGGATGCGCCGGATCTCTGCCGGCTCGAGGATCGGGCGCTGCCTGGTCTGCATGGATACGGAACGACCCTGAGGCCCGGCTCCGCGGGTCTCCGACCACTCGGGTACATCACGATCACCGATCAGGCGAGAGATATCCGAGAGGTCATCTGCATTGGCCGAACCGCCGAGGACGAGCTTCACGATGGCGGAGTCCCAGATCGCACCGGCCGCCTCTCGCCCCCAGGTGTCCCGGGCTTGGGCGAGCGACTGCAGGACGGCGAGGGTGGTGATGCCGGAGCCGCCGCCTGTCACTTGCCAGCCACATGGGACCACGTAGCCACTGGTTTTGCCAGTGGCATGGGACCACCCTCGTTGCCAGTTATGGGACCACCCTGACCATCCACCGACGCCGGCCGAAGAGACATTCGGCTGGGCCTCCGAAACCGATGCGGAGGAGGCCCCATGGCGTTCAGGGAGGTCACAGTGGTCCAGATACGAGAGGCGCTCCGGCGCTGGTTGCGGGGTGAGGGGGAGCGTCCCATCGCCCGGGGAATCGGCGTCGATCGCAAGACGGCGAGGCGCTACATCGCAGCCGCCGTCGAGCTCGGCCTCGACCGCTCAGGCGGAGAGGGGCAGCTCACCGACGAGCTGATCGGCCGGCTGGTCGAGGCGGTCCGACCCGTCCGCACCGACGGCCACGGCGGGGCATGGCGCTCGCTGCTCGCCGAGGAGGAACAGATCAAGACGTGGGTGGACGACGAGCTCACCGTCGTCAAGATCGGGATCCTCCTCGAGCGCAAAGGCGTTGTCGTCCCGCACCGGACCCTGGCGCGCTTCGCGGTGGAGCGATGCGGAGCGGGTAAGCGCACGACGACCGTGCGCGTCGATGACCCGCCGCCGGGGAGCGAGGTGCAGGTTGACTTCGGCCGCCTCGGTCTCGTCCCCGACGGCGACAGGCACCGGGTGTGCCAAGGGTTGATCTTCACGGCGTGCTTCAGCCGACACCAGTTCGTGTGGCCGACCTTCGCGCAGACCACCGAGGAAGTGATCCGCGGATTCGAGGCGGCATGGGGGTTCTTCGGTGGCGTGTTCCCGGTGGTGATCCCCGACAACATGAAGTCGATCGTCATCCGGGCAGAGAACTGCGCGCCGCGGTTCAACGACGTGTTCGTGGAGTACGCACAGGACCGTGGCTTTCTCATCGACGCGGCAAGAGTGCGGACCCCGACCGACAAGCCGCGGGTCGAACGGGTCGTCCAATACGTCCAGAAGAACTTCTTCGCCGGGGAGTCCTTCGTAGACCTGGCCGATGTGAGGGCACGGGCCGAGACGTGGTGTGCGACGAGAGCGGGCATGCGGATCCACGGCACGACCCAGTGCCGGCCGGCCGAGTCGTTCCGCACCGAGGAGCTGGCGTTGTTGCTCCCCGCTCCGGGCGCACCCTTCGACACGCCGGTGTGGTCCGACCCCAAGCTCCACCGCGACTGCCACGTTCAGGTGGCCAAGTCGCTCTATTCGGCCAGCTACACCTTGGTCGGCAAGACGCTCCGGGCCAGGCGGGACTCCACCACGGTGAAGCTCTACCTCCACGGCGAGCTGGTGAAGGTCCATCCCCGCGTCGCCCCTGGTCAGCGCTCCACCGATCCAGAGGACTTCCCGCCGGGCAAGAGCATCTACGCGACCCGCGACGTGGCGTCGCTCACGCGTCTGGCGGCCTCCCACGGGCCATCGGTCGCCGCCTACGCAGCGGCCATCCTCGACACGCCGCTGCCGTGGACCAAGATGCGCCAGGTCTACCGGCTCGTCGGGCTGGCCGAGAAGTGGGGCTCGGGGCGCGTCGACCAGGCCTGTGCCCGGGCGCTCGACGCGGAGGCAGTGGACGTCAATCTCGTCAGCCGCATGCTGGAGCGGGCCCGAGAGGGCACGGAGCCCGACGTCGAGCCGGACGCCCCGAGCGGGGTGGTCGTCCAGGGCCGCTTCCAACGCGACCCGACCGAGTTCACCTCGACCAAGGCGGCGGGACGATGAGCGCGCCGCTACCTACCGTCTCCCCCGAGCTGAAGGCACTCATGCGCAAGCTCAAGCTCGGACGGCTGAACGACACCCTGCCCGAGCGCCTGGCGTTGGCGAAGACGCACGGCCTCAGCCACATGGAGTTCCTGGAACAGCTCTTCTCCGACGAGGCGACCCGTCGCGATGGCGACTCGGCCGGCCGCCGGGCGCGTGTCGCACACCTCGACCCGGACATGGTGCTCGAGGCGTGGGACGACGACGCCAAGGTCACCTACGACCGCGAGGTGTGGTCCGAGCTCGTGTCGATGCGCTTTGTCGACCAGGCTCGCAATGCGTTCATCTTGGGACCGGTCGGTGTGGGCAAGACGTTCATGGCCACCGCCCTCGGCCACATCGCCTGCCGCCGCCGCATCAGCGTCCACTTCGAACGGGCGGAGAAGCTGCACAAGCGACTGAAGGCGGCGCGCCTCGATGCAAGCCACGACGCCGAGATGCGCAAGCTCATCGCAGTCGACCTTCTGATCATCGACGACTTCGCGCTGACCGCGCTCGGCGCGGCGGAGACTGCGGACATCTACGAGCTCGTGGTCGAGCGCCACCGGACCGCGGCGACGGTGCTGACCTCGAACCGGGACCCAGTTGAATGGCTGGCGATCATGGCCGACCCACTGCTCGCACAGTCCGCTGTCGACCGGATGAGAAGCGCCGCGTGGGAGCTCATCATCGAAGGCGAGTCCTACCGGAACCACGAGAAGCCGGCCCTCGGCGAGGACTCCACTCTGCCTCCGTCTCCGAAGCCCCGACGGCAGCGCGCTTGACATGTCGGCCCGTCGCCGTGATCATCTCGGCGGCCGGCCGATGTGGACGCGAGGTGGTCCCATGCTGCTGGCAACAGGGGTGGTCCCATGGGACTGGCAAATGACAAACTGGCGAAGTTGGCGGCGACGATCGGTGTGGTCATCAC
>JAJYWG010000461.1 GCA_021791615.1 Actinomycetes bacterium
CGCCTCGGCGTCGTAGTACCCCGAGTCGCCAGGCAGCAGGATCCTCACGCCGTTGCCGTCGGCCACCACCCGAGGCAGCATGGTTGGGACATGCACGGCACTTTCGGCTGCCGCGATGAGCTCGTCGACCGTGGCGAAGCGACCGATTGCCTGGAGGTTCCTGATCGTCGGGAAGATCAGCTCGATGTCTCCTTGGCGATGCCGGGCGAGAGCGTCGGCGGGACGCACCCATTCGGCCGCGATGGTCTCCCCGCGGTCGTCGGCAGGTGACTGGTCGGGCGGAGCGACTGCGACGAAGAACCGCGTGTCATAGCGCCGGGGTGCACCCTCAGGCGTGATCCAGTGGGCAAAGTAGTGCACTCTGTCCACGGCCAGCAGCACGCCCTCCGCGGAGCAGACGTCGAGGAATTGTCGGTCTTCGCGGTTGATGGCAGCTCGGTGTTCGGCGTACCGGGCGGCGCGGGTGGGATCGCCCATAGACAGAAGCGTCCGCCCGCGTTCACCGGATGCCTCGCCTGGAGCGGATCTCGCGCCCGGGGCGGGGGAAGCGGACAGATGAGGTGCCGTCGACGACGACCGCCGAGCGCGCTCCTCGGTGCCCGCGACATGCGGCTGCTCATCTTGGTAGGCCAGCAGCACCCCTGCCTCCTCGAAGCATTCCCGCAACGCAGCCACCCAATATGACAACCCTCCGGAGGGAAGTCCCAAGATCGCGCTTGCGTCGGCGTCCGAGCGCCCCTCGCTGCATCGCTCAGCCCGGTCTCCTCGGTCTGTGGCGTCGACGGCGCCTCCGGGGAACACGTAGGCGCCACCGACGAACTCGGAGCGCAAGTTCCGCCGAACCATGAGCACTTCGAGCGGCGCATCGTCGTGGGGACCGTCCCGGACCATCATGATCGTGGCGGCGGCCCGGAGCGCGGGTCCGGTATCAGACTCCCGTCCTGCGGGTCCCCCCCGTCCTGCGGGTCCCCCCTGCCCTTGTGGCTCCGCTGGGATGGGGAGATCGGGGTCGTCAGGCACATCGAGGACGTTAGCCTCACGTCCACGGGATTGACGCCGCCTCCCGTCCGAGACGGTGGGGGAGAAATTTCGCGCGGTGCACGCAGGATTGGCCGACCGCCGACGAGCTCCCTCGCTGGTCTAGGCTGCCACCAGCTATTTGCTCCATGCCGACCACGCCGTTCGACGCATCTGGTCTCCTTGATCGGACCCGGTGCCGAGCGGTTTCACTCCGAGGAACCTGACGCCGATGCCTGATCCCAACGAGCCCATCAAGCCCCGCTCAGCGGGGGACAAGGAACGCTCCCGTCAGCAGAGCCGTCCGGTGAGTGGCAAGGAAGCGGCGAAGGGCGTCCAGGGCAAGCCTGGACAGGGAAAGGCTGGACAGGGAAAGGCCTCTGCGTCGCAGGGGTCGGCACAAGCCGGCAAGGCCCAACCACCGGGGCGGGGCGGTAGCGGCGCATCCAGGCCGGCCGCGGCCAAGACCGGTGGCCAGCGACCCCCACGGTCCGGGAGCCGACCCGTTCCATCGGGTCCGCGGCGCTCGCCGACTGCCCTTCTCACGTGGGGGCTTGTGGGCCTGGTGCTGGTCATCGTCATCGTGCTGGTGGTCGTGAAAGTGACGAGCTCGTCGACCGGGACGGGGGCGGTGTACAAGGCCCAACCGGTCACAGCAACCATCGCCAACGAGGTCACCGCGGTGCCGAGCTCCGTCTACAACACGGTCGGTGTCACCTCATCTGCCACCCCGGTCACGCCGCCGACCCTCAAGAGCGGACAGGCGGCGCTGACACTCGATGGCAAGCCCGGCGTGTTCTACATGGGGGGAGAGTTCTGTCCCTACTGCGCGGCGGAACGCTGGGGGATCATCACGTCGCTGTCGCGTTTTGGGAAATTCACCGGTCTCGAGACCATGCAATCGGCGTCTGACGACGTGTATCCCAATACCGCGACCTTCACCTTGGCCCACGCCACCTACACGAGCCCGTACATCACGTTCCAGTTCCGCGAGTACTACTCGAACCAGACCAACAGCGCGGGGACGTACATCGTCCTGCAGAAGCTCGACACGCAGCAGGAGTCGTTGGTGAGCAAGTACGACGGAGGAGGATCGTCGACAAGCAGTGGCGGGTCGATCCCCTTCGTCGACATCGGGAACAAGGCCATCGTCACTGGGGCAAGCTATTCGCCCGAGATCCTCCAGTCCCTCGCCCGCTCTCAGATTGCCGGTGCGTTGAGTGACCCGAGTGATCCCGTGACCCAGGCGATCATCGCGACCTCGAACTACATTTCCGCTTCGATCTGCAGCATCGACGGAGGGAAGCCTGGCTCGGTCTGCGCGAGCAAGGGCGTCCAGGCAGCCGCCAAGGCGATGAAGCTGACAACGTGACCGTCGACCACCGGGCGCCGGTCAGTGCAAAGGCGCGTGGCGTGCGCAACTGGCTCGCCATGCTGGCCGACAAAGGTGACTCGTCCATCGTGCCCCCGGCTCCCTGGCGGATCATCACCTCTCTGGCGCTCTCCGTCGCCGCGCTCGGAGTGTCCGTCTACCTGACCGTCGACCATTTCGCCAAGATCGCTCCCGCCTGCAGCGATTCGGGGATCGTGAATTGCACGAAGGTGACGACCAGCGCCCAGTCCTACTTCCTGGGCATTCCGGTCGCCGTGCTGGGGCTCTGCTTTTACGTGGTCATGGTGGTCATGAACCTTCCTCCACTCTGGCGATCCTCGGACCGCAGGGTGCACATTGCTCGGTTTGGCCTCATCGCCGTGGGAATGGCATTCGCTCTGTACCTCGTGTCGGCGGAGCTCCTCATCATCGGCAACATCTGCCTGTGGTGCACCTCGGTCCATGTCATCACCTTCCTGCTCTTCGTGCTGATCGTGAGCACTGTTCCATCGATGTTGGGATGGGGTGCGCACAGCACAACCAGCGACGGCACATGGAAGGCAGGTGACACATGGGACGAAGCGGCATCTGACCCCGACTCCGAACCCGCCGCGGACCTCTAGGCCCGCTCCGACCCCGGCACCCGATCCGACCCGGGCACCCGCTCCGACCCGGGCACCCGCTCCGGCGCCGGAGAGACGGTGACGAGTCGTCCCGTGACGCCGAGCTGAAGCGGACGTACCGGTAGACGAACAGCCGGGAGCCCGTTCCCCTCAGACGTCGGAGTCAGCCGGCGCGGGCTTCGATCAGCTGCTTGCGCTCGGCCTCGTTCAACCCGCCCCAGATCCCGTGGGGCTCGCGAATGGAGATCGCGTAGCTGAGGCACTGCTGGCGCACGTGGCACTCGGCGCAGATGCTCTTCGCCCGGGCTTCACGGGCGAGCTTCTCCTCCTTGCGTTCGGTGTGCGACGGCGGGAAGAACACCGACGCCTGAGGCCCGCGGCATGCTGCGCTTGCCTGCCATTCCTCCGCGCCTCTCCTCATCGCCCACCCCGCTGGAGTTCCCGCCCCGAACGTCGTCAGATTACCGCCACCAAGAGCAGCATTCAATGGCTTTGAGCAGGGAGAATTCCAGCAAGCGGTCCGAGCTCGCCCACCTCACGCCTGCTCCCGCCTCGACCTCACGCCCGCTCCCGCCTCGACCTCACGCCTGCTCCCGCCTCGACCTCACGCCCGATCTTGCTCCCACTCCAGGCTCCAGCGCTGCGGGCAGGGCAGCAGATGCCAACGGCTACGCTGCGCCCGGATGGACGTCGCCACCTTCTGTGCAGAGAGCCGGGTGCTCGTCATTGCCGGAAAAGGTGGCGTGGGCAAGACCACGGTCGCGGCAACGTTGGCCCGGATGGCCGCAGACGCCGGCCTCTCGGTGCTCGTGGTCGAGCTCGAGGGCAAGTCGGGGATCAGCGCGGCGTTCGGATCGCCCGACCCGTTGGGCTACGACGAAGTCACGCTCTACCGACGTCCCGCCTCCGGCCGCGCTCCAGGCTCTCGCGCCGGTTCCGGCCGCGCTCCCGGCGACCCCGGCGCTGCCGGCCTCGTTCGTGGCCGGCGGATCACCCCTGACGACGCACTGCTCGAGTACTTGGCCGACCATGGCCTCCAGCGCGTCTCGCGCCGCCTCGTCTCGTCGGGGGTGGTCGACGTGGTGTCGACGGCGGTGCCCGGGATCCGTGACGTGTTGGTCCTCGGCAAGGTCAAGCAGCTCGAGCGTGACCAGGTGGCCGACCTCGTCGTCGTAGACGCGCCGGCCACGGGACACGCCATGACGTTCCTCACCTCGGCCAGCGGTCTGCTCGACGCGGCACGCGGTGGCCCGGTCCGGGCCCAGGCGGCCGACGTGGTGGACCTCCTGACCGACCCGGCGCGCTGCCGGGTCATGCTCGTGACCCTGCCCGAAGAGATGCCGGTCAGCGAGACGGTGGAAGCGGCGTACCTGCTCGAGGATCGCGCCGGGGTCCAGCTCGGGCCGGTGGTCGTGAACAGCATGGACGAGATCCCGCCCGGGCTGTCGTCCTCGGTCGCAGACGCGGCCGCGGCGGCGGGTGTCGACGTGCCGCCGGCGCTCGCCGACGTGCTCGAAGCGGCTCGCCGCTTCCGTCTGCATCGAGCCGCGCTGGCCGCAGAGCAGGTGGCTCGCCTGGCCCGCGAGCTCCCGCTGCCGCAGCTCCACCTCCCGCGGCTCCATGCGGCCGTCCTAGGTCCCGACGAGATCGGCGTGCTGAGCCGCTCCATGGCATCGGCCGTCGCCGACCTCACAGCGGCGCAGGCAGCACGGTGAAGAGCGTGCCTCCGGCTGGGGAGCCGGCTGGATCGTCCGGTGCGTCCGCTGGATCGTCCGGTGCGTCCGCTGGATCGCCCGGTGCGTCCGCTGGATCGCCCGGTGCGTCCGCTGGATCGCCCGGTGAGTCCGCTGGATCGCCCGGTGAGTCCGCTGGATCGCCCGGTGCGTCCGCTGGATCGCCCGGTGAGTCCGCTGGATCGCCCGGAGAACTGGCCCGATTGGCCGGCGAGCGATCGGTGGTCGTGTGCTGTGGGCCGGGCGGTGTGGGCAAGACGACGGTGTCTGCGACGTTCGCGCTCCAAGCGGCCCGATCGGGGCGCCGCGCCTGCGTCGTGACCGTCGATCCGGCCCGGAGGCTGGCCGACTCGCTCGGGGTCGACTCGGTGCCCAACACGCCCGTGGTCGTCGAAGGCGACTGGCCCGGAGAGCTTTCGGCCGTCATGCTCGACACCAAAGGGACCTTCGACGACCTGGTGCGCCGCTACGCCAAGACGCCCGCGCAGGCGGCCGCCATCCAGTCCAATCGCATCTACCAGAACCTGGTCGGCGCACTGTCGGGCACCCAGGAGTACATGGCCATGGAGAAGCTCTACGAGCTGACCGAGGAGAAGGCCTACGACCTGGTCGTGGTGGACACGCCTCCCACCCGCAATGCCCTCGATCTCCTCGACGCGCCACGCCGTCTCACTCACTTCTTGGAGAACCGCATCTTCCGGGCACTCTTGCTGCCCACCCGGGCGTACCTGCGGGCGGTGAGCGTCGCGTCGCAGGCCGTGCTGCGTACGATCGCCAAAGTGGCGGGCGCCGAGATCGTGCAGGACGCCGTCGCGTTCTTCCAGGACTTCCAAGGGATGGAAGAGGGTTTCCGCAACAGAGCCGGGGCAGTGCGTGAGCTCCTGATGGACACGCGCACCGCGTACGTCGTGGTGACCTCTCCGAGGCCTGACGCCATTGCCGAGGCTGCGTACTTCGCCGGGAAGCTTGCCGAGACGGGAGCGACGCCGTCCGCGCTCGTGGTCAACAGGGTGCACCCGGACTTCGGCGGCTCCTCGAGGAGCGCCCGAGGCAGCGGAGCTCTCGACCAGCTCGGCGCCGATCCCGGGATCCCGGCTGGCAGTGACCTGGAGGCGATCGTGGACAACTTGCGCGAGCTCGAAGAGGTTGCAGCCCGGGAAGAGACGGCTTACGCGGACCTGGTGGCAGAGGTGGCCCCGTCGCCGGTCGGCCGGGTGCCGCTGCTCAGCTCCGACGTGCACGATCTCGATGGGCTGGGCGAGGTCGCGGACTGGCTGTTCGGCTCCGAGCCGGGCTCGGTGCCCATCGACTAGCCTCGCGGCGTGAGCACGGTCCTGGTCGCCAGTGACGCCCCGAGCGTCCGCCGTCAGGTGGCGTCGGTCATCGCGTCGCCCGACGTCGAAGTGCTCGAAGCACTGTCGGGTCCCCAGGTGCTCGAGATGATCGCCCAGCTCGACCCCTCGCCCGACCTCTTGGTGGTGGACATGCAGATGGGCAGCATGGGAGGGATGGCCGTCTGCCTCGAGCTCGGGCTGCAGGAGTCGTACCTCGACGTGGACCACATTCCCGTCCTCATGCTCTTGGACCGCCGGCCCGACGTGTTCTTGGCCCGGCGCTCGGGCGCCGAGGGATGGCTGGTCAAGCCGCTGGATCCGTTGCGACTGCGCCGGGCCGTGCGAGCGCTGCTGGCCGGAGAGACGTACGCCGACGAGTCCTATCAACCGATCCCGGTCCTGGTCGACGCCGCCCCGCCGTCCGGGGATGCCCCGGATGCCCTGGTCGCGGGCACACGCCCCTGAGCCCTCGCCGACGATCTCCAGACCGCGTCGCCATGCCGTGCCCACCAACCGCCAGTTGACACACCCTCCACCACCCGGGGCGTCCCCCGCTGCCCGCCGGCACCGATGGCTCTCGATGCGTCGGTCCGGTAACGGCCAGGACCGCAAGGCGGCACCTGCTGGCGACGAGTCGCCGGCCGGCGAGCAGGAGCGCCTCATCACCGAAGCGCTCGCCGACTTGCGGCATATGGACGTGCGCGAGGTCATGACGCCTCGGGTGGACGTGGTCTACCTCGAGATCCCGGTCACCGAGGACGACGTTGCCAGGGCAGTGCGCGAGTCGGGACACGGGGCGTTTCCGGTGGTCCACGACGATTTGGACGACCTGGTCGGTGTGCTGTTCGTGAACGACCTTTTTCGTTCACGGCGTCAGAGGGAGGGCCGAGCCGGCGAAGCCCGGCCCGGAGCGGCGGCCAACGGCCCCAGCCCGCTCGAGATCTCGCGCCGCGTCCGCCAGCCGTACGTCATCCCCGAGTCGAGGCGCGTCCTGGACGCGCTGGCCGAGATGCGCCGTCAGAGGCGAGGGTTCGCCGTGGTGGTCGACGAGTACGGCGGTGTCGCCGGGGTCCTCACCGTGAAGGATCTCCTCGAGCCGCTCGTTGGCGAACTGCACGACGAGTTTGACCCGGCCGACGACCAGCCGGCGATCGTGCGCGTGGACGGTACCCGTTGGCTCGTGGACGGCCGCGCCAACGTCGACGACGTCCGTGATCGCCTTGGCATCGCGATCCCCGATGGCGAGTACGTGACGCTGGGGGGGTTCCTGTTCGACGGCTTCGGGCACATCCCCGAGGAGGGCGAGACTCTGCCAGCCGACGGATGGGACTTCAAAGTGGTCGAGATGGACCGCAGGAGGATCGCCAAGGTCGTCGCCCAGCACCGCGAGCCTCAACCCCCGCCGGCCACCGACGGCCCGGAGGACCCGGATGGCTCGGTGGGGGCTGGAGACGAACGCGGGCAAGCGACGGACCCGGCCTCCGGCAACCGCACGCGCGAGCGCGGCTAAGCTCGATTGCTGGCGCCGGCCGTCCAAGCCGGCGGCGGGCTGTGGCGCAGCTTGGTTAGCGCGCTGCGTTCGGGACGCAGAGGTCCCCGGTTCAAATCCGGGCAGCCCGACCAGTCAAGACCATCGTGGCCAGGGGTTTCGCTCGCTTCAGCTCGCGTGCGGGACCGAACCGCTCGGAGCGGTTCGGTCACTCGGTGTGATTGGGTCGGTCATCGGCGCCCGGAACCGCCGGTGCTGCTGGGTCGAAACCGTGGTGCGGCATTCGTGCGGCGTGCGGCGTGAAGCGGTCAGCCGCCAGGAGAGGTGACGAGGCCGTTCGCAGACAGCCAGATCACTTGCTGGCCGACCCGCACTCCCGCTGTCGCAGGGACTTGGGCTGGGTGCCGGCCGGTCGCCACCCCGTTCGAGGTGCAGCCCCCGTAGCTCGGCACAGCGATGCGGTCGCCGCCCGGCACGCCCGATGTCGGGTAGCGCTCAGTGCTGTTGGCGCACCAGAAGACTGCACCTGGGGCGATCGCGGTCGTTCGGCCGGTGCGAAGGTTCAACAGCACTCTCGATCCCGACGGCGTCGTGACGACGAGCTGTGTGGCGGCGGTGAAGGGGACTCTCGTACCGAGGGAGAGCAGGCCGACGTCCGTGACAGGTTGGCTCCAGGTGATCGCGCCGGTCGTGGGATCGAGCCCTTCGAGCACGAGCGTGATCCCCGCGAAGCTGGGCAAGGCGCCAGGCGTCGGCTCTTGGACGATGCCCGTGTACCGGCAGACCACTGGCGCCTTGGCCATTTCGGCAAGCGGACCGCCGCAGTCGAGCTCTCCGCTCACGGACCAGACTGGCCGGCCGGTCGCGGCCGAGAAGCCGACGGTCTTGGCAAGCGCAAGGTTGTCCGAGCGACCCTGGGGTGCGTAGCCCACCGACCCGTAGTCGAGGTTGCCGACGGAAAAGAGTGCCCAACCGTAGTTGGATGAGAAGCCGGGGCCGAAGATCGAAGCGAGTGTCCGGGTCCACCTCACTGTCCCCGACGCGCCAATCTGGAGCCAGGTCTCGGGTGTCCCTGTCAGCTCGTAGAGGTCTGTGCTCAGTGTCCGCTCGACTTGGTCGACGGTGTGGACCACTGCTCCACTGGTTGGCGAGATGAGCTGGAGCTGTCCTGTGGCGACTACGCAGATGTCGCGCCGGTCGGCACAGGAAGTCGGTGGGCTCGTCACCAGTTGGGCGGGCCGGCGCCACAGCACCGATCCGGAGGCGACCGAGACGCCTTCGACCACGACCGATCGGCTCGACGCCCCTCCCGTCGGAACCAAGTCGACCGTCACCCCGGCTACGTACGTCGGCTGGAGGTACACCCCGGCGGTGATCTCCGACGCCGAGTAGCGAAGGCGCCAGACGACGGTCTGGGACGAGGGGTCGACGGCCGCCAAGTCGAGATTGCCATCTGCGGCCCGGGCCACGACCAGGGCGTCGCTTCCGGCGGCGACGGGCCCCGCGACGACGTGCAGCGTGCTCATCGGGAGCGGTGCGGGGCTGCTCTCTTGGACGGCGATCAGCGCCACCAGGGCGACGAGGGCCGCCGAGAGCACGGCGACGATCCAGCGCTGAGCGGTCGGCATCCGAGCGCCTTTCGCCGGCCGTACACGCCGAGCCGTCGGCCCGGTGTCGGCCGGCGGTGCGGGACGGACGTCGGGTGGGTACCACCGGCCATCCGAGGCCAGCCACCACCCCGGGGAAGGAAAAGTGCCGCTCATCGCCGTTGTCACCCGAAGTGCTCGCCGCCGTTGGCGTCGAGCGCCTGGCCGGTGACCGCGGCCGAGAGATCCGATGCCAGGTAGACGACGGTGCCGGCCACCTCCGCGTCGGTGGGTACCCGCCCGAGGGGGATCCGGGCTTCGAGCTCGCCGATCACCTCGGACCGGGGCACCGAACGTCCCGACGACGCCATGTCCACGTACATCTCGACGGACGGGCCCCACATCCAGCCGGGCACCACGGCGTTGACCCTGATGCCAGACGGGCCGAGCTCGGATGCCAGGACGCGGGTGGCCGTGAGGAGGGCACCTTTGGAGATGGCGTACCCGCCCTGGAGCGGTGGAGGGACACGGGCCGCCATCGACGCCACCATCACCACCGAGCCCCCCTGCCGCCGGCGGAGCAAAGGCAGCGCAGCACGGGTGAGCTGGAGGCTCCCGAAGAGGTTCGTCTCCATGATCTTGCGCCACGCGTCGAGGTCCACGTCTTCGAACGTCTTGAGCACGTCGAAGCGGAACGCGTTGTTGACGAGGACGTCGATGCCACCGAGCTCGGCGTCTGCCGTGGCGACCAGTCGCTCGCACTGCGAGGGGTCGGTGATGTCGGTCGGCACGGTCACCACTCGTGCTCCCGTCCCGCCCACTTCGGCCGCCACGTCGTCCAACGTGCCCTGCCGCCGTGCGGCGAGCACCAGATCTGCCCCGTGCTCGGCCAAGAGCTTGGCAACCTGTCGCCCGAGCCCGGGTCCGACGCCCGAGACGAGGCACGTCTTGCCCGCAAGAAGGGCTGGTCGCGACCGCGCTGTCGGCGTGCTGTTCGCCATCGGCCCTGTCACCCGCGAAGCTCCTCTCGGTTCACCGGCGCATGCCCGCCGCGCCGATGCAAGGGCATCGGGCTCGGCCCGCGACGTCTACGTACGCTTCCGTAGCGCCTTCTTCAACACGCTCCGGTAGAGATCGAGCCCTTCGGGGTGGAGACGCGCGTCAGGTCCTGACGCGATCCCGACCCGCTCGGGAACGACTCCCCACACGGCGACATCCTGGCCGCTCCACCACGCGATCGTCTCGTCGAGATCTTTGGTCCCGAGGCGGGCGGCGCAGATCACTACGCCATGAGCCGTCGTGCGAGGGATCATCTCGATGGTGGCCACCACCCGCGTGAACTCCACACCGCCGGCGCGAGTGGGGATCACCACGGCATCGGCGCGCTCGATCGCCGCCCGGACGATGCGCTCGTCGCCGGGGGGAGTATCGACGACACCAACGCCGTCGTGGCGCTCCATCGAACGCACCACCGTGCGCTCGGACGGGGCCTCGACCAGCTCGACCCCCTCGACGGGCCGCTCCTCCAGCCACTCGGCCGAGGAGGCCTGCCGGTCGGCGTCGATGAGCCACACCGGTTCGAACCCCCGGCCGGCCGCCGCCGCGGCGAGGTACACGGCGGTGGTCGTCTTGCCCACGCCGCCTTTGACGTTGCTGACCACGATGTTCATGAGCTGCTCCGTGCTCTTGGTGCTCTTGGTGCTCTTGGTGCGCCGCCGGGGGTGCCGCCGGCTGGCGGACGTGCCCTCGGATCCTGTGGGGGACAGGCTACCGACCGGCAGCGCCCTGTGCAGGGGGAGGGCCGACGGCCCCCGGGTAGGGTGTGGGACGTATCGCGGTGACGGGCCGGGGACCGCGTGCTGGATCGGAGGACAGCGGGACCACATGAGCACGATCGACGCTGCGAGCGGCACTGGTCCCTCCGGTCGCCGGGCCCGCAGGACCACCGCGACCTCGACGTTCGGGGTGGGTCGGCGCGAGGGGCACGACGCTGCGGATTTTTACCGGAGGTTCACCGCACCGGTCGTGAGCGACGACGACGACGTGTGCCATCCTTCGGCCCGCCGGGGAGCGGACCGCATCTTCCTCGGGGACATTCGCGAGCATCCCGATGCGCTCGCGCCCCGCTCGGTCGCATTGGTGGTCACCTCACCGCCCTACTTCTCGGGCAAGGAGTACGAGACCGCTATCGGCGAGGGGCACGTTCCGGGGAGCTACGCCGAGTACCTGGCCATGCTGGCCGGGGTGCTCGGAGCGTGTGTCGAGGTCATGGAGCCCGGTGGCCGTATGGCGATCAACGTCGCGAATCTCGGGCGCAAGCCCTACCGGAGCCTCTCAGCCGACGTGATCGGCATCCTCGAAGGAGACCTGGGACTGCTCCTGCGGGGCGAGCTCATCTGGCAGAAGGCTCGGGCAGCCGGAGGGAACTGCGCATGGGGCACGTTCCAGAGGCCAGGCGACCCTGTGCTGCGGGACGTGACCGAACGGGTGGTCGTCGCCTGTAAAGGTCGTTTTGACCGAGCCATCGCGCCGGCCCGGCGGGAAGCGGAGGGCTACCCCTCGGTGGCCACCATGTTCCGTGACGAGTTCCTCGAGGCCACTCTCGACTTATGGGAGCTCCCTGCCGAGAGCGCCACCCGGGTCGGCCATCCGGCGCCTTTTCCCGTCGTGCTGCCCCAACGGCTGATCGATCTGTACACCTATGCGGACGATCTGGTGCTCGATCCGTTCATGGGCTCGGGCACGACGGCCGTCGCCGCTTTGCGGACCGGCCGCCACTTCGCCGGGTTCGAGACCGATCCGGCGTACCTGAGCGCCGCGCTCGAACGCGTCGATGCCGAGCGCCAGCGCGTCGATGCCGATGAGGCTTGCCGCCCCCCTTCCTCTGCGATCCGTCAACCGCGGCTCCCGGCGCGGGGCGGCCCTGACCGACGTGGCGGGCCTCGTGCTGCCGGCGCGTCCGGTGAAGGCGGCGAACCCAGTGGACACAACGAGCCGGTCAGGGACCTCTGGGTGCGTGCCATGCGAGAGGGCCGCCGGGCCCGGGAGCTGGCGGCCTGGGCCCTGGCCAGCTCCGGTTTCGACGTCGTCGGAGAGAACAAGCGCCTGCCCGGTGGTGTGGACGTGCACTTCGTCGCGCGCGACCCTTCAGGGCAGGAATGGCTTTTCGACGTGGCGGGCTCGTTCACGGTGACGCCTTCGGGACTCCGCCGGTCCGACACGCTCTGGAGAGTGCTGGGAAAGGCCGCCATTGCCCACCAGATCCGACCGGGATCTCGATTCGTCGTGTTGGCGACGGACGTGCCTCCCGCCAAGAGTGCCGGCGCGAAGGCGCTGGCCGCGGTCACCGGACCGGATGCGGGGAAACCGATCTTCGACGTGATCGACCTCTCTCACCCAGACGAGTTGGACCGCTTGGGGCGCTTGGTGGACCAGGCGGGTTTCGCGGGTCAAGCGGGCGTCGCGGGTCAAGCGGGTTTCGAGGGTCAAGCGCGCGTCGCGGGTCAAGCGGGTTTCGCGGGTCAAGCGGGTTTCGCGGGTGGCGCTCAGACCGGCACGGGACCGGCTGGCTCCGGGGAGCGGCGCAGGACCGACCACTGGAGCCTCGTGCCACTCTTCGACGCGTAATCGCGTACCGCCCGCTCGGCGCTGTCGGGATCTGCCGAGACCACCGCATCGAGGACTGGGCGCAGGTCGCGTAGCACAGCGTCCGCGTCACTGAAGGCGTCGACGAACACCGAAGACGTCGCGGTGTAGAGGCGCTCCAGCCATTTCATCATTGCCGTCAGCGGACGATTGCCGGTGGAAACGACGAGCACGGAGAAGAACGCCAGCTCGGCTGCCTGGAGCGCTGGCGCGCCATCGCATCGGCACGCGTGGTCGAACCGACGGACCAGCTCCTCTCGCTGGGCCGGCGTGGCTCGCGTTGCGGCTGACCTCCCGGCAAGGGACGCCAGAGCCTGGCGGACCTCGAGCACCTCGCCCACGACTTCCGGGCCAGCGGCGACGAGGGCTCGCAGGACGACGGCGCCGTCGGTCGCCTCGAGCGGGTCCAGGACCACCGTACCGATCCCTTGGCGAGAGGCCACCAGCCCGGCCTGCTCCAGCCGGGCCAGAGCCTGGCGGAGCGAGGTGCGGTTCACACCCAGCTGGCGGGCCAGGTCGCGCTCGGACGGCAGGGTCGAGCCCGGTGGGTGCTCGCCCGCCAGCACCGCGTCCGTCACGATCTCGGCCACCTGCACCGGGAGCGACTGCCGTATGGGGCGGGCCGGCGTTCCCTGCAGGCTGCTGGGAGCGGGGAGTCCGAGCAGGCTGGAGTTGTGTGTTGGCCCCGGCGGGGTCGGAGTGGAGGGGGTCGGGGTGGCGTTCGTCGGAGTGGCGTTCATTTGGGTGGCGTTCATTTGGGTGGCGTTCGTCGGGGTGGCGCTCATTGGTCCAACCATTGTACCATTGGGGTCGGCATGGGAGCAGGACTTTGTTTCACCGAGACGATGGAGGGATCCTGGCGCCCTGCCAGCGGCGCCGATGCGCCGATGCGCTTCGAGGTGACGGCCGAGACCGACACGATGCTGCGGCCATTCGGAACCGTCACCGGACGTCTCTCGGGCCGGGTCTGGATCGACGGGCTCGCGAGCGGCGCCCAGGCCACTGGGGCGATCGAGGTGTCACCGCTGGCTCGGCGACGGATCCGCTACACCCTCGATTTCTGCGCGGACGACGGTGCGCCGCTGCAGTTCGACGGATGGAAGTCCATCCAGTGGCGACGTCCACTGTCCACGTGGACCACGTTGCCGGGCACGGTCTACGACGCCGGTCGTGGGGTCGTCGGAACGGCGCTGCTCCGATTTCCGATGCGCGACACGGCGGCGTTGGTCGGCGGCGCCCGCCTCGTCGATCCTGCAGCTGGCGCGCGTCTGGCTATCTCGGGCGGCGGTGCCGGTCCGGTCGCCTCTGATGCCAGTGTCGGGTCGCTCTACGCTCCCCGTTGGGATGGCCGGTCCGGCAGGCTCGAGGTCTGGTACGACACCTTTACCAACCCGTCCGACGGAAGCGGCTTCTGGTTGCACCACGAGCTGTGTGCTCCGAGCGGACCCGGTGGAGGTGAGCACGCCGAGCAGAGGGGGTGGGTGGCGGTGTTCCCGTCCGACGGCGAGCCGGTGTGGAGGCGCTTCGGTCCGAGTCCCGCCGGAGCAAGATCCTCGGGCGGCAGGATCTCGGCCGGTACAGACATGGCCGGTACAGACATGGCCGGTACAGACATGGCCGGTACACGAGACGACGGTGGCTCGGTGTGCTTTTCCAGCTGCGACGTGGTGGTCGCCCAGGGCCGCCGGCGCGGCCGAGCCGGTGAGATCAGTTGGGATCTCAAAGTGGAGGATTGTGCAGCACCTCTTTTCACCTTCCCGCGCTGGGCCTGGCGCCGCGCCATTCTCCCCGGAGCCCAAATCGTCCCGTCGCCGTCGGCTCGTTACCGCGGGACGGTCACCGTCGGGGCTCACGAGTACCACCTGGGAGGTGCACCAGGTGCGGCGGCTCGCATCTACGGTCACGGGAACGCGGCCCGTTGGGCGTGGCTCCATGCCGATCTTGGAGATGACCACGGTGATGGCGGTGATGGCGATCGCGACGGCAGCGGCGACGTACTGGAGATTGTGGCAGCGACGCCCCACCGCCGTGGACTCGAACGCATGGCTCCGCTGCCGTTGCTTCAGTTGCGCCTTGGTGGCACCGACTGGCCGGCCTACCCGCTCCGGGCGGCTCGCCGCTTCCATTGCGAGCTCGCGCAGAGGTCGTGGAGTGTGGCCGGGGCTGTTGGCAACCGTCGCGTCCGGGTCGAGGTCTCGCTCCCAGCGGAGCGCTGTGTGGAGATCGGCTACTCCGATCCCGACGGCACGACGGCCACCTGTGTGAACTCCGAGCGCTCTGATGCATGGGTGAGGCTGGAGCACCGCCACGCCAACGGGCAATGGCGTATCGAACGTGAATGGATCCTCCAAGGTACGGCTCACGCCGAGCTCGGTCACCGGCCGTGATTCGGCGCCGATGACCGGCAGGACGCGGCTGGACGTGGGAGCGCGGATGCGGGCTCTGGTGCCAGGACAAGAGCGACGTGGGCTCGACGCGCTGTGCGGCGCGCTCTTGGACCTGTCCGACGACGAGGCCCGGCGCCTTGCGCAGCAGACGACGACCCTGGTCGCCAAATTCCCGTTGCCGGTGCGCGCCGCCTTTGGCGCGGGCGTGAGCGCGGTCGACATCCTCTCTCGCTCGACCGGTCTTGGCCCCCTGCGCTCGTTGGATCGAGAGGAGCGCGAGCGTGTGCTTGTTCGACTTGCTGGACTCCCCGGAGGGGAAGACGTTCGCGACGCGCTGAAACTTCCGGTACTCCTGGCTTGGGGTGCCGATGCGGCGCAACGCGAAAGAAGCGTTGAAACGGTTCGGTTCCGAGAACGACCTGCCCCGGTTCGACCGGATGCCGACCTCAGAGTGCTCCAGTCAAACGAATGGCCATCCCGCAGCGTTGCCGACGCGGTGGTGGTGGGCTCGGGTGCTGGAGGTGCGATGGCCGCCCGGGTCCTTGCCGCCGCCGGCATGGACGTGATCGTGCTCGAGGAGGGACGGCGCTTCGGCGTCGACGAATTTCGTGATCGTCCGTCCCTCGATCGGTTTACTGAGCTCTACCGTGACGCCGGGACGACCATGGCTCTCGGGCGGCCACCGGTCGTGCTTCCCATCGGGCGCGGGGTCGGAGGAACCACTTTGGTCAATTCCGGCACCTGCTACCGGACGCCGCTATCGGTGCTCCTCCACTGGCGGGACGATCACGGCTTGGCACTTGCCGACCCCGATGCGTTTGCTTCTTACCTGGACGATGTCGAGACACTCCTCAAGGTTGGGCCGGTCGCTCGCCAAGTGATGGGCAACAACGGGCTCCTGGCCCTGCGCGGCGCAGAGCGCCTGGGCTGGTCTGCCTCTCCTCTCGTGAGGAACGCGCCCGGATGCATCGGAAGCTGCGAATGCGCTGTGGGGTGCCCTCAGAACGCGAAGTACGGCGTGCACCTCAACGCGCTGCCCGAGGCGTGTGGATTCGGAGCGCAGATCGTGAGCGAGGGTCGGGTGGAGGTGATCCTCCATGAGCACCGCCGGTCGCCGCTCGGCGCCCGTCACACGGCTTGCGGAGTGCGAGTACGCCGGCCCGACGGAAGCACCTTTGAGATTTTGGCACCAGTCGTCGTCGTGGCTGCCGGAACGACCGAGACCCCAGCCCTGCTACGTCGAAGCGGTCTCGGGAGCCATCCCGAAATGGGACATCACCTGGCCATCCACCCTGCAGTGAGCGCAGCAGGCTGGTTCGAGGAGCCAGTCGACTCGACCCAAGGGGTGCTCCAGAGTGTGGGCATGGACCAATTCCACACATCCGACGACATCCTGGTCGAGGCCACCGCGACGCCCCCGGGTATGGGATCGATGGTCCTCCCTGGCGCCGGTCGAGAATTGCGACGCCAACTCGAGCAGTCTCGGCATTTGGCCACTCTCGGGGCAATGATCGGCGACCGTCCGTCAGGGTGGGTGACGGGCCGACGCCACTCGGTCATCCGATACGCACTGGACAGGGGGGACGGAGCGCGGCTGGTCAAGGCCATCGGGGTCATGGGGAAGTTGCTTTTTGCCAGCGGGGCGACTGCGGTGGTCACGGGCATTCGCGGACACGACACGGTCACGAGCACCGAAGCACTTGAAGAAGCGATAGCAAATGCCCGCCCCGAGAAACTGCATCTGGCAGCGTTCCACCCCACTGGCACCGCACGAATGGGCGGCGACCCTGAGCAACACCCCGTGGATGCCCGAGGTCGACTCCGCGGGGTGGACGGCCTGTGGGTGGCCGACGGATCGGTCGTGCCTTCGTGTCCCCGGGTGAACCCCCAAGTGACCATCATGGCCCTCGCTTCAGCTGTCGCGCACGGGATTGAGTGAGGCAAGTACGAGGTGCGCGTCCCGAGCGCGTCCAGCGCGTCCAGCGCGTCGAGCGCATCGAGCGGTTCCAGCGCGTCGCGCGCATCGAGCGGGCCGTTCCATTGCAGGACGCGGCTCGACTTGAAGGTCTTTCTGGAGTGCTCGGCGACGATGCGACGACTGGCACTCTCTCGATCACCGAGGAGCTCCATCATCGACGAGCTGCACCCTCGAGGAGCTCAATCGCCTTCGGTGTCCTCGACAGCACGGAAAAACCATTGGAGATAGTTGTGTAGTCGAGGCTGGTCATCCCCACCGAGCACTTCGAGTAGGCGGAACAGCCCTTCGAACGCCTCAGGGCCAACCTGTTTCCGAAGGTCCTGCTCGATCCGACGGGAAGCAGATCTTTGGGCGGTGAGGTAATCCTGGCCGCGTGGAGTGAGGTTGACGACCTTTTCTCGGCCGTCACTCGGAGAGCTCCGAAGGGTCACATAGCCCCGGTCCCGGAGAGCCACCACGGCTTTGCCCGCACCTTGACGAGTGATGCCGAGCTCCCGACCGATCTGGGAAGTCGTCACCTCCTCCAACTGGCTACACAGCCGGAGCACTCGTCCATCGGGAATTCTCCGGTCGGCGAAACCTGCGGCAGCCATCCGCTGGTCCAGGCGCCGCTGGTAGCCGACCCAGGCTCGTCGCAGTGCAGGTCCCAGCGCTGGCGGAGGACGCTGTGCTCGTTTTGTTCGACCGTTTCCGACATTTCCATGCCCCTCGGACGACGATCCAGAAGCGGGTTCACTGCACGCACTCATGATGATATGTTGACAACCATGGTTGTCATTATAGGCCATGATGATCCGCCTGGTGGCACGTCAATGCACGCCGCCGCCGCCGTCAGCGGCCGTTTCGCACATCGCCACCGACGTCGGCAGTCCAAACCCTGCGGCCCTGGGGAACGTGATCGTTTCGGTCGCTGCCCCGTGAACACCACAACTTCTCCCGAGCCAACGGCAGGGCCCAGGTCGCGTCGCCAAACGCGCAGACTCTGCATCCCGACGCGCCCGACGGGTTCGGTTCGGGAGTTTTGGTCCGAGCCAGACCTTGGAATCGGCTTGCGTAGTGATATCGACAACTCGGTGCGTAGTCTCATCGCCAAGGTGCCAGCAACGAAGGGGTCGTCACCCTCGATCCCAACGCACCGATGATTCGCACGCCCAGAACCGAGCATGCTCGCGCCACCCGGGTCCCGGCATGCCACTGCGCGGGCCGGCCCTTCGCACTGGGCTCGATGGCCTTCGTGGTGGGTGCCCTGCTCTTGGCCGCATGCGGTAGCACCAGTAGGACCATTCCGTCGCACGGTATGACGGCGTCGGGATCCACCGTTTACCGATGGGGAGTCGTCGGCGACAAGGGCCCCATCTCGCAACTCCAGCTCGACCGTCCAAGTGCGATTGCCGGTCTCAGTGGGAAGGTCATCCAGGTCGCCACCTCGAACTCCGACGGTTACGCCCTCACGTCTTCCGGCACCGTCTACGGCTGGGGCGTCAACAGCGACGGAGAGTTGGGGGATGGACATTCGACGCCCTACGAGACCACGGCCGTGAAGGTCGAATTCCCGACCGGTGTGACGATCAGAGCGCTGGCGAACCCAATGCCTTTCGATGCTGGCCTCGCCATCGATTCCACGGGCCACGCATGGGGTTGGGGCCTCAACGGCGCCAACGACCTCTGCCTGTCTGGACTCGTCGTCGCGCGCCCCCGGCGGCTGCCTTTCGGCGACGTGACGCTGGCGACCGGCGCCCGAACCCACTCCCTCTTCGACTCCAAGGGCACCCTCTTCGCATGCGGGAGCGGCGACGCCGGCGAGCTGGGCAACGGATCGACGTCAACCGCGAGCACCCCGACGCCCGTGGTGGGACTTCCGGGTGGAGTGAAGATCACCTCGCTCACGTCGTCATGGGAGGGATCGGGCGCGCTGCTGGCCGACGGCGACTACTACGACTGGGGATACAACAAGGCGGGCCAGCTGGGGGACGACTCAACGGCCGACAGCGCCATACCCGTCAAAGTTGATCTCCCTTACCCTGTGAGGCAAGTTTTCCAGGGTGGGAGCGGGCCAACGAATGGACAGACGGTCGCAATCTTGCGGGACGGGGAGACCTGGGCATGGGGGGCCAACAATCGGGGTCAGCTCGGCGTCGGTAGTCGGAAGAGCTCAGCCATCCCGGTGAGGGTCGATGTCCCGCATGACGTCACCTTCGTCAGTGTGAGCTCGGGTGGCTTCGCAAGCTACGGCATCGATCGTTCGGGACGACTGTGGGCCTGGGGAGCGAACACGAGTGGGCAACTTGCGACCGGCGCGGGCCGACAGGGCGCGAGCATCCCGGTGAACGTCGGCATACAACTCACCGAGGTGTCGTCGACGGCGCAGAACGTGGCAGGACTTCAGGAAAGCACACAGCGGTCGTGATGGGCAGCCTCGTCGCGCTTGGGGGCTCACACCTCTTCGGAGGCCACCACGGTCACCACGGTCTACGCATTCTCATTCTTGTGCTCATTGTGGCGGTGGTCGTGGTCGGCGGCGTCATACTGCTTCGGCGAGTGCGGGCGCGTCGTCTTCCGGAAGCCCCCTCGCCCGTACCCACCGGCGTCTCTCCGGTCAGCAGCGAGAGCGTGCCCCAAGAGCCGAGCGTTCCCGAGGTAGCGGTGGCCGGCCCGGTCCGCATGCACACCCCGTTTTTCGGAGGAACGTCGAACTCCATTTGCGCGACGAAGCTGACGAAGCGCTTCGGTGACAAGGTTGCGGTCGATGGGCTGAGCTTCGACGTCAGACCCGGTAAAGTCACCGGCTTTCTCGGGCCGAACGGAGCCGGCAAGTCCACGACGATGCGCATGATCTTGGGCTTGGATCGTCCCGACTCTGGGTCCGTCACCGTCAACGGCCGTCTTTACAGGGGACTGGCCTGGCCACTGCGCGAAGTCGGAGCCCTCCTAGAAGCAAAGGCCATCCATCCTGGCCGGACCGCGTATGCCCATCTGTGGATGCTGGCCAAGACGAACCACATCCCGCGACGGCGAGTGGAGGAGGTGCTCGACCTGGTGGGCCTCTCGTCGGTGGCAGGGCAGCGCGCTGGCGAGTTCTCCCTGGGCATGGGTCAGCGTCTCGGCATTGCCGCCGCCCTGCTCGGCGATCCCGGGGTACTCATCTTCGACGAGCCAATCAACGGACTCGACACCGATGGCATCCGCTGGGTTCGCCAGCTTCTGCGGAGCCTGGCATCAGAGGGACGCTCCGTGTTGGTCTCCAGCCACTTGATGAGCGAGATGGCCCAGACTGCCGACGAGCTCGTGGTCATCGGCCGCGGACGGCTCATCGCCGCGATGCCTGTGACCGAATTCACCTCTCGCTACTCGCGCAGCTACATCCGGGTTCGCTCTCCACAGCTCGATGAGCTGCGCGTTGCCCTGGAACAGGCGGGCGCGTCGATCTCCTACGAAGACGGGAGGAGATCCATCTCAGTGCGCAAGATGACCCCGGACGTCATCGGTGAGATCGCGTTCCGGCATTCGATCATGCTCCACGAGCTGGCGCCTCAGGCGGCCTCCCTGGAGGAAGCATTCGTGGAGTCCACTGAAGCCGATGTCGAGTTCGGGGGTCACCGCGAGACGACCGCGCCCGATGCATCGAGAGGAGGAGCATGAGCACGGAAATGCCCCCATCTGCCGCTTTGGAGGGGCCGCCCTCGGGCCACTATGGGCTGGGTGGCGTGCTTTCATCGGAGTGGATCAAGCTCAGCAGCGTCCGCTCCACGATCTGGACCCTCGTGATCACGGCCATTGCAGGCGTGGGCATCGGCGCTCTCGTCACGTCAGCCCAAGCGGCCCGGTTTTCGACTCGCTCACCGGCCGCCCGGCTGGCCTTCGATCCCACCCGCTCCAGCCTTTCTGGATTGCTGTTCGCCCAGCTCGCGATCGGGGTCCTCGGAGTGCTCGTGATGAGTGCGGAGTACAGCACCGGCACCATCCGGGCCACGTTCGCCGCCGTGCCCCGTCGCCTGTTGGTCCTCGTGTCCAAGGTCGCTCTCTTTGCCGTGGTGGTCTTTGTCGTCGGCGAAGTCGTCTCCTTCGTCGCGTTCCTCCTGGGTCAGCACATCCTCTCGGGGAAGACGCCAACCGCCTCACTGTCGGACCCGACCGTGCTGCGGGCCGTCGTGAGCGGAGGTCTCTATCTCACCGCGCTCGGGTTGCTGGCCCTTGGGCTCGCAACCATCATCCGACATACCGCGGCAGCAATCAGTACGTTTGTCGGTTTGCTCTTCATCCTCCCGATCATCGCCGATGTCTTGCCGTCGTCATTCGCCAACGATGTCGACAGGTTCTTACCGGCTGATATCGGAACGCGGATGTTGAGCGCCAATTACCACGGTGCGGATCCGTTTGGTCCGTGGCTGAGCTTCGCCTTCCTCGGCATCTACGCCGTCGTCATCCTGATCGCCGGTGGGGTGCTCTTGGTCCGTCGCGATGCATAGGGTCAACCTCGAAGGATCGAGGGCTCTATCGGCACGCGGTCCGCACCGGCGATTGCCCAGAGCGTTGCGAACTTTCTCTGATCCGCGAATTGCTGGGCGCTGTACTCCGAGGTGCTCCTGTCGTCGGGGGCCGCAGGTGCTCCTCGGGTATCCGCGACACGCAGTGACCGCCCCTGCCTCTTTCGAGCGCGTCAACCAATCCGGGTTCTACAACGTCGTACATGGAGATCGGCGTACGTGACCTTCGGAATCGCACCAGCCAAGTCACCGACATCGTCCGGGCGGGCGAGCGGGTGGTTCTCACCGTCCACGGTGAGGCGGTCGCGGATATCGTCCCCCACGCCCAGAGGTCCCGCTGGGTGCCAGGCGATCTCCTCCGTCGAGAACTAGTCCAGCAGGCAGCCGATCCAGGAGTGCGTGACGATCTCGACCTGCTTGCCGGGAACACCTTGGACGAGCTTTGAGCGTCCCGGTCGGGCTTCTGGATACCTCGCTATTCATCGGCCGGGGGGCCAACCGACCACTCGGGGAGCTGCCCGACCGCGTGACTGTGTCGGTTGTGACCATCGGCGAGCTCGAACTTGGTGTGCTCTGTGCCGCACGCCGCAGGGCCGGCTCGGTCGGCGAGGGGATCCGCGCCGCGGCGAGATCGAAGAGCTCGCCTGCTCGAGACAACACCTCGGCATCGATCGGATCAGACTTGTTCTTCCCAGCAAGCGCAGATCGCAGCCGGGCCGAGTGCCGATTCCCGACGAGTGCGAGCTCCACGCCCGACGCGCGCAATGCCACGGCGAGCGGGAGCCACGTCATCGACGTCCGTTCGGCCATGGCGAGCGTCCCCGGCCATTTCGCCAAACGCTTGGTGAGGCTGTCCATCCCCGGAAACGTCGGGGCGGCGACGAAGTCGTCGACCACCTCACCGGCACTCCCGGTGTGCGGTCGTCGCACCACGATGTGAAGGTTCGCGACCACCTCCGCGTCGATACCAATCGCGACAGCACTATCCTCAGGAGTCACTCGAGGGTCCTTCTCTCTTCAATGAGGCCTGCCGGCTCCCCTTGGATCGGAGTTTGCCGACGACGACCTGGCTGTGATGGATGGGAGGGTTCTCAAGTGCTGTCACACACCCTTCGAGCCAGGTCCCCTCGCCGCTCGTCAAGAAGTGGGCGCCCGCTGTGGTCACCCGTGCTTGTGGGTCATCCGATGCTCCGGTCACATGCCGCTGGCTCCCGCCAGTGCACATGGCCCATCAATTCCCTCAACCGAGTCCGCTCGGGAACAGAACCCCGGCGACGATCTCTTTCACGAGCCCGAAGCCCAGCCGATTTTCGTCAACGCCGGGGTTCCCCCTCCCGAGGACCACGCGACGTGGCCACCACCCGTCTGAGTGGCTCCCGGTAGTGATACAAGTCGGACAACGAACGTCGGGTGCCCGCCGGACATGCTCCTCGGAGCCGTCGCAGGCGCCCGATTCCATCGCAGGCCTCGCCGGGACTGCCTCAACGCCCCCGTAGTCGCCGCCATGTCGTCGGAGAAGTGTCCCACCCCTGGTGCGCCACGCTCCGGAGGCGGCGTCCGGTTTGCTCGTGACGGCCAGCAGCCATGGCGAGGCTCGATGAGCGGCGCGACACACCTTTCTGGCACACTGGCGACGGCGTGAAACGTGAAGTGGTCCCCGCGTGAAACGTGAAGACCTCTGCGGTGGAGCTGCGTTGTCGCTATTCGGACTCGGCCGAGGTCTTGGCGGATCTCCGTGCGCTGGGCAAGTTGACCAGCTAACTCGCGAGGTACTGCTCCAGGGCGCGACGAATGACTTCGCTGGTCGAAGTGTGTTCCTCGGCGGCTCGGTCATCGAGCGCCCGGCGGACCTCGGGTGGGAGCCGGACGGCGGTTAGCCCGGCAGGTTCCTCGCCGAGGGTCGGGCGACCGACTCGGCGGCGCAGTCGGGTGGGCTCGAGGCCAGCGTCGGCCGTCTCTTGGGCCCGCCGCCAGAAGTCGTCGTCCATCGACTCACCGCCCTTGGCCTTGCGGGGTTCGGTCATGGGAGCAACCTCCTGTATTTACGGCGCATCGACATGGCGTGGAAGGCGATCTCCTCGCCTCGTTCATCGACGGCGGTTAACACCTCGAGCAGCGTGCCGGCGGTGTCGGGTCCGAGGTAGAGCACGTAGGGATCGTCCATGTCATCGTAGGCAACCAGCGCGTTGGTGATGGCGTGGTGGACATCATCGGGACTGCAGCCGTGCCTGAGGGCGGAGCCCGAATCTCCACGAGAGTATTGTATAACGAAATATCGAGTGGCAGGATCATCACGTGGTCCGTCCTGCGCAACCAGCCAATGCTGGCGCACAGCGGGAAGTCGAGCGTGCTGCGGGTGCTCGTTTTCTGGAGGTGGGCATGACTGACGTGGCCGCCGACGAGCCGATGAGCAGCCAGGAATTGGTGGCCTACGCGAGAGCATGCCGCTCGTGGGTGACGCCACCCCGGCCTAAAGGGCGGGGCTTCGGTGGCGCTGTTCACGCCACTCTGCTTTCCATGCTGTGCATGGTCGGCTTCACGGAACCGCCTTCGGCCTTACGGCTCTGACTCGGCTTGCGCCTGCCCGTGCTGTTGTGGACTTTCGTCCCCGCCGGTCCGGCGGTCTGTGCTGCAATCTTGACAGCCAAAGCTTCGATGTTCTTGGCCGCATTCTTGTCGGCATGCTCTTGGTACCCACACAAGACACAGGCGAACAGCCGCCCGCACCCAGGCCGGTTGGCCGGGTCGACGGCTGTGCATTTCGAGCAACGCCGACTGGTTGTAAACGGAGGAACCGCTACCACCAATGATCCGAACTTCGGACCTTTGTACTCGAACTGACGCCGACGCTCAGCAGGGGTGTTGTCGAGGATGCCTCGGCTCAGCCCCGCCTTCGCTGCAACGTTGGTGCCAGGTGCTTCCACCGTCCCCTTGGCGGAGGCGGTCATGTTC
>JAJYWG010000310.1:0-721 GCA_021791615.1 Actinomycetes bacterium
ACGACGGTCGAAGCACCAAATGAATGCAGCATGGAGATCCGCATTCTCGCCGCCTCCAAGATTTGCTGCGGCGGAACGCAAGTTTTGGCGTGAGAGTCAGGCGACCAAGTGGCACGGAACGGCGGGTTCTTCTGGTAGTCGGATATCCGTAGTCTTTGCCCTATTTATTAGGATTCTTTGGTGGATTCTCGTTCTTGCCTTCTTTATCATCTTCTGGGCTCTAGTATTCGTGATCCGTCTTATGTGGGCGGTCCTAGCAACGCTTGCGACGGCGATGTCGCGTCCGAGTACCCAACTCGACCGCCAAGATGAATTGCCACCGCGGATCATCAAAGCGCAAGGGGGCATGCGCCATAAGGCTGGCGTGCTACCGGGAAATGGCCAGAGATTGGCCGAATCAAGAGTGCCGGGTTGGTACCCATACGTTGGTTGGCCAGCGGGTTATCGATGGTGGGATGGTCGACGTTGGACCAATCAATCGCCGGATACGGGAATGTGGCCTCGAGCGAGGATGTGAGCGAGGCATCGATGATGGCAACGCGGTCTCCTCGGAACAGCGAAGGATGAATCGGTGGGTCGGGTCTGCCGCACGACGAAGTGTCATCTCACCTGACTGACATCCCCCACCGATCCGAAGGTTGGGGCACTGTCGGCGGTCGGCTACACGCCAACTGGGCCTAGCCGCTCCTCACACCCATGAATCACAATCCGGCTCTACGCG
>JAJYWG010000310.1:731-4162 GCA_021791615.1 Actinomycetes bacterium
CTCGTGCCACTTCTGCTACGTGATGCTGGTGGCTAGGAGCGTCCTGAAGTAGTCGCCGCTCGATTCGCGATCTGCTGGCGGGTGGACGAGAATTGGCCATGGCGATCGGTCGTTCGAATGTCCAGCCCCGCTTCGAGGATCCCCGAAGCCTGCTCGGTGACCGGCTCCGGGGGATCTACCTGCTTTTGGCCGAGCACGGCGGGGCGATGTTCGCCGACGACTACTTCGCTGATCTGTACAAGTCCTCGAGGCTCGGGCGCCCGACGATCCCCGCCAGGGTGCTCGCCACGGTGATGCTCCTCCAGTCCCACGAGGGCCTTTCCGACCAGGAGGCCTGCGACCGCCTCGAGTGCGATTTGCGCTGGCAGGCAGCCGCTGGGGTGGATGCGGGTGCACAGTCGTTCCATCCGACGACCCTCGTCGGCCTGCGCAACCGCCTGCGGCGCTCTGCGCGTCCTCGCCGGCTGTTCGAGGACACCAAACAGGCGGCAGCCGAGGCCGGCGTGCTCGGCAACCGGGTGCGGGTGCTCGACTCGACGCCGATCTACGACGCCGTCGCGACCCAGGACACGATCACCCAACTGCGCTCTGCGATCCGAAAGCTCCTCCGTGCTCTCGATCAGGACAACCCTCTCCTGGCGGCGAAGGTCCGCTCGGTGCTCACCCGCGACGACAACTACGCGGGACCGGGCAAGCCGAGCTGTGACTGGGACGACGACGCAGCCCGCGAGGCGCTCGTCGATGCGCTCGTCCGAGACTGCCTCGCCGTGCTCGGCGGCCTCAACGGAGAGGAGCTCCACGGCGTCGTCGCCGACGCCGCGCAGCTCGTGGCGATCGTGGCGGGCCAGGACGTAGAGCAAGGTGACGACGGGATCTTCCGGATCGCCCGGCGTGTCGCCAAGGACCGGATCATCTCGACGGTCGATGTCGAGGCCCGACACGGCCACAAGTCCCACAACCGCCGCTTCGACGGCTACAAGGCGCACCTGTCGGTCGACCCCGACGCCGAGCTCGTCTGCGAGGTGATCGTCACGCCGGCCAACACCCACGATGCGACGCCTGTCGAGGACCTGCTCAAAGGACACGCCACCGACGAGGTGAAGCCGACCGTGATGGGCGACTGCGCCTATGGGACCGCAGAGACCCTCGCCCGGCTCGAAGACGCCGGCTACGAGGACGTCAAGGCGAAGGTCGCCCCCGCAACCGGGCGAGAGGGTCGCTTCGGCAAGGACGACTTCAGCGTCGACCTCGACGCCGAAGCGGTCACCTGTCCCGCCGACAAGGCGGCGGCGATCCGACGCCGCACGGACGGCTCGGGGCTCGCCGACTTCGCTTCGCAGTGCACCGGCTGCCCGTTGCGGGCGTCGTGCACCACTTCGTCGTCGGGGCGCACCGTCACGATCCACGCCCGTGAGGACCTCCTCCAGTCCCACAAGGCCGCACAGAGCGACCCCCAATGGCAGGAGGCCTACACCGGCACCCGGCCCAAGGTGGAGCGCAAGATCGCCCACTTCGTGCGCCGGGCATGGGGAGGACGACGAGCCCGGGTCCGCGGCATCGTCCGCATAGCGACCGACGCCGACACCCGTGCTGCGGCGATCAACTGGAGCCGCCTCTCGACCCTCGGGGTCACGAGAGCCGGGGGCAAGTGGGCCGCAGCGCCACCGTGAGCGTCGATCGACCTCGCCACCACCCCATCCTCTCTTCGCCACTCCGTGACCCTCGAACGCCCGGGAACCCCCCAAAAGACACCGGGGGAACCGGGTGCCGGGGCGTGCAAGCGGTGGATCGACCCCCAGGGCAACTGCCGACGACCCCTGCGGGCGTGTTCCAAGCCATCCGGCGGCCCGGCTGGCCGCTGGACCACCTCTACTTCAGGACTCTCCTAGCCGCTCCTCACACCCATGAATCACAATCCACCCAATGGACTCCACTTCCGAGATCGAACCAGCCACGACCATCTCGATGGCCAGCCCCGCCGCTGCTACTGCGTCCCCCACACCCACCGACCCCACCTTCAAGTACCGGCGGGCGGCCCGCTCCGAGCGGACGTGGCGGGCCTACGAGTTCGACTGGGCGGACTTCCGGGGCTGATGTCAGGAGCACGGCGAGGCACCGGTGCCGCCGGATGCCCAGGTCGTCTGCCGCTACCTCGTGGCTCTCGCCGCTGACGGCCTCCGACCGGCCACGATCCGCCGGCGGCTCGCCGCCCTGTCTGTCGTCTTCCAGGCGACCGGCTACCCCACCGTGACGAAGGAGCGGGTGGTCCTCGACACCATGGCGGGCATCGCCCGGTCGGTCGGTGTGGCCCAGCGCCAGGCGACCCCGGCCACCACCCGGGAGATCCGCAAGATGTGCCAGGCCATGCCCGACACCCCCCACGGGGTCCGGGACCGGGCCGTCATCCTCCTCGGCTTCGCCGCCGCCCTGCGGCGCAGCGAGCTCGCCGCCCTCGACGTCCGGGACCTCCGATTCGTCGACGCCGGGATCGAGGTGACGGTCCGCCGGTCGAAGACCGACCAGATCGGCGCCGGGCAGGTGGTCCCCGTCCCCTTCGGCGGCCGGGTCGAGACGTGCCCGGTCCGCTCGGTGAAGGCGTGGCTCTCCCTCCTCGCCCGGGAGCTCGACCCCGAGACGACCACCACGCCGTGGGTCCCCCGGGTGGACTCGGCGTTCGAGGGCCCCCTCTTCCGGGCCATCCGCCCCGACGGGTGGATCTCCGACCGGCACCTCGACGACCGCTCGGTCTCCCGCATCGTCGAGCGGGCCGCCCACCGGGCCGACCTGGACCCGGCCGGCGTCTGGACCGGCCACTCGTTGCGGGCGGGGCTGGCCACCTCGGCAGCTCGAGCCGGCGTCCCGGACCGGGTCATCATGGCCACGACCAGGCACCGCAGCCGGACCACTCTGGATCGCTACATCCGGGAGGGCAAGCGATGGGACCAAGTGGCCGCTGCCAGCGTTGGCTTGTGAGCGGCCCCGCCTGACCACTCCCCGCCGGGCCCCGGACATAGCGCCGCCTCGGCGGCGTGGCCCGGTGGGGGGCTGGCGGCCGAGGCGGCGCAGACAGTATGGGACATCCGTAGCTGGCGGCGCTCATTGAGCCGCATGCACCTCCCACAACACCCGCTGGCTCGTCCTGGCCAGTGCGCTGATTCCAACGATCATGGCGGCGAAGGAGCAAGACGATTGGGCTACCATCCCGACGGGATGTTCGCCCCGAGGGGAAGTTGAGATGGCGAGGCATGCGAGCGGGGGTCAGTCTGGGCCCCAACTACCGAACCGGTCTCCGTCGGAGCGCCCCTGATGGCGAACACGAATCTCACCGCTGCGAAGCGAGCCAAGCAGGACGAGTTCTACACCCAGTGGGCCGACATCGAACGTGAGATGAACGCGTACCTCGAGTACGACCCCGACGTGTTCCGGGGGAA
>JAJYWG010000372.1 GCA_021791615.1 Actinomycetes bacterium
GGGATATCAGGCCGCGCCGGCGATATCCCGGGGTTTAGGACCCCTAAGGGGCGGCCTCACGTGCCCAGAATTACCCCCTGAACAGGGACTTTCGAGTCGTCGAAAAGTAGCCACACCCAGATGGATGCGCGGGCCAGGCACATGCCAGGGTTTCTCGACTTCAAGACCTTCGCCGCCGAAGACGGCGAGCGGCTGTCGCTGGTCACCTTCGACACGCTCGCCCACCACGACGCCTGGCGCGACGACCCCGAGCACCGACTGGCTCAGCGACGAGGCCGAGAAGCCTTCTACGCCGAGTACACGATTTCGGTCTGCAGGGAGCTCGCGCAGCGTCACTTCGAGCACACCAAGGCGCTCGAGGACGGACGCCGTGCGAAGTGACGAAGGTCATCGTGTTGCCTCCCTCCGTCCAATCAACGGCGTAAGGCGCGCGCTCCCGGCGGTATGCCCGCACCGTGCGACCCGGCGAGGCGATGTTCTGGGACGGTCGGCTGCGGTGCCGTGACGCTTGGTGCCAGTGCCTCGGTACCCGTGAAAGATCCCGCTGTCGGACGACGACGAAGGTCGCTCAGGTTCCCAAGAGGTGGGCCAACACGACCTGGGCGCACTCCTCGCTCGAGGCGGTGGTGGTGTCCACGACCACGTCGTAGCGGACGCCATGGTGCACCCGCGCTGCTTGTGAGGTTGCCATGCCAGCAACCCGGGCGATGGGGTCGATCCTTGCCTCCTCGCGGGCAGCGGCGACGGCCGGGTCACAGTGGACCCCGACCCACAGCACCGAAAGCCCAGCGAGTGCGTCGGCGACTCGCCGTTGACCCAACCCACCGTCGAGCAGCACCTCCTCGAGCACAACGCCGAGGCCAGCCCTCGCCATCGCCGCCACACCCGTGTACCAGGCAGCTTCGACCGGCCTCCAGGCAGGATCCACGTGCACGTCCCCGTCCAACCCGAAGGCCATGAGAGGCGGGCGCTCGGGCCGAGGAGGCGCGTCGCCGACGAGGGAAGGCGCCAGGGACGCGAGAAGGTCGTCGACGCCGAGGGCGATCCACGGCTCGACAAGTAGCTCCTGCAGGCTGCGCGCGAGCGACGACTTGCCCGAGCTCGACCCTCCGTTCAAGACGATCACGTCGGTCACGGCCGGCACCGCCGCCCGGAACCATGACCCCGGCGGGCTGTCGCAACCGAGGATGCGTGATCAGGACTTGAGGAACAACGCCGGGTTGTACGGCTGGGCACCTCCGTCGAGGGACGCCACAACTCGGCAATCGCAAGGCTCTCGCCTTGCCGTGCTCGTCGAAATCCCACGCCGACATCGTGCCTCATCCCGGCGAAGTGGGGCAGGTCTGCGGAGGTCAGCCCGCCGCGAATAGGGGATGGGCAGCCCGTGAGCGATGAGTAGACCCTGTGGCTACTGTCTACCGGACATGCCCACTACGGAGCCATCCATCTCGGTCTGGCGGGACGTCGATGCACCCGCCGACAAAGTGTTCGACTACCTGGCCCGGCCGGCCAACCACCCCACCATCGACGGGAGTGGGATGTTGAGGAGCACAGCCGATGATCGGGTCCTGTCCGGCGTCGGGGAGGTTTTCGAGATGGACATGCACAACGACCGCCTCGGCGACTACGTAGTGGAGAACCGGGTCGTGGAGTACGAGCCAAGTCGGCGGATTGCATGGATGCCAGTCCTCAAGTCCGTCGCCCAGCCCTCCTCGGAGGTTCAAGTGGGTGTTCCCGCCCGCAACGTCTGGGGGTGGGCGCTCAGCCCCCTGCCCAGTGGCCGGACCAGGGTGACGGAGTTCTTCGATTGCTCGGCGTCGCCCGAGTGGTTGCGCGAGGCCACCAACGAAGGCGAGAACTGGCGGGCGACCATCGAGGCCAGCCTGGCAAACCTGGCACGGGTGTTCGCCGACTCGACCGCATAAGTCTCTGGGGAACCGGGGGCAGCCCGCTAGCCGGCGTTCGGGGCGACGTCCTTGTGCGGGCCACTGCGAGCTTCGGGGACAGCTGCCACTCACGACTTGGCGCCACCCTCGTCAGTGTGTGCCGACGGTGCATCATGGCAGTGATGGACGAGTTGCAGAAGTTGGTGGACCGCTACGGCCAGGCATGGACCGAAGAGGCCGTCGAGATCGACGCCTACCTGGCGCGTCAGGTTTCCGACGACAGCCACCGCGAGGTCATTGGCCCGCTCGTCCCTGCCTCCGGTGGAAGCGGCGTGGTGCTGGTCGAGGGTCGAGAGGTCGCCTCGTGGGGCGACCCCGACGTGGCCGAGATGGCATTCAGCGCGACCAAGAGCGTCGTGTCTGCGGTGGCGGGCTGCGCCTTCGACGACGGCCTTCTTCGGCCTGAAGAACCGGTGTACGAGGTCGTCGTCCTATCGGCCGCCTCCCCGCAACTCGATCCCCGGGTGTCATGGGCTCACCTGCTCCAACAGACGAGCCAGTGGGAAGGCGAGTTGTGGGGAAAGCCCACCTCGGTCGACGCGCAGAGCTTCCGAGAGGGCACCGAAGTGCACGGCACCCCGCCGGGTGCAGGTTGGGCGTACAACGACGTGAGACTCAACCTGCTCACCTACGCGCTGACGGTGCTCGTCGGTCGTTCGCTCGAAGAGGTCTTGCGCGATCGCCTCCTTGGACCTCTCGGCGCGTCGGAGTCCTGGGCATGGCACGGGTAGTCGAACAGCCAGATCGTTCTCGACGGTCGCTCGGTGCCCGTGGTGAGCGGTGGCGCCCACTGGGGCGGAGGGCTGGTGATCTCGGCCCGCGACCTCGCCCGGCTCGGACAGCTCTACCTCGACGGCGGGAAGCAGGACGGTGGGCAGCTGCTCAGCCGCAGCTGGATCGAACGCTCGTGGACCGCCTGCCGTGTCAAGCCCGACTACGGCTACCTATGGTGGCTCAACGACCGCCAGATCCCGTGGCCTGGAGCACCGCCGACCGGCCGCAGCGCTCGAGGCAACGGCGGGCGCCACCTGTTGTGGGTGGATCCGGCCCGAAGGCTGATGCGCTGCAGTCGATGGACCGAACATCCGGCGACACTGATCCGCGACCTGTCAGCGTTGGTGCCCAGAGCGAGCTGACGGGGTCCGGCCCGCTGCGCGCAGACCCGGCGGTATGTCACCGACATGACCAAGTGCTGCGCCGGCGGGCCTCTGCTTGCTGAACGACCTGACGGGTCAGGCGCCTGGAAACGTAGAGGTAATCATCCGGGGGGTCGCTGGGAGGCATGGACACACCAAGTATCGGTGCGACGGTGGTGGAGTTGGTTGCGCACAATGGTAGCTAATGGGTGGGACCAGGTCGAAGGCAAAGGCGTAGGTCACGACGTGCCGTCCACCGATACTGTCACTAGCCTTCGCCATCGGAGGGTCGTATATGACTGCCAGCTTCCGCAGCGCCTACTTCGTTGCAACGGCGACCGCCATACCTGTGTTGTGGATCGCGATCGGTTTCGCCTCAAGCGCCATCACCTCCATCATGCGCCGCCTGCGTGAGGTGAACGCCACCATCTCGGTCCGGCCGGGGTTGCTCGCTCCGAACTACACCCTCGGGCCGACCTCGCTGACGGTCTCATTGTTCGGGGCGTCCGTTGAAATTATTGGCGTCAACACGTCCGGCGTCTTGAGACTTGGGTTCGCCCTGATCGTGCTGTTTCCTGGAGCGGCGGGCGAAGTGTTGTCTCTCTTGGCCTTGATCTTTGATGACCGGCGGATATGGGTCCTGTGGGTCGTGTTCGGCGCCGTGTGTGTGCTGATCGGAGTCACCCTGAGTTTCATGACGCTGACGATCTTTGCTTCGGTAGGCAACGAGGAACGCGGCAACGACGAGATACCTGGCACGATCGCAAATGGCGCGCCAATCTCCACTGTCGGCGAGCGCTCTTCTCAGGACCACATCGATCCCGAACACACGGAGGATCAACCCGATGGCCCCCCTACGTGGAGGACACACGGGCTACCAGGACCCGCACCACTAAGTGGCCGATGAGCTCATGCTTGCGGACGTCGCCCGCCTTGGCAGGCGCCCCACGGCCGGCGAAGGGGGATAGTTCGAGAGCCGCCGCACACGGGCCTTATGGGGCGTACGTTCGGGGACACCCCAGGAGCGCCAGATCGCCGATTCGGCGCTCGCGGCAACCGGCTGCTCGAACCAGGCCGG
>JAJYWG010000228.1 GCA_021791615.1 Actinomycetes bacterium
GCTACCTCGGCGAAGACGACGTCATCGGCATGGAGTGCCTGCATCGAAACGGTACCCTCGGGTCGTTCTTCGGTCTCGTCGCTGACGATGGCTCGGTGTCGTTCACCGGCGGGCGGTACGACAACATCGTGCTCGAGCTCAGCGCAGCCGAGGATGGCGCACACCTGCGCGTGATCGACCCCGTCGACCCGGCAGGCAGGCGGGCTGTAGACCTGATCGCCTCGACGAGCACCTCGAGCGAAGAGGCGTAAGCCACCCTGCCGTCTCGACTGCTGGTGTGCCGAGATCGACAGGGATGCGTCGAGAGACCGAACGGTTCTCCTCAGCCGAGCTCGGACTCGGCGACGGGCGTGCTCAACTGGCCTTGTCCTGCCGAGTAGGCCTGGTCTCGAAGGCGGAGGTAGCGGAACCCGACGATGATCTGACGGGAGCCGACCTCCACGAGGACCATGAGCAGCAGGCAGGCCACAATCGCTTTGGACGTGGTGATGTCATAGATGTGCATCAGCTTCCCGATCCTCCGATCTGCAGCGGAGCCGCCGTCGGTGGCATAGAGGCTGAACGAGGTTCGCAGTACGACTCCGATCGTCCAAAAAGCCGCTGCAGACAGGCCAGCTTTGGCGTAGATCCCCTTGTCGCCGGTGTATACGCGGGTGAGCGTCCCAGCGCCCACGCCGAAGACCAAGCCGAGGACGACACCTGCGACGATCAGGTCGACGTCGTTGCCAGCGGTGGGGATGCCCTTGAGGTAGGCGAGCACGAAGTAGATCACGATCGCGATCGGCAGAGCCAGGTTGCGGGGGGTGAGCCGCCTTCCCCTGAACTGGAAGAACACCGTCGCCAGCAACACGGCGTCGAGGATGTAGTCGAGCGCGTTCATGCTCGGCCCATCTCCAACCGCTCCACGTCGGCCAGCTGCGCCGGACCGTGCAATGGCCGACGCCGTCGAATGTCGTCATCCGACGGAGTGCAACCTGCTCGCGGCGCGGTCCTCACCTCGTCTGCGGCGACGTCCGAGCGGAGCGCGATTCCTCGCATCCTCCTCCTTTGCGGCAGCGATGCAAGCGGGCAGCGATGCAAATCGCGCCGTTAGCCTATCAGTCGAATCGACCTATCGCTAGTGGGGAGGTGCCGGACCGCCGTGGAGCAAGATGCGAGAGATCTGACCGATTTCGAACAGATCCTTCTCGGCCGGATCGCCCGCAGCCCGAGCTCGGGGTACGAGCTCAAGAGGTTCTTCGCCACCACCCCCGCGGTCGTCTACCAGCCGAGCTCCGGTGCCCTCTATCCCGCTCTCCGGCGCATCGAGGGCCGCGGTCTGCTCCGCGCCGAGCAGACCCCGTCGGCCGGCAAGCGCACCCAGCGCCGCTACCGGGTCACCGCATCGGGGCAGGCCGCTCACGCCAGGTGGCTCCGCCAGCCGGTCGAGCCCCGCACCGTCGGTGCGGACCTCGGTATCCACCTCATGCGCTTCGTCATGGCCGAGCAGGTGCTCGGCACCGAGGAGGTCCTCGTGTTCCTGGAGGACCTCGGCGCTGCCCTCGAGGCGTTCATCGCCGATATCGCCAAGTACCTCGCGACGACAGCGATGTCGGGTCGCCACCCTCGCCTCGCGCTCCGTCACGGCATCGAGGTTCACCAAGCAAGCCTCGCTTGGGTCCGCTCCACGATCGACGTGCTCCGCTCCGGACGGGAGGTCTGCAGTCACGACACGGCCAGATGATGCCCTGACGCGGGCAGGGGAGACACGCTTCCACTGACGAGGGCACCTCCCCGTCCACGACTGCGAGGACGATCTGCGATGCGCTTCCCCAGTCTGTCGTCGAGAGTCAAAGTCCCTCGAACCAGCGATCGGTATGCACTTGCCCGACGCTGCAGGTCACTACATCGATCCCGTTGCAACGCACCGCGGTGAACTGTTTACGCGCCCGATCTGGTCGTACGTCACGGGTGCCCGCAGGCCGATCGCCCCCACGGCGTCTGCTCTGGCTCCGGGCAGCCACGGGGAGCCATCCGGCGTCGGCGAGCCGTTTGCCCAGGCTGACGACATCGTCAGTGGCGTACCCGAGGCGCTCGTAGAAGGCCACGGCCTGGTCGTTGGCAGACCTTACCTGCAAGTTGACCTTCGGGCACCCGCGAGCGGCGAGCCTGCGCTCCGCTGCAGCCACGAGGAGCGCGCCGTATCCGTTTCGCCGGTGCCCGGGTTCCACGGCGAGGTAGTTCACCCACCCTCGATGTCCGTCAGACCGTGCCAACCCCAGAGTGGCGCTTGCCGATGCCGCCCGACCAGCCGATCGGCTCGAGCGAGCCTCGGCCTCACGGCGCCGGGCCACCTACGACGCTCTCGGCCTTGAGCTGCTGTGGAACCCCGCCGAGCGATCCCTGCACGCTCGAGTAGCGCCGAGTGGCGCAAAGCGTGGTGTCGGAGCCCTTTCTGCGGCGGCGCGAGCGATCCCGTTACATGCTGATCGGCGCCCAAAGCCATACCTGGCAGAGTCGCGCTCAGGTTGCCTGCCCCTGTTGATCGCCGAGCCGCGGGTGGCTGACTATCCGGCGTTCGGAGGCACCCGGGTCGACTTGTGCGGCGGAGTTCTGGGAGACCCTGTTGAACCTTCTGGGACGATCAGCTGTCGCGGTCAGCTGGCGTGGCGACGGATGTACTCCTCGAAGGCTTCTCGGCTTACGTCGGCGAGCCGGCGACCTTGTGCGGTGGCGATCTCTTCGAGGGCTGCGCGGGTGCTCGGGCTGACACGCACGGTCAGGCTCGGGGTGTGCGCCTCCTCGCCGGTGACCGAAGGCCGACCGCGGCGACAAGCCAGGGCTCGTTCGGCGAGCGCGGCTGCTCGGTCGTCGGTGAGCCGGCTGCCGTCTGGCAGACGCACGTCTTCCTGGTCGAGGTCGACGTCGGGTCCGATAGGGCCCGAGGTGGTCTTCTTGCGGGCGGTCATGGCTTGTTCCTCCGATAGTGCGTCGGCATGACGTGGATGACCAGGATGCAGTCGGGTCGGTCGAGGGCGACGATCTCCAGTTCACGACCGCGTTCGTCTTCCCCGATCCAGCTCAGCAGATCGGCTCCGGTCCCTTCGTCCTGGGTCAACTCGGGCGAGACGGTCGCGATGACGTGGCGGGCGCTGGCTCGCCCCACGCGATGTTTACGGCTGGCGCGGGTGAACCGGACCGGCTTCACCCCGTGATCCTGACACGGTCTGCATATTTACGCAAGACACAATAACTCTGCGACTCCGGCGCACGATGCAACTGCACCCGAGCCCTCGCGTCGTGCCAGGGTCATGGAGATGGGGCGTCGACAGGGCGTCTCGGCGCTGCATCGATCTGCACAGTCGGGTAGCCGGGGGGAATCTCACCCCCCGGCTCCCACGGAACCGGTGTTGAGCGCCACGCAGAATGAGCATCAAGACGACGCACTGCGTCACTGAGGTCGGAGACGCCGGTCGGTGGGGCCTCGGCGAGCGAGACGAAGCGGGAAGCGTCAGGCTGGGCTGTCCGTAGACGCGCAAGGACCCCCCCGCTGAACGTGACGCGATCGCCGGGAGGGCCCTTCCAACGATGCCGGAGGCACCGGTGCTCATGGTAGGCAACGACGAGTCGGCCGTCGAGGCAGAGCTTGTGGCGGGGCAGTTGAGCTGCCCTTTTTGTGCAGGAGAGCTCGGCCCGTGGGGACACGCTCGCTCCCGGGTGCTTCGCCGCCGGGGAGGCGAGGAAGACCGGTTACGTCCCCGACGAGGGCGGTGTCGGGGCTGTGGGAAGACCCACGTGCTCCTCGGCGACGAGGCCCTGCTCCGGCGCCGGGACGAGGTGGCTGTCATCGGCGAGGCGATCGAGGCCAAGGCCGCCGGCATCGGGCATCGCCGGATCGCTGTCCACCTGGACGTGCCTTGCTGGAGGGTGCGGCGCTGGCTGCGCCGCTTCGCCGAACGTGCCGTCGCGATCTGCGAGCACTTCAGTCGCTGGTCCTTTGCCCTCGATGTCTCGCTCAGCCCGTCCGGTCCGAGCAGGGGGCCCTTCGTCGATGCTGTCGAGGCGATCGGGGTGGCAGCCCGGGCCGCGGTGTTGCGCCACGGCCCGCGCCCGGCGTGGCGCTTTGCGAGCTTGGCCTCCGGCGGAGTGCTGCTTGCCAACACGAGATGCCCTCTCCCGCCCGTGCTCTGAGCGCTCCAGGCTCTGCTCCTCAGCTTTGGGACAGGAGGAGCCATGGAAGATGGCCGTCGAAGAGATATCGGGTTGTTCCGCTACTCGCTGATCCACGAGCCGGCCGATCTGGCACTTCGAAAGGTTGAACGCGGGGCGCTCGTGCGCGAGCTCGCGTCGCGCGACCACGTCGGACCGGACGGCAGAACGGTCCGGGTCGGGCGCTCGACCCTCGACCGCTGGGTGCGCAGCTATCGAGCCGGCGGCTTTGATTCCCTGCTCCCGGCTCCGCGAGCGAGCGTCCCCCGCACTCCGTCAAGCGTGCTCGACCTCGCGGTGTCGTTGAAGAAGGAAGCGCCGGGGCGCACGGCGGTGTCGGTGGCCACGATCCTTCGTGAGTCCGGTCGGGGCAGCGTCTCGACACGCACGATCCAGCGCCACTTCGCCCGACTCGGGTTGAACACCCGCCCCGATGGCTCGGCTCCGAAGGTCTATGGGCGCTTCGAAGCAGCGGCACGCAATGACCTGTGGACCGGCGATGCGATGCACGGCCCGAGCGTGACAGGCAGAAAGGCCTATCTCCTCGCGTTCATCGACGACCATTCACGTCTCCTTTCCGGCTATCTGTGGACCTTCGCCGAGGACACGGTGCGCCTCGAAGCAGCGCTTCGGCCCGGCCTCGCCGCCCGCGGCGTGCCGAAGGCAGTCCTTGTCGACAACGGCAGCGCCTTTGTCGCCGCGCCGTTCCTGCGGGCGTGCGCCGTGCTCGGGGTGCGCCTCATCCACGCCCGCCCGAGAGCCGCGACGACGAAGGGAAAGATCGAGCGATTCTTTCGCACCGTGAGATCCCAGTTCGTCGTCGAGGTCGAGGCTCGAGGTGTGGCGAGCCTCGCCGAGCTGAACACGCTGTTCAGCGCGTGGGTCGAGGTCGTCTATCACCGGCGTCGCCACTCTGAGACCGGCGAGGCGCCGATCGAGCGCTTCATGGCGGCCGGGCCGCCGGCACGGCCCACAAGAGCACAGCTGCACGAGGCATTCTTGTGGTCCGAGACGCGCACGGTGACCAAGACCGCAACGGTGTCGCTGCACGGAAATTCGTTCGAGGTCGACGCCGCCTTGGTGGGACGGCGTGCCGAGCTCGTCTTCGATCCGTTTGACCTGACGAGCATCGAGGTGCGCTTGCCGACGTTCGATGGGACACGCCGTCCCGGTGCGGATCAGCCGGCACACCCATCCAAAGGCGCGACCTGACGCGGCTCCGGCACCGGTGCCGACAGGCATCGACTATCTGGGACTTCTCGCCACGCGACGCGACGCTGAGACCGGTGGCAAGCGCATCGAGTTCGCCAACCTGGCCAAACAGCACGACGTCCATCACGACGAGCACACAGACAGCGACGACACCGGCGAGGTCGGGTCATGAGCGGCATCGAGGGCCTGCGTGCCCACTACGGATTCGGATCCCGGATGCCCTTCGGCAAGGACCTGGCACCTTCCATGCTGCATGGATCTCGCTGTCATAACGAGGCGGCTGCTCGGATCTCCTTCTGCGTTTCTGAGTCCGCTATCGGCGTCGTCACGGGCGAGTGCGGGTCGGGAAAGACCGTCGCCGCGCGCGCTGCGCTGTCGGGCCTTGATGGCTCCCGGCACACCACCATCTATCTCGGCGCGCCGGGCGTCGGCCTGCGTGGCATGTATGCGGCGATCACGAGCGCGCTCGGTGGCACTCCCCACTTCCACGCGGCATCCCTCATCCCTCAGACCCAGGATCTCCTCGCCGCCGAGGCCGAAGAGCGCGGGAAGAAGACCACGGTCGTGATCGACGAGGCGCATCTTCTCGACGCCGAGACCCTCGAGGGACTGCGCTGCCTGTCGAACTCGGCCATGGACTCGGTCGCCCCGTTCGGCCTCATCCTGCTCGGCCAGCCCGTTCTTCGCCGCCGCCTGCGCCTCGGGGCTTTCGCGGCCTTGGACCAGCGCGTCGGGCTGCGCTATGTGATGTCGGGGCTCGAGGGATCCGAGACCGGACCCTATATCGCCCATCACCTGTCGCTCGCCGGGCGCTCGGACACGTTGTTCTCCGACGATGCGGTCGCGCTCATCCACCAGGTGTCCCGGGGCCTTCCCCGGATGGTGAACAACCTCGCGCTCCAAGCCCTCGTCGCAGCCTTCGCCGAGCGCAAGGCGATCGTCGACGAGAGCTCGGCACGCGCTGCGGTCGCCGAGGTGACCGAGTGCTGAGCGCCGAGGATCGGGGCCAGCAAGCCCTGTTCGCCCTCGGCGAGGAGGTGCCAGTTCGAGGCGCGAGCAGGGCCCGGCAGACCGGCCCGGCCGCGCTCGCCGTCGGCGACGCGCCGCCGGGCTGGCCCGAGGCTCCGGCGCCCGAGGCCTACAGCGGGGTGCTCGGCGAGATCGTTCGTTGCCTTGCTCCCCACACCGAGGCCGACCCGGTCGCCATCTTGGCCCAGGCACTGATCGCTGCTGGCGCACAGGTCGGCCGGGGCGCGCATGTCGCGGTCGAGGCAACCTTGCATCACCCGAATGAGTACGTGCTGATCGTCGGCGAGTCCGCGAAGGCCCGCAAGGGCTCATCGTGGGATCACATCGCCCGGCTCATGGACATGGTCGATCCCGGTTTCTCGACGCGCACCTCGACCGGGCTCTCCTCGGGCGAGGGACTTGTCTGGGCGTTGCGCGACCCCGTCGGTCCGGACCCCGGGGCGGCCGACCCCCGCCTGCTCGTCGTCGAGCCCGAGTTCGCCTCGGTGCTGAAGATGACCGTCCGAGACGTCAACACCCTCTCGCCGGTGCTGCGCTCAGCCTGGGACGGACGCCCGCTCGCCCTTCTCACCCGCACGGCGCCCGCCCGGGCCACGGCCGCACACCTCGCGCTCATCGGTCATATCACCGCAGCAGAGCTCTCCCACCACGTCGTCGGCCTCGAGGCCGCCAATGGGCTCTTGAACCGCTTCGTCTTCATCGCCGCCCGGCGTGCCCGGCTCCTCCCCGAGGGCGGCCGCCTGGACCCCCTCGCGGGCACCGGCCTTGCGGGCAAGCTCGCTACACACCTCGAGGCGGCGAGAGGCGCTGGGCGCCTCTCCTTCAGTCCCGCCGGGCGCAAGCTGTGGTGGGAGACCTATCCGAGCCTCTCCGAGGCCGGCTCGGGACCGACGGGCGCCCTCGTCGCGAGAAGCGAGGCACACGCCCTGCGCCTGGCGCTGATCTATGCCCTCTGCGATGGTGCCCGGTCGATCGGTCCGGGGCACCTGCGCGCCGGGCTGGCCCTGTGGGGCTATGGCGAGCGCTCGGCGATCTTTGCCGCGAGCAAAGCCACCGCAGGGCCGGTCGCCGGCCGCATTGCCGACGCGCTCATCGCCGCCGGAGGAAGAGGCCTCACGAGAACCCAGATCCGAGACGCTCTCGGACGCAACCATGCCGGTGCCGACATCGACGCCGCACTCGCCGTCCTGTCTGCAGATGGACGAGCGCAGCTTCAAAGCGAGCCGATGGCCAGCGCCGCGACCACCGGCGGACGTCCCGCGCGAACCTGGGTCACAGCTCGTCCGTCATCGCGCAGCTGAACAAGCCGGGGTCAAGCCCGCTCCCGAGGAGAGGCCCCGCCACCAGGGCTGCCAGCTCCAGCACACGGGCTCGACGCCGGCGCCGCAACTCCCATCCGAGTCCCATCATCGACCCCGGACCGGGCAGCACAGCTGCCCGGTCCTCTTCGCGCTCTTGCTCTTCTCCACGACAGTTCGGTCGTTCGGTCGTGCACGACTCCATCCCCACCCCGCGTGGCGTGGTCATCCTCATCCAGGGTGGCGCTCAACACCCTTCGAGCGTTACGCGGATGACGTCGTTGTCCACTGCGACACTGAGGCGAAGGCGCTCACTCTGCGAGCCGCACTCGCCGAGCGGCTCGGGTCCTTGGGCCTCGAGCTGCACCCCGACAAGACGAAGATCGTGTACTGCAAAGACGCGAAGCGCCGGGGGACCTCCGAGCACACGTGCTTTGACTTCCTCGGCTACACCTTTCGGGCTCGCCTGGCCAAGGGTCGGTACGGGTTCTTCGTGAGCTTCCTGCCGGCCATGAGTGCCGTGGCAAGAAAGGCGAAGGGGCGCCAGATCAGAGCCTGGCACCTCAACCGTCGCAGTGGAACGGACCTGTCCGGCCTCGCCCAGGAGATCAATCCCCAGGTGCGAGGCTGGATCAACTACTACGGGGCCTTCTACCGCTCCGAGTTGTACGCCATTGCTGCGCGCATCGACGAACATCTCGTCCGATGGGCGATGCAGAAGTTCAAGCGGCTTCGAGGACGCCCCAATCGCGCATGGCGCTGGTTGGACGCAGCGCGGCTGCGACAGCCGACGCTCTTCGCCCACTGGCACCTCCTCGCCTCACCGACACGCCGGACTGTGGGAGCCGTATGACGGGAGACTGTCACGTACGGTTCTGCGAGAGCGGGAGGGGGAGGTTCCCTCCCGCTACTCACCAGGTTGGCGGTCGAGGCGGGCAACCAGCTTCAGGCCGGCGGCAGCGGCGAGTGCGGTCTCGGCGGCGGGGTCGAGGAACCGGAAGGTGAGCTCGACCGGCTGGTCCCACCACTCGGTGACGGTCTTGGCTGTCCCGGGCGGGTGGTCGGCGTCGGCGGTGTGGAAGGCGACCAGGACCGGGCCGTCGGGTCGGGTGACCCGGGCTATCTCCCGATAGGCGGCGGCCCGCCCGGGGTGTCGAGGTGGATCAGCGCGTACCAGCACACCGCCCCGGCGACAATGCCGGTGGCGAGCGGCAACCCGGTCAGATCACCGGCGGCTGCGGGAATCCCGGCGCCGCTGCGGGCGAGGCGGCACATGGCCGGCGACAGGTCGACCGCCACCGTCCCGACACCCCGGGCGGCCAGGTGGGCGGCGACGTGACCGGGGCCGGCCCCGAGATCGGCGACGGTCCCGCCGGCGCAGGTCTCGGCGAACGCGTCGAGCAGGGCCCGGTCGAGCGGCTTGGCAGCCAGCTCGCCGCCGATCTCGGAGGCGTAACGGTCGGCCACGGTGTCGTAGCTTCGCCGCACCACGCCAGCGGCGGCGGCCGGCACGGCGGGCGGGGCAGCGGGTGCGGCCCAGTAGCCGGCCATCAGCTCGTGCGACCAGACCGGCTGGCGCAGCGCCCCCGGAGGGCGAGCTCGGTCAGGTAGGGCTTGATGTCGAGGACCGGGGTGGCGTCGATGGCGTCGAGCCCCTCGACGGTCACCACCAGGCCGTCGACGCCGAGGAGGCGGCAGACATACACCCCGATCCGATTCGGTCGGGCCCTGGCCCGCTGCGCGAATATCCCCACCGCCGGCCAGTCGCGATTGCCTCGGGGATGGCGCCGGCTGGTCCGCACCTGCACCGGGTCGACCCGGTCGAACAGGTAGACGACCTCCACATGCGTGGACTGCTCCAGGCCGGCAACGGCGTCGCCGCCGAAACGGGCAGCATCGAGGGTGACCGTCGAGAACACGCCGGCCCAGTCGTAGTCCGTCGCCTCCGCCCGGGGGGAGCGGACCACCCCGACCGGGGTGAAAGTCACCTCCACGAGACATGGGCGGCGACGAACCACTCTCCGTCGGCCAGGACATCCCCGCCGATCTCGCCGGCCAGCTGGGCGGCGGTGAGGTAGCGCTTGAACACCCGGTGGACCGACCCGTCGTTCAACACCCGTTCCTGGGTTTGCTCGGCCTCCACGCCGGGGCGCCGTGCGGAGTCGACCACCACCAGCTCGGCGGCGACGCGGCGGGCCTCGGCAATGAAGGCGGCCCTTTCCCCTCCTGGAAGGTGTCCGTAGAGGTGGCCGGTGAAGACCCGTTCGAACGAGTCGTCAGCCAACGCCAGCGAGAGGGCGTCGCCACGGATCACCCGGCCCCCGGGAATGCGGTCGCGTGCCAAGTCGAGCATGGAGCGGCTCTGGTCGAGCCCGACAACCGGTCCTCGCAGGTGGCGGGTGAGGAAGCCGCTGCCGCACGCCACGTCCAGCGTGGCCGCCGGCGGCAGGCCGGCCACCACCTCGACGAGGTCGGCTACCGCTTGGTCCCAGCCGGGACGGTTCCGACCGGCGAAGAGGCCACGGCCAAGGTACCAGTCGTCGTACTCGCCGGCGCGGGCGTCGTAGTAGCTGGCGGTGGCGGCGTCGGTGGCGAAGGCAGGCGGAGCGGCGGACACGCCCGGCGAGTCTGCCAGCCCCGAACACTGGTGGCATGCTTGTTCGGATGCGGGTCGGGGTGGCGGCGAGCAGAGAGTTTCTCGACCTGGACGACAGCTGGCCGCTGCTGTGCGCCGCCCTGGCGGACCTTGGCGCTCGGTCCGAGGTGGCCGTCTGGGACGACACCAACCTCGACTGGGCCCGCTTCGACGTGGTGACCCCCATGTACACCTGGGGGTACGTGACCCGCCGCGAGCAGTTCTTGGGCTGGGTCGAGCGGGTCGAGGCGGTCACTAGGCTGGTCAACCCGGCCGCCATGCTCGCCTGGAACAGCGACAAGACCTACCTGGCCGACCTCGCCACGGTGGGTGTGCCAATCGTCCCCACCCTCTGGGTCGCCCCCGGCGAGCGCTGGGAGCCCCCTGCGGAGGATTACGTCGTCAAGCCGACCGTGGCCAGCGGCGCGATGGGCGCCGCCCGCTACCGGGCCAGCCCCCGCAGCGTCGCCGACGCCCACGTGCGACGCCTGCACCAAGCTGGCCAGACGGTCATGGTCCAGCCCTACCAGCACAGGGTGGACGCCGTCGGCGAGACCGCGTTGGTTTACTCCGACGGTCGCTTCAGTCACGCCGTCGCCAAGGCGGCGATGCTGGCCGCCGACGCCGGTGAGACCGACCGGCTGTGGGAACGAGAGGTAATCACCCGCGTCGAGGCGACCGGTGAGCAGCGAGAGGTCGCCGGGGCGGTGATCGCCGCAGTGGCCGGTCGCTTCGGGCCGCCCGTCTACGCCCGAGTCGACCTCGTTGCCGACCAGCGGGGGTACTCGCGGCTGCTCGAAGCCGAGCTGGTCGAGCCGTCGCTGTTCTTAGGGACCGCCGACGGCGCCGCCGGCCGGCTTGCTGCCGCCCTCGCACGCTGCGCCCGAGCTCGGGGCTGAGCGTGCCAACCTGGCGCCTATCCGATTGCGGGTAACGGTCGGCTGCTGCTCCGAGGCGGTCACGTTCGCCGCCGTCGAGACGAAGGCGTCCGGTGGCTTTGCGCAGGTATGTCGCTACGTCCCACCACCCGGGTCGGGGTACGCCGGCCAGCTGGTCGAGGGTCCATGCCGTCACCTCCAACGCGTCCGGGATGGGGTCACCAAGGTCCGGGACACCGACGAGCAGGTCGAGGTGGTGGAGGGTGAGCTCGACGACCCACATCCCGAGCAGGTCGGCCGCTTCGAGGACATGACCCTGGAAGCCGTAGCGGCCCGGGGGAGCCGCCCGAGCGGCCCGAGCGGCGGGGCGACGACGTCGGCGAAGTGGGCGAGGAGCCATTTGCCCTGGCTGTAGGCGGCGGCCATCGCCCAGGTGGAGCGCACCTCGGCGAAACCGGGCGGCGCGCGGGCCGGCCAGTCCTTCCAGTAGGAGACCAGGTCCCGGTCGGCGCGCTCCTCGCTCGGCGACGCCAGCCCCGCGAGGAGCCCCTCGGCCCCCATGCGCACGTGCACGACCAGGTCGGCGACCCTCCAGCCCTCACAACCTGTCGGGCGGATCAGCTCGGCGTCGCTCAACCCTCCCACGACGCCGAGAAGGTCGTCGAGAACCCGGCCGAGCACCGAGGCGAACTCCACCCCGGGGCGGTCGAGGGTCACGGCTCGGGGAGGTGCTTGGCGAAGAAGACCCGCTCATAGCCGGCCTGGGTGGCCCGGTGGGTCTCCCGGTAGCCGTGGCGCGGGTAGTAGGCGAGGTTCTCGGTCATGGACAGGTTGGTGTACAGGCGCGACTCCGACAGGCCGGCCGCTCTCGCCCGCACCTCGGCGGCCTCGAGGAGCCGGCGGCCGACACCGCCCCGCTGGAAGGCGGGGGCCACGGCGACGTTGTCCACCAGCAGGTGGTCGCCGGCCGGGCGGACCACGACGAAACCGGCCAGCTCGCCGTTGGTTTCGTCGGTCATCGGAGCCGGCGGCCGAACCGTGCGGGCCAGGTACGGCTCGTAGGCGGCACGGGCCAACTCCGTAATGGCAGCGACGTCGCCCGTACCCGCCGGGAGGAGGGCCAACCGGTCAGGGGAAAAGGGGCCGGCGCGGCGGATATCGAGGAGATGGTGGCAGGCCTCGTGCGCGTTGCGCCTCACGACGTCGGCCGTCGAAAGAATCCCGAACACCGGATGGGTCACCTCGCCGTCGGGGGCCGTTTCGGCGATGCGCACCCACTCGCTCGCGGTCGAGGCCAACACAGCGAGGCCAGCGACCGGCGAGAGCTGCTCGTAGCGGCGAGCCTCGGCCAGCAGGTTCTCGTCCCAGCAGGCCACGCCGGCGGCCGGGTCCAGGGACAATGTGACCAGCCGTTCGGTGCCGATGCGCAGCACGTCGACCAGGTGCCACACGTACATGGCCGCCGACCAGCGATCCCGGTCCCGGCGGCGGGGGTCGCGCACCCGGCCGAGCGCGATGCCGAATCGTCCGGCCAGAGCCTCGACTACTGCGACCGCGTCGTCGCGTGGGGACGACCAGTCGAAGCCGCACTCCGAGCACACCGCCTCGGTCGGTTGCCAGCGCACAACCCCGACGCTACCGCCGCGAGGTGATGGGCTCTGGCGGGGCGCCCGCCTGTTGGTGACGAGCCCGACGGGCGGTCCCGGGCCGAAGTGCACCCCGGCCGCAGCGGGCTCTTGGCGCCTTGCGGCGAAACGGGCGTCAGCGGTCCGTGAGGCCCTGCTCGGCGCTCCATTTGTTGATCTGCTCCGAGAAGGCCTCGTCCGCCGAGCCGGTCGGTCGGGCGGCGGTGAACACCACGACGTGGCCGTCAGGGTCGGTGGTCGTCACGTCCCGTGTGTTCCAGGGGGTATCGACGGGGCCGTCCACCCTCCCACCACCGTGCACTCTGGCGCGAGCGGCCAGCGTTTCGACCTCGTCGTAGACCGCCGCGAAGCTCAAGATGCAGCCCGTACCGGCGGTAACGGCGCCTGGTGCGGGGCGCACGAGCAAGTCCTGGAACTGCCAGCGCCGTAGATGCACCAGGGCCGGCCCGCTGGGCCCCGGCAGGGCGAACAGCCTGACGAACCCGAGCCCGTCGACGTACCACGACACCGTCGCCTCCAGGTTCGACGCGAGCAGCGTGGCGAACATGGGAATGCCGTAGATCGCCCGGCTGATCCCCGGTGCTCGCGCACCGGGCTCGGGGGCAGGGACCGGAGACTCGATGTCGCTCACCCCGGCATCTTCCATCCTGGCGGGCGCAGAGGGCTGCCAGCCGTCGCTTGGTCAGCAGCGGCCCCTGCCCCCTTCGGGCGTTCCAGCCTGCCTGGCTCGTAGTGTTGGCTGGGTGCGTACCACCGACGAGCGCGTTGCTGATGCTCGCGCCAAGCTGGCCGGCGACGTCGATGTCTGGGTCGCCACTGCGGACAGCAGGGGAGTGGCTCACCTCGTGCCGCTGTCGCTGTGCTGGCATGACGGAGAGATCGCCGTCGCCGTCGAGGCCCGAAGCCGCACCGCCCGCAATGCCACCGCGTCCGGCCAGGCCCGGCTGGCGCTCGGGTCCACCCGTGACGTCGTGTCCGTCGAGTCCATCGTGACCGTCGTCGACCGTGCCGGGGCCAGCTCCGCGCTGGTCGACGCTTACCGGTCCCGCACCGGCTGGCACCGGCTGGGACCCTGGCAGTGACGGGGGTGAGTGGGTGTACCTGTGCTGCCGGCCGGTCAGCGTGCAGGTGTGGCGAGTCGTAGAGGAGATCACCGGCCGGACCGTCATGCGCGCCGGCGAGTGGCTCGCGTGAGCCTCCCTGGCAGCTACCGACTGGTCGAGGGGCCCCCGGGGGTCGAGGACTACCTGCAACTGCGGCTCCGGGCCGGGCTGTCACCCAAACGGCCCGACCAGGCAGCGGCGGCGATCGGTGGGGCCTGGGCGGCCGCCCATGTGGTCAGCGACTCCGGGGGCGCTGTCGGGATGGGTCGGATCCTCGGCGACGGCGGCTGGTATTTCCACGTGCTGGACATGGCGGTGCTCCCCGAGCACCAGCGACGTGGCCTGGGCGACGCCATCCTCACCCCCCTCCTCGACCGCATCCGCCGGGACGCCCCGCCAGGCGCCTACGTCTGCTTGATGGCCGACCCGCCCGGAGAGAACCTCTACCAAAGACACGGGTTCCGGCCCACCGCGGCAGGCTCGGTGGGGATGGTGCAACACCTCGAGTGACAACCGAGGCCGCTTTACGGGGCCGGCGAGAGCCGTCGAGCTCGCCGCCCGTGCAGCTGACCAGTGTCCGTTCACCCAGCTCAGGGGTGGGCTTGCGGGCGCTCCCTTGGGATGGGACTTGCCGTTGGGCTCAGTTGCCGCGGGCGGCGACGAAGGCGCCGGCGTTCATCAGCGGCACGCAGGGGCTGGTGTCGATCTCCGCTGCGATGTCGATGTCGTCGCGGTGGCCGGCGGCGGCCAGCTCCTTGCCGCTGGCGCAGGCGCGTAGCGCTTCGGAAAGGTGGTCAGCTACGCCGTGGTAGGCGGCCTCGGCCGCGGCGGCTTCGGGGGAAAGGTCGTCCCATCCACGGCAGCGCAAGGCGGCGAGCAGTGCCCCGGCTCCCCACCAGTCCTCGACACAAGGGCGCAGCGAACCGTCCGGCCAGCGCTCGCCGGCGGAGACGACGGCGATGGCCGTACCCGGCCGATGGTTCGCGCTGATCCACGCCGCCACCGCGTCTGTGTTGCGCAGGCAGGCCCCGATAACCGCTCCGGCGCAGCCGGCGAGGTTCTGCGCGATGGTCGAGCCGTTCGGGGAGGGCAGCACCAGCCGGGCCGGCGGTGGAATCGCGTTGCGCACCGAGGCCGGTGACAGGCTGACCTGCCCGGACTGCGCCGCTGAGCGGCTGACGGCGAGGGTGGCGTCGTGCTCGCTGGCGAAGCGCCCGGCGGTGTCGTCGTCTGCCCAACGGTAGGGGTAAACGACGGTCCCGGCGTCGGCGGCGACGCTGAGGGTCGTGGTGAACGACAGCACGTCGACCACGACCGCCACATCCGCGCCGGCCGCTACGGCGGTGGCGCCTTGGCCGCCCCAGTCGTGGCGGAGCCCGTGGCCGCTCTGGCGGTGAGCGGGGTTCACCTGGTGACCACTCCTTTGTCTAGGCGGCTGGCCGGCCGGGCGGGGGTCACCGGCGAAAGCGCGCGAGATACTGGCCGTCGCGGTCGTAGGCCGCCGCGTCGTCGAGCAGGTGCGGCTTGTGCAGCTCCTCCGCCTTCTGGCGGGAGAAGTCGGCGAGGTCGTGAAGCCGGATTACAGCAACGCGGACGACGTCGTCCCAGCTGATCACAGAACCCGCACCGTAGGCGTCCAGGACCAGCTGCACCCGGTCGCGCGCCCGGTCCATGCCGGGGGCGTTTCCCGGCGGGTCGGCACCCAAGGGGACCGTCCGGGTCGCGAAGTAGGCGAGGTCCCACAGCCTCGGGCCCGGCGAGCAGAAGTCGAAGTCGATCGCTCCGACGATCCGCCCGCCACGGAACACGAGGTTGTGCGGCGAAAAGTCGTTGTGGCAGACGACCTCGGCGGGGATCTTCGCCGGCGACTGCCAGATGGCACCGTCGCTGGCGAAGCCGACACTGGCGTCGTGGAGGCGGCGTAGGTGCTGCGCGCCGTCGCGGAGGATCTCCTCGGACCAGACCCAGTCGGGGAGGGGGTAGGCGGGAACATCGCCGTGCAGGTAGGACAGGCGCTCCCGCTCAGGCTCGCCGTTCGCGCCGGCGACGACGCCGACCGGGCTCGGTACCCAGTCGATCCCGGCGACGTGTAGATAGTCGAGGTAGCGGTGCACCGTGGGCGTCCAGCGGCCGGCGTCTCGCACCACCGTGTCGCCTTCGCGGTCGACCACGTTCATGTTGCCGCCGCCGAGGGGACCGTCCGGCTCTTCCCCCGCGCTCGACTGCACCGCACCAGACTGCCACCCGACCGCCGGGTCCGCTCACTACGGAGAGGATCGCCCTCTGCCCGACAACGCTGGCCGCCGGTCGGGCCGCCACGGTCGCTTCGGTAGCGGGATCGATGAAGCGGGACGGGCCGGCCGGTCTGCTTCCCTGCCATCCTGAGTGCGGTGGACAACGAGCTCGGTTCCCCGCTGGTGCACCCGCTGCTGGCGGCCCGTTGGAGCCCGACGGGCTTCGACGCCACCTATGACGTTCCCGACGCCGAGGTCGAGGCGCTGTTGGAGGCGGCGCGCTGGGCGCGGTCCGCTGGCAACTCGCAGCCGTGGGCGTTCATCGTCGGCCGGCGCAGTGACGACACCCACGAGCGCCTGGTCCGCCACCTTGCGGGAAGCTCCGCTGTGTGGGCACCGACCGCCAGCTTGCTCATCGCCAATTTGGCGCACCGCTACGTGGAGGACACCGACTGGGAGTACTCGGAGTTCTCCCTTTATGACCTCGGCCAGGCGGTAGCCCACCTGACGTTGCAGGCGGAAGCGTTCGGCCTTTCGGTCCGCCAGTTCCGGGCCTTCGGCCGTGCCGGCCTGGCCGCCGAGTTCGCCGTCCCCGCCCACTGGGAGGTCACGACCATGGCGGCCGTCGGCCGCGCCGCCCGGCCGAGCACCCCGGGCCCGATATGCACGCAGGCCGGCGCTCCAGCCCGCCAGTGCCGGGCGTTGAGCGACATCGTGTGGCCGGTCGCCTGAGGACCACCGGCGGCGACCCGGCACAAGATCCGGCTGGTCTTGAGAGGGCGATCTCGAATCGACGCGGGAGACGGAAAGGGTGGGCTCCCGAAGCGTCGTGCCAGGTGCGCTGCGCGGGACCGGTGGAGAGCCCCAACGGCCGCCGGGGGAGGCGCGTTGCCGTGTCAGACAGCGCGTCGCATACAGACCCGGGTAGCGGGATCGAGCCCGTGCTCGGTCTCGGCGTCGCGCACCGCCCGGAGACCGGGCTGGAGGTCAGGGTCCTCGATGACAGCGAAGCCCAGGTGCTCGTAGAGCGGCCGGTTCCAGGACACGTGGTCGAAGGTCGTCAGGGTCATGGCTGGCATGTCACGCGCAGCCGCCCAGCGCTCGACCTCGTCGATAAGAGCCCGACCGAGACCTCGGCCCTGGTGGTCGGGGTCAACGCTGATCTGCTCGACATGCGCGCAGCCGTCGACGACGTCGACCACCACGTAGCCCACGGCACGGTCCCGATCGTCCACGGCGACCCACGCGCGGCCCGTCTGCGAGTAGGCGACAAGGGTCGCAGCGGCCATAGGCTCCGCGTCGGCGATATCAGCCATTCCGACCTCGGCGAAGCGGGCACCGGCGGCACGTTCGATGACCCGAAGCCTCTCCGCGTCGTCAGGCCGGACAGAACGGATCTTCATGCGTTCCTGCCGGTCGCCAGCACCCCAGACCTCACTCCCCGGTGACTCCGTCGAGAAGTTCTCGTACGGCGTCGGCGTGACCGGCGTGACGGGCTGTCTCGTTGATCAGATGCAGCAGAACCCAGCGCAGGTCGGCGCTCTCCTCCAGCAAGCAGGGCACCCCGAGCGACGTGCTCGCCCGCACGACGGCATCGGTCGCTTCGCCCCGCCGGCGGTAGGCAGCGACAGCGGCCTGGACGCCCAGTTCAGTGCCGGGTCGGAACTCCTCCGCGGACCGGGACACCGATCGGCCGAGGATCCCTCCGTCGATCCACCGCCACTCGACTTGTGTCAAGTGGTTGATGATGCCCAGCAACGAGATCAGCTTCCCACCCGGCTTGGCCCTGGCCTGGTCGTCGCTCAACCCGTCGAGCTTGCGGATCACGGCTCCCCGCAGGTAGCCCAACCAGCTGAGCAGCAGCTCGGTCTCGTCGGGGTTGCCGACGGGAAACCCCGGATCCTGGTCGGCCGCCATCGTGGGCACCGTAGTGCCCCCAACCCCTCTTGACTGCCTTGGTAGCTGTGCAGGTGCGTTCGCTGGGGTACCGGAGCGACCTGGCCCTGCTGGTCCTCGGGGGCAGCGAGATCGAAGACCGAGGCGACCACCTCGTCGTGCGCAGCCCGCACAACCCTTCGCACTGGTGGGGCAACTTCCTGCTCGTCGAGCATGCCCCGCCGCCGGAGTCGGCGCCGGACTGGCTGTACCGCTTCGCCACGGCCTTTCCCGGGGCGGAGCACGTCGCTTTGGGCTTCGACGGCACCGGCGGCAGCATCGAGGATCTCGCGTGGGCCGCCGGGCACGGGCTCACCGCCGAAGCGCAGGCCGTGATGACTGCAAGAGCGGTCCACTCGCCTGCTCACCCCAACAGCGACGCCCGGTACCGCCGGCTGGACGGTGATGCGGACTGGGCGCAAAGCGTTGAGCTGAGGGTCCGCTGCAACGACCGCCAGCTCGACCCGGTCGAATACCGCCGCTTCGCCGCTGCGAAGGCGCGAACCAACCGGGAGCTGGTCGAGGTAGGCCACGGCGGGTGGTTCGGCGCGTTCGTCGACGGCCGGCTGGTCGCCCAGATGGGACTGTTCTCGGCCGGCCCCGGCCTTGCCCGCTTCCAGTCGGTCGAGACCGACCCGGATCACCGGCGGCGAGGGCTCGCCGGCTTGCTGAAGCATCACGTCAGCCGCTACGGGTTCGACGAGCTGGGCGCCACCACGCTGGTCATGGTGGCCGACCCGACTATTTCGCCATCGACTTGTACCGGGCTGTCGGTTTCGCTGCTACCGAAACCCAGCTACAGGTCGAGCGCGGCCCGGCCGGCGGCTGAACCGGGAGGCGGGGCGCATCGCCCGGCGTACCGGCGGTCCTGTCAGGGTGAGCTGCCAGCTGCGGTCCGCCGGCACCCGCTGCGGGTGGCCATCCCGCGGCCGCCAGCCGCAACCCGGCATTACTCGAGTGTCACATCGTCGTCGAGTAGCGGCACCTTGCTTGCCCGGTAGGGGAGCGGCCTCACGGCGAGTCGAGCCGAACGGGCTGGGATTGCAGGCTGGGGAGGCCGGTGAAGTACCCGGGCCGCCAGTCGAGCTGGTCAAGTCCGACGGCGAGTGTCGGGGTCTGGCCCGACGCGATGATGGCGTCGAGGCCGGCGTGGAGTTGGAGCCGGGCGATGGCCGCCCCGAGGCAACGGTGGGCTCCGGCGGCGAAGCTGAGATGGCCGGTTCCGGCGCGGGTCGGGTCGATCTCATCCGGCCGTTCGAAGGCACCCGGGTCCCGGTTGATTGCGGCGGGAGCGATGATCACCACGCCGCCTTGGCGGACCCCGACACCGCCGAGCTCGATGTCCGCGGTGGCCAGCCGGAAGCTGTCGGATGTCACCGCGTGGTCCAACCGCAGCAGCTCCTCGACCGTCGGGGCGACCAGCGCAGGGTCTTCTCGGAGCCGGTCGAGGTACCCGGGGCGCTGCATCAGGCGTAGCAAGCCGTGGACCAGAGCCCGCGCTGGAGGGACGAGCCCGCCGAGCAGCAACGTGAGGACAACGTTCGGGACCACCGCTGGCCGGAGGCCGACCTTGTCGTCGTGGTCTTGGAGTAACTCCGTTACCAGCCCGGCCGGCGGGTGGGTGCGGTCCACGCCGATGAGATCTTCGACCCATTGCAACAGCCGAGTCTCGGCCCCGCCGGCCTCCGGGGTGGCGGGCGGTGCGAACATCGACGCCGCCTCGCCGGCCAAGCCCTCGAGCCGCCGGCAAAGCTCTGTCGGTGCCCCCAGCAGCTCCCCCAGGGTTGCGGCCGACAATGGCACGGCCAGCTCGTGCAACAGGTCCACGCTCGCGTCGCGCTGGTGCAGTATCGACACTCGTCGCGCCGCCAGCGCTTCGGTCCGCGCCCTGAGTTGTCGGAGGGTGTCGCCGCCCATCGCCGCGCCGACGGCCCGACGGATTGCCAGGTGACGCGGACCGTTCATCACGAACAGCAGGCCGGCGGCGTCCTCGTCGAGCAACCGGTCGGTGGGCATGCCCGGGAACCAGCTGGCGAAGCGAGGGTCACCGAGCACCTGCTTGGCAGCGGCGTAGCCGGTCACGAGCCAGGCCGGGCCGTGCCCGTCGAGTATCACCTGGCTCAGGGGCCCGTGGTCGCTACGGCGGCGGGCCAGCTTCTGGGAGGGCTGAAAAGGCGTCTGAGGCGCAAACGGGTACGAGTCGAGCCCGTCCTCGGCCTGGCTGACCTGCGGATCAGCCTGTGGGTGCCGAAAACCCGGTCTGCCCACCTCAGGCGGCCATCCGGTACTCGTGGACGAGGCCGCCCAGGCGGTCGGTTCTTCGTAGCGTGGCAGGGTCGATGTCGTCGATCGGCGCCGGGGTCGCATTGAGCGCGGACGGCGAACGCTGGCCGAGAGAGCGGTGGGGACGGTGGGAGTTGTAGTGATCGACGTACTCGGTGAGCACGGCTTCGAGATGGCGGCGGCCGAGGATGAGCATCCGGTCGAGGCACTCACGGCCCTTTCTGTCAGCATGACCTGAGACACCTGAGGCACCCCACCATCCCTCAAGGGCGAGACTGGACCCGGTAGACCACAATGACCATGCCAACCACGCTGATGCAACGCGCCCATGATGAGGTGATGGCTGAAGACGGCCCCACCTTGCCCGACAAACCCCGGCGGCGGACCTTCACCGCCGAGTACAAGCTGCGCATCGTCGAGGAGTACGACGCCTGTGCCGGCATCGGCGACAAGGGCGCACTCCTGCGTCGTGAAGGTCTCTACTCCAGCCACATCGTGGAGTGGCGGCGTGCCCGGGACGCCGGCAGCAAGTCGGGTCTCGCCCGGGCACAGCGGAAGAAGACGTCTCGTGATGCTCGGGCACTGGCCAAGGCCAACGCCAAGATCGAGCGCCTGGAGTCGGACCTGGCCAAGCACAAGCTGGCCCTCGGTATTGCGGGAAAAGCTCACGCGCTCTTGGAGATGCTTGCCGAGAGCGCGCAGGACGAGCAGAAGCCGAAGCGGTGATCGACGCCTGCTTCTGTGAGCTGAAGCCCCTGATCGGCACCGCCGGGGCGTGCCGTGGATCGGGCAAGAGCCGGGCCACCCACTACCGACGTTGTCAGCCGCCGAAACTCGGACCACGCCGACCGCGGGGCACCCCGTCCAACGCCCTGTCAGGGGAAGAGACCACCGAGCTGCTGGCGTTGCTGCGCTCGTCCCGGTTCGTCGACCTGGCCCCGGCCCAGGTGTGGGCGACCCTGCTCGACGAGGGCCGCTACGTGGCCTCGATCTCCACCATGTACCGGGTGTTGCGGGCCAACGACGAGGTCCGCGAACGCCGGGCCCAGGCCACCCACCCGACCCGGGCTCGACCCGAGCTGATGGCCGACAAGCCCAACATGTGTTGGAGCTGGGATATCACCAAGCTGCGGGGCCCGGACAAGGGTGTCTGGTTCGACTGCTACGTGGCCATCGACATCTTCAGCCGCTACGTCGTGGGCTGGATGGTCGCCACCACCGAGACCGCCGAGCTGGCCGAGGGGTTCATCACCGAGGCGGTGGACACTCAGGGCGTCACCCGAGGAACCCTGACCATCCACGCCGATCGGGGCACCTCGATGACCTCCAAGGGCGTCGCCGAGCTCCTCACCGACCTCGGGGTCGCCCGCACCCACAGCCGCCCTCACGTATCCAACGACAACCCCTACAGCGAGGCGGTCAACAAGACGCTCAAGTACTGCCCGGCCTTCCCGGAGCGGTTCGGCTCCATCGAGGACGCCCGGGCCTTCTGTGCCGACTTCTTCGAGTACTACAACCATCACCATCGGCATTCCGGGATCGGACTGCACACCCCGGCATCGGTCCACTACGGCACGGCGCAAGAGATCCGGGCCAAGAGGGCCGAGACCCTCGATGCGGCCTACGCAGCCAACCCCTGCCGGTTCGGGAACCGGAGGCCCAGCCCACCCAAGCTGCCGACCGCAGCGTGGATCAACAAGCCCACCATCGACAACGACGCACAGAAGAAATCCTGACTACTTGTCTCATCGGCCTTGACAGGTTCCGCTTTGCATACGCACAGGCCGCTGAACAGCATGTTTGGTCGGCGGCTTCTGTGTTTGTGGGGACCTACTCGGCCCTTGCGTACGCAGCATAGGCAGGGTGGTACTCACGCGAGCGGCCCGTATGCTGCGGTTTCGCTGCCGAGACATCGGTCGAGCAGAGCCCTGCATAGGCATGCACAGGGCATGCCTATGCAGTTGCCCTACTCAACGACTCCGTCGAGGTTCACGCGCCTCAGGGCTATCCGGCGGCGAGTAGGTGCGTCCAGGCGGCGAGTCGCGGAGTGAGGTTGCGGAGCAGGTTCACTGTCAACGGCCATCGCGAACGCCCCATAGGCGGCCATCAGAATTCCCCAGGGACGGCCAGCGGAATTCCCCAGGGACGGCCACGGGGAAGTCCCCGCGGACGGCCATGGTTTCTCCCCACGGACGGCCACGGGAACTCCCCACCTCTCTTTCCGCACATCTGATGTGTGTTTCACGTCCCCCACCGGTTACCGGTAGCGGTCTTCGGGAACGCCGAGTAGGTCGAGCAGGGTCCTCTGGAGCTCGGTCAGCTCCGGCGGGAACGTCTGGATGACCTGGCCGCTTGCGTCGATGAGGTGACGACGGGCGAGGCCGTCGAAGACCTCGAAGAGCCGCACGGCGCTCGGTGATGGACAGGCGCGTTGCTCGGGATAGAGCGGGATCTTCTTCAGTCTGCGTGCCGCCATCGCCCGTCGGATCTCGAGCTCGACCAGGGCGTGGACGAGGAGCGCGATGAAGTGGCACGTCATGAGCCCCTCGATGCGGGCCGGATCGTGAAGGAACATGGGGGCGACCAGCTGGTCGCCCTTCAGCTGATGATGCCGGCGCTCGAGGCTCGGCTGGTGCTTGTAGGCGGCGAGGATCTCGGCGGGGTCGGCGTCCTTCTCATTGGTGACGAGCGGCCAGCAGCCATCGGAGCGGGCATCGGCCCCGATGATGACTTCGCGGACATCCAGGTGGATCCGGTGCTTGGTGCGGGTGATCTGGCGGTAGCGGGTGTTGGCCCCGGGCCGCCCCCTGGTCTCTTGGCGGTGGCGGACCTCTTGATACTCCTCCACAGAGAACCCCACCCACCGGGTGGCGCCCACGGAGTCGACCGCCTCGGTGGCTGCCTCTTCAACCGCCACCGTGGTCCGCAGCCGGCACCGGTTGGAGGTCAGCTTCTGGTTCAGCTCGTCGAGTGCGGCGATACCGGCGGCGACCCGGTTGGATCGGGTCTCCGCGTCCCGTTCGACCTTGTGCGACGAACGCACCCAGATCACCCGGAACCCCTCGGCCGACGGCCAGGGCGCTTCGGTGGTCTCATAGACGTCGTCGGGTTCCCCGAGCCGCTTCGGAGGACAGCGCCGTGCCTCCCACCAGGTGGGTTCATGGTCCACCAGATAGCGGCGGAACGCCCCGTCCTCCTTGCGGGAGGCCGGCAGCACGGTGACGAAGCGGCCACCGTGCCGGTCGATGTGCTCCATGTTGGCCTTGGTGGCGAGCTTGGAATCTGCGACGTAGCGGAAGTCGCTCCGCCCGAGCAGCGCACACAGGCCGTCCCAGGTGGCGATGTGGGTGGTCGAGTCCTCCACGTTGCCCGAGGCCACCCGGCAGGCGATCGGGACTGCTCCGTCGGCACTCACCGTGAGGATCCAGACCAGTTGCTTCAGATCGGGACGGAAGTCTTTGGAGTGGCCCCTTGCTACGGCCGCCGTCGGCTTGCCGCCCCGGCCACGGCCTGTCGCCAACGGGTAGGCACCGGTCAGGCGCACCGAGGTCGAGTCGTTGTGCATCTCGTCACAGTCGATGCCGAAGGCATCTACCGCATCGAGCACCAGGCGGGAGAGCAGGCTGGCACGATCGGCGTCGAAGAGACGTTCCAGGCCACGCCCGATGCGGTCGTCGTTGACGAGGCGAACCTCGCCCGCACCGAGCCCGAGCACGGCGGGGTCGAACCGGGCCGCCCACTCGTTCATCGAGTACAGCGGCTGGTGGCAGAGCGCCAGGTTGCGGGCCACGACGCCGATTGCCTTGGCCGGAGCGAGGCGCACCCGGCGATCGGTTGCAGGGATGTACTGCTCGAGGAGCCGGGGGACGCCGAGGCGGGAGAGGAAGTGGTCGACCACCGGCAGCGCACCGAGCGTCTCGGTCTCCAACCGGAACGGACCCTGGGGGCTTGCCGTCATTGGTAGTCAGGGGCGCAGTACTCGCAGAGCGAGCCTGGTTCCCCATTCCCCTTTCAATCCGTGCGTGCGGTTTTCCCGCACACGGCTTACCGACGGTCGTCTGGACATGGTTACGCTGCCTT
>JAJYWG010000480.1 GCA_021791615.1 Actinomycetes bacterium
CCCGGCACCGAGGTCGAGCTCGTAGCGGACCGGGCGCCAACCGGATAGAGAGGATCTCCGATATGGCTTCACGGAGCACGGCCGACGCCCGCCGGCGTCCGGCACCGCAAAAACCCGAGGCGGGCGGCCGGCCCGGCCGCCAGGAAGGCCAGCCCGGCCGGAACGGGGCAGCGAGACGGCTCCAGCGCGCCGAGCAGGCCAGGCGTGCCCGGCGCCGCAAGGTCTGGATCCGCACCGGCGTGGGCGCGGCGGCCGTCGTGGCCGTGCTGCTCGTCGTCTTCCTCACCGGCGGCCATGGCGGCTCGGGCTCCTACACCTACCAGGTCGGCCAGCCCGGGCCCGGGGAGAGCGCCCCGAACTTCACCTTGGCGTCGAACATGGGTGGCACCTTCGACCTGGCCGCCCAGCGGGGCAAGACGGTGCTGCTCTACTTCCAGGAGGGCACCGACTGCCAGCCGTGCTGGACCCAGCTCCAAGCGATCCAGCACGACATGGCCGGCTTCCGTCGAGCGGGCATCGACGAGGTGGTGAGCATCACCACCGACCCCCTCGGGGCGCTACGCCAGGCCGCCGCCACCTACGCCACGACCATCCCCGTGCTCTCCGACCCGAACCTGGCGGTCTCCCACGCCTATGACGCCAACCGCTACGGGATGATGGGGACGAGCATGGACGGCCACTCCTTCGTCGTCGTCGGCCCGACCGGGCGGATCGAGTGGCGGGCGGACTACGGCGGGGCGCCCAACTACACGATGTACGTCCCGGTCCCCACCCTGCTCGCCCAGATGCGCGCCGGCATGGCCGCGCACCACGCGTCGTGACGGCGGTTCGCGTCACGCTTCTGACGGCGCCGGACTGCGAGCTGTGCGAGCACGCCAAGGCGGTCCTCGCCCGGGTCGGCTGCGACTACGACCTCGAGGTCACAGAGTGCTCGACCGCGACCGAGGAAGGACGAGATCTCATGGTGCGTCACCGGGTGGCGTTCCCGCCCGGCGTGCTGATCGACGGCGAGGCCTTCTCCTACGGCCGGCTGTCCGAGCGGAAGCTGCGGCGTGAGCTCGCTGCCCGAGTCGCCCCTCGGGCCGGCTGAAGGTGCGCGTCGTGCAAGCTACAAGGACCGACACGGCCGCCGAAACCCTCGTCGATGCGGTGGCGCCGGCCGCACCCTCGCCGACGAGGCGTCCCCGTGTCGCCAGGCGCCGGCGCCGTCACGTCGGGTGGGCTGCGCTGGCCACCCTGGCGCTGGTCGGTGGGGTGGTGGTGGTCCTCGCCTTGGCGCCGCCGGCCACCCAGGTCGAAGCCCAGAGCCCCCTCGTTGGCCAGCCGGCGCCGGCGATCCCCGGTCCGACCATCACCGGCAAGCCCTTCTCCCTTTTGGGCCTGGCGGGCCACTTCGTGGTCGTCGACTTCTTTTCCAGCTGGTGCGTCGCCTGCCGCCAGGAGGCGCCCCAGCTGGCGAGGTTCGTCGCCGAGCACGACAGCCCGGGCGGGGCCAGGCTGGTCGGGGTGATCTTCGAGGACACCGTCGCTAACATCCGCGGCTTCCTCGGCCCCGAGCTCGGCCGCTACCCGGTCGTCGCCGACCCCGGGGGACGTACCGCCCTCGATTATGGGGTGGACAACCCTCCCGAGAAGTACCTCGTCGCGCCGAACGGCGTGATCTTCGAGAAGATCATTGGCCCGGTCACCGCCGCCGGCCTCGACCGCCAGATCGCCAAGGCCAAGGCGGAAGGCTGGTGAGCCCGACCTCACGACCGCTCCTGCAAGTGGGTCCGCACCTGACCACGATCCCGTCTCCGAACGAACAGCGGCGATGAGCGCCAACGGGCACCGCCTCTTCGCCGCCGTCTACGACCGGCTGAACGCCCAGGCGGAGCACACCTGGCTCGGAAGCCGCCGCGCCGGGCTGATCGCCCAGGCGGGCGGCGAGGTGCTCGAGATCGGGGCGGGGACCGGGGCGAACCTCGGCCACTACCGTAGTGTCGAGCGGGTGGTGGCCGCCGAGCCGGACCCGGCGATGCGGGGCCGCCTGGTACGCCACCTCGGCGACGCCACGGTTCCAGTCGAGGTGTCCGACGTTCCTGCCGAGCGCCTCGGGTTCCCCGACGCCAGCTTCGACACCGTCGTCGCCACCCTCGTGCTCTGCTCGGTGGCCGACCCCGACGCCGCGCTTGCCGAGATGCGCCGGGTGCTCCGCCCCGGCGGCCGGCTGCTCGTCCTCGAGCACGTCCGCGGCGAGGGTCGGCGGGCGCGCTGGCAGGACCGGGTGACCCCGCTGTGGCGCCGGGTCGGCGCCGGATGCCACCCCAACCGGGACACCGCAGCCGCCATCGTCCGAGCCGGGTTCCACCTCGAGCACGAGGAGCGCTTCGAGCCGCCCCGGGTGCCGGCGATCATCTGTCCCTTCGTCGAGATCGTGGGCCGCCCGGAGCAGAGCGGCGCCAAGCGCCAAACCATCTCGTAGCGGTGCGGACCGGGCTGGAACACCCCGAGCTGACAGCGGCCAGCGAGGTCGCCAAGGTGGGCAACGAGCAAGGCCTACGGACAGCTGGTCGGCCACGGTTGCTCACCCAGCGCCGGCTCCAAGTGGCCCTCGGGCTCATCTGGCTGCTCGACGCCGGCCTTCAGTTCCAGCCCTACATGTTCTCGCGCCGCTTCGTCGCCAACTTCTTGGCCATGAACGCGATGTTCCAACCGCACGTCGTCGCGAACGTCATCGAGGGCGTCACGAACTTCCTCCTGCCCCATGCGGCGGCATGGAACGCGCTGTTCGCCGTCACCCAGCTGGCGATCGGCGCCGGGCTCCTCTGGCGGCGCACGGTCAAGGCGGCGCTGGTGGCGTCGTTCGCCTGGGTGCTCGGCGTGTGGGTCGTCGGCGAGGGCCTCGGCGGCCTCCTCACCCCGATAATGGGCTCCCCGCTCGCCGGCTTCCCCGGCGCGGTGCTCCTCTACGGCCTGCTCGGCCTCATCTTGTGGCCGACCGGACGGACCGCCCGCCACGCCGTCGCCGACGCCGGCCTCCTCGGTGCACGCGGCGCCCGAGCCCTGTGGGCGCTGCTGTGGTTCGCAGCAGGCGTCGAGCAGGTCGGCGCAGGGTTCGGCCAGTTTCCGCCCAAGGCGGTCATGATCTCCGTCATCGCCATGAACGAGCCGGGCGAACCGGGCTGGCTCGTCCACCTCGACAAGCTGGCGACGACGGCCACCAGGTCGGTCGGCAACCCCCTCGCCCTCCTCCTCGCCCTCATCGAGGTCTTGATCGGCGTGCTGGTCCTGCGAGGCCACCAGGTGAAGACCGTCCTGTGGGTCGCCATCGCTTTGTCTGGTGTCTTCTGGGTGGTCGGCCAGGACTTCGGCGGGATCCTCGCCGGCGGGGCCACTGACCCCAATGCGGGCCCGCTCTATGTCCTGCTCGCTCTCAGCCTCTACCCCCTCCCCATCGACCGCGCCGCAGCAGAGCATGCCCCGGCGGCGGACGCACGTACACCGTCGCCGGGATGACCTCGGCTGCCGTCCTATTCCCGGACGGCGACGTCGACCCGCGTCAACTGCGCCCGCTTTTCAGCGACCAGACTGGAACGCACCCTCGCACCGCTGAAAGCAGAGCGATCGTCGTGACGAGGTCGAGGTGGCGGTGATGGGAGCGTCGGCGCGCAACCTTGCCGTAGATGTTGAGCGGCGTGGCCCGACCGGGTGGATCGCCGCACTGCCTGGTCCAACAAGTGGGGCCACCTCTGGGTTGTCCTGGCCCATGGTGACGGCCTCGCCCTCCTCGTCTTCCTGCACGTCTGCAGTACACCGGAGAGGTGGGAGCGGATCAGAGCACCGTTGCCTCGCTCCGCGATGTGGAGCTCAGTGGCGGCCTATCGGGTCTCGACATGGGCCTGATGACACCTGAATCGGAGGCCGTGCCCCGACACGCCCGGAGGGCTCACGGCGCCACCCACTCTGGATGATCCTTCCAGACAGGAGGTTGTCGGCGACGCTTCGGGTCGGTCTCGCGCAGCCACACGAGGAGGAGGACTCCCGACGTTCCGACGAGGGCGACGCCGGCCCAGATGGCGGCCGTGATCCCGCCGACGACGGCGATACCACCAAGCACCAGCGGGCCGAGCGCGTAGCCGCCGTCACGCCAGAGCCGGT
>JAJYWG010000055.1 GCA_021791615.1 Actinomycetes bacterium
AGCAGGTTGTTGCCGGTCGGGGTTCGGGGCAGTCTTGCCTGGCGTTCATCCAGGCCGTCGAGCTTCCAGACCAGGGCGTCGCGCGATTCTTGGAGGTAGTGACGCAGCACGGTCTTCGGGTCGCCCATATCAGCCATGTATGGCAGTCTGACACCCGAGAGACGATGGACCTGAACACCCCGGCTGAGGGTGCGGTACTTCACTCACCATCCAGCCAGTCGTTCAACAAGGGCTCGCCCCCAACGTTCGGCAGCGCAATCCCAGAGGGACGCTCTCGGTATGTCCCAGTGCGCCGGGAGCGGGGCGCTGCACCCTCGCCGCGGCTTGGGTGACCGACCTGCGAACAAGCTGGAGGGACCGTCAGTCGACCAGTGCATCGGCGATCATTCGACGGCCCTGGCGTTCGAATGGTTCGTCTCCGACCTGGTATGCCCATACGGCGGTCGCAACGGCCTCCTAGATCCGGGTGTGGCGCCATGCATCGGGCTCACGGGGATCGCAGCCATACCCGTCGATGAAAGCAGCCTCGAGTTCCGGGTGGCCGCAGAACTGTTGGGCGGCAAGTCGCGTGAAGTCCGTCACGGCGGGCCGTAGGTCCGCTCGACCGAAGTCGATCACGCTCACGATCCCTTCATGCACGAGCCAGTTGCGAGGTTGCCAGTCGCCGTGCGTCGGCACCACCGCTACTGGCGCCGTCGGCCACGATTCGACCTCGGTTCGCAGCCGCACTACGACGTCGGGAGCGATGCGATGAGGTTTGTCGAGCCACGAAAGGGTCTTCTGCTTTGCCTCAGCCTCGTAGTCCTTGTTCTCAAGCGAGAATTAGTTGTGCAGGTGCCCCAAGAGCATGCCGGCCTGGTGGTAGATGTCGGGGTCGTATTCGCGGGTGCTGCCCGCTGCCGGTTCTCCCTCGACGTACTGGCGTAGCAGCAGTTTCGCGTCGTCGGCTGCACGGAGGAGCCGAGGTGCGCGCCCCTGCGAAACCCACGGTCCCAGCCAGAGCCGGTGAGCCCGGAGCTCCCGTGCGAGGTGGTGATCTCGCTCGTCTCCTGCCTTGACGATGTACCGCACACCTTCATGTGACATCTCGAGCACAGTGGTTCCGATCAGACCCCAACTGTGGTCGTGGACGAGTTCGGCGTCCGGCAACCACTCGGCCAACAACTCGCGCTGGCAAACGGTTAGATTGCCCATCCCGGCCGTCATCTCGGACATTTTACGAGCGACGGTTGCACCCAGGCCTGTTCTCACTTCCAGCCGTGGCGCCGATCATCGATGGCTTCGTCGAGTGTCGGGGAGTCTCAGCGCCACTTCGTGGCTCAGGTGGTGCCAGCGTGTCGTAGCGACCGCCCGCCGGTCGGACCACATGTCGTCCTGTGGCCGGTGGTGCATCTGGTCCAGCCCGGCCAGCTGCACCACTTCTCTGCATCACCTCCTGTCATCGGGTGGCCCAATAACGCGTCCGGAGTTGTCCTCCGAGGTGTCTCGAAACGCCGGCAGGGGGCATCCCTGTGGTCAGGTTGCAGTGAGCCGTTCGACGGGTTGACTCGTGATGTCGGCAATCAGGTCGAAGTCCTTGTCGTGGTGCAGAACGGTCAGCTGAGCTAACTCGCCAGTAGCGGCGATCAGTAGGTCCGGGATCGATGCCGCGCGATGCTGACCGCGCTCAGCGAGTGCCACTTGGACCTCGACGGCCCGGTCCTCGATCGCTGGGGTGAGGTACTCGACGGGCATTCGTGCCAGTGGCGGTCGGTCGTAGGCGAGCCGCAGATCGCTCACGGAGCGAGCAGAGAAGCCAACTTCGAGCCGAGTGACCGTGCAGATCCGGACTAGTCCACGCTCGATCCGCCTCGCCCACTCTTCGGCATCTGGGCTTCGGGCGAGCCGGACCAGAGCGGACTTGTCGATGAGCCAGCTGGTCACGACCAGGCCTGGCGCATCACCTCGGGCTCGGCAAGGTCGGCGAAGGCGTCAGCGAACGCCACAAGGTCCTCAACTCCGACGTCGGGAGTCCTATCGTCACGTTCACGCGCCAGGGCGCGCCGGATGTACTCCGTCCGAGAGAGACCGACCCGCCGGGCCCTCGCGTCGATTGCGGCGAGGACGTCGTCTGGAACGTCACGGATCAAGATGTCGGTCACGGCTTCCTCCTCGCTCTCGCGATATCATAGGATATCACCCTCCAGAGCGACACCCTGCGAACCTGCCCCATACCGCCGACACCCGAGAGAGCACCGCAGCGCCCATATCGCCGGATATGCGGGGCTCTAACACGGCGAAACGAGACGGTGCGTCCCAGCCGCCCCAGCTTGACCGCGCGCCCGTTTGTGAAACCGCTACTCGGTAGCCTTTGGATGCCCAATCGAAGCGTCGGTCATCCAGACGGTCCGCGACTTTGGGTCCGGGCAGTACCACACGCGTCCAGCCCCCGTCACCTCCTTCTGCCACTGCTCGAGTTGCTGTCCACCGACTGTTCGATGGCTGAGCTTGTCGTGAAGAGGATGCTGGCGTCGATCGCGACGGAGAGGATCGGGTCGGAGTTGCTGCCAACAACTCTTCGTAGGCCCGGGTGCCTGGCGGCACAGGTCCTCCCATCCCTCTGCTGCCTCGTTCGTCGCGAAGCGCAGCTCCCATTCGGGTGACGGCGACAGTGGTGCCACCCGCTCGCCGCGCCGTTGGATTACCCGGCGCCCGGGGCTCACGGTTGGTCGACTGGTTTCCCGAGGGGACTGGGAATGGGCCGCGCCAACCTGTCGGCAAGTTCCGGATCGGCCAAGACCGCAGCCGTGTCTCGCCACTCTGCGAGGAAGATCTCGAGCGGGGCGAAGGTGCCTAGCTCTTCGCAATCGTCCACGACAGCCGGGAGCCCGGTCAGGAAGTCGACTCGACCCTCGCCGCTGAGGTACCGGGTCCACGGGATGGCCTCCGCAATGACTGCGGCGAGCCGTTCCTCGTCGACGTAGCGGACGAGGCGCGAGAGGAGCCGAGCGAACGCCTCGAGTTCGGAGAGGTCACTGGCGCGGCTAAGTACGAGGTCAGGAGCGTTCCTGCGGCGCAGGACGACCCGACCGCGCTCTTCTACGGCCGCGGTGATCCGGGTCGGCTGCTGAAGGAGCTCAGACAGCGGATAGGTAGCAACAGGAGCCATCGCTTGCCAGTATAAGCGGACTTCTTAACTACTTCAACACTGGCCTTCCCGCCACCCAGGCTGGCGCACGGTGCCAACCACGTCCGAGAGACTTGGGGTTGATTCCGACCGCCTTGGTAGGACGGCGGCCGTGAAGCCGAGCCCATTTGAGGCAGCGACCTGTCCCAGAACGCGCATCTCCGAATGTCGCCGACCAGCCTGGGGAAGCGCGCCATCTTTCACCACCAGCCCTACTCCTTGGAAGCCCAGGCCGAGCGCCTCGGGGCGTATGTGAGGAGCCAGCCCGACTGGGAGCTCACCCGGCGCTTCAGCGACCAGGCCTCGGGGGCCTCGACCGAGCGCCCGGAACTGAAGCGCGCCCTGGCCGAAGCGCGGGCCGGGCGCTTCGACCTGTTGCTCGTCTACCGGGTCGACCGGTTCTCCCGCTCGGTGCGCGGCCTCGCCCAGCTCTTGGATGACCTGGACTCGGCCGGCGTCGCCTTCCGCTCGGCCACCGAGCTCTTCGACACGACGGCCGCGGCGGGGGTCATCTTCGACCGCTACGCCCACGGCAGAGACGGCGCCCGGGCGCTGGCCGTGTGGCTGAACGAGGCCGGGCACCGCACCAAGGCCGGCAGGCCCTGGAGCCACACGGCCGTCCTCACCGTGCTGCGCAACCCGGTCTACGTCGGCAAGGTCTTCTTCCGAGACACCCTCCACGACGGTCCCCACCCCCACCTGGTCGACGAGAAGCTCTTCGACCGCGTCCAGGCCCTCCTCTCCGAGCGGGGCGAGGACTACTCCAAGCGCGCCTCGGCGACCTCGCCGTTCCTCCTGGCCGGACTCGTCGTCTGTGCCCGCTGCGGGAAGCACTTCGTCGTGACCTCGGCCGTGGGCAACCGCTACCTGTACCGCTACTACACCTGCTTTACCCGCCAGCGCTACGGCACGAGGTACTGCGACGCAGTGCGCCTGCCGGCAGAAGAGCTGGACGCGGCGATCCTCGACGCGC
>JAJYWG010000040.1 GCA_021791615.1 Actinomycetes bacterium
CCGGCGATCGGGGATGCTTGGGGGTCCGTCGTTTTGGGGATAGCCGCTCGGTGACGTTTGGGGACGCTTCAGCTGACCCTGAGCTTTCCCGGAGGGATTCGCGGACGACGTCTGGACGATGAGCAGGACCACTGCATCCGCTTGAACTCCGGCAACAACTTAGCGTATCCGCTATGTTGGTGGCGTGGACGTTCCGACTCTGATAGTTGCAGCGGTGGAGACCGCTGGATGCTCGCGCGCCGAACTCGCTCGCCGGGCCGGTATTCCCCAGTCGGTCCTTTCCGCCTATGAGCACCGTCGCCGGGAACCGTCGGTGGCTGCTCTGACCCGCATCCTGTCCGCCGCCGGGCTCGTGTTGAGCGTGGCCCAGGTGGGTGCCGAATGAGAGCCCCTCACCGTCGGCGACCCCTGCGCCGGGAGATTGACATGTCTCACTCAGCCGACTTGGAAGATGTCGCCGGGCGCGTCAAGTACATAGGCAGCGCTGAGCACAAGACGTACCCATCGCCAGCGGGACCGCCCAACCTGCGTGCCGACGCGACCAAGTGCGATCCGGCACTGCACGGCGACTTCGAGGTGTTGGCTGGCTGGCTCCGCGAGGCCATCCGCCGAGGCTGCGTGGGTGCCCCATGGGAAGGGGGCTTCCCCCGTTATGCGTGGGCTCGACAAGACGGCGTCTGGTACGAAGGGCGACTGGTGAACTCGGGGCAGGGACAGTACAAGGGCTACGCCCTCGACAGTGGCGAAGTACCAAGCGGCACCGAGCGGCACCTGTCATGACGTCCCTATTCTTCATCGACTGGAACACTGAGTCGGTCTCTGACCAGATGGCCGCACCGGAACTTGCCGCCACTCTGGCCCGGTTGGAGATCCGTGTCGGATCGAGATGGCCGACCGTCGTGGAGGAGAGCCGAAACGGGAGCATCCGCCGCTCGATCAACGTATCTCTTTACCCGTTGGCCGAGTGGATCGTCTTCAACTGGTGGACGCTGCTCCACAGCGGACGGTCAGGCGGGTCATTCCCAAACGAACGGTCGCAATGGACTAGTCCGCGGCGGAACAACATGCGGGCGGCCGGGGACGGCTTTATCTGGCCGGACCTGTCCATCCACCCCGAGTCGGGGCTCATCCGTATCGAATGGACCGCCGATACTGCCACTTTCCCCGGCCGTGATGTGCGGTTCCTGACTAACGGATCCGACCTGCTCGAGTTCGCCTTGGTCCAGGAATCATTTACGGATCTGGTCGAAGCCGTAATCACGCGCCTCACCGAGGCTGGCGTAGGCGAGACCCCTTTGCAAAAGGAGTGGACGGCACTGCGGGAACTCTCGACCGACGAAGTGGAGTTCTGCCGGGTGTGCGGTCGACTCGGACTCGACCCGTTCTCCGAGGGAGTCGACCTTGCGACCTCCATCGAGCGTGTCTACGAGGAGATACCGGAGTCAATAGTCGGAGACTTCTTCGACGCGGCCAACCCAGAGAGACTTCAAGAGAATGCCGACTGGGTCTCGAAAGCTAACTTAAAGGCGCTTGGGTCGAAGAACTCTCCTAGCGCACGCATGGTTATCCCACGGAGCGTTGCGGACTCTATCTCCGATGCTGCGGGCACTCGCGAGTCGATTCCGCTGATCAGCCAAGACTTCCTATCTAGGATCCGAGAAACCAGACGGTCCGAGGCTCATTCTCGACGTCCCTTTGAGATCGGCTACGAGCACGCCCGGCGGGTCCGAGCCGAACTCGGCCTGTCGCCCGAGGCCCGGTTCCCAATCGACCGGATGTCTATCTCGGTGTCCACCCTTGGTTCGAACGAGCCAAGCCTGCAGGGGCTGTCTCGCGCATCCGATGGACACACGAAGGTGGTTCTGGGTTGGGGAGCCCGAACGGAGGCGCGAACATTTGCAACCTCACGGGCGCTCTGGCACACGCTGTACGGGGACCCTCAGGCACCGTTCCTGCTCACCACAGCAGCGTCTCCCTCCCAGCAGACGGCTCGGGCCTTCGCCGCTGAGCTGCTGGCGCCAGCCGAAGGGATCCGCGCACGCCTTGGTGTTGGGATCGGAAGAATCACGGCCGCCCCTGTGATCGCCGACGCATACGCCGTCTCCGAGACAGTCATCCAACACCAGATCGAAAACCAAATCTAGGATCACCGCCCCCAAAACATGACCGCTCTCGGGCCATGAACCGCCCCGGGGCGGTTCACTTCCCCTTGTCGGTACGCCCACATCTCTGCACCTTGGGACCAGACCGCCCAGCCCTACCAGAGCGCGGACCCTCCCCCTTCAGATCGGTAGCTCCGATTTTGCCGACGGTTAGCCCAATAACACGGCAGGGCGCGCCCCCAACCACCGGCGACCCTGCCATCCAAGTGCCGGTCTGTGCGCCCTGGACTCGCCGGCACTCGTGTTGCGCCTTCGTCTCCCCGGTCTACCTGGGGCGGACTGCCACCTCCCAGGGCGTGCCTCTCGCTACACGGGCTGCCACTCCTCGGCCGCCCGGCGCCGGTACGCCCGGGTTTCTGCGATGCGCTCCTCCGACTCGGCCGGGATGGGCACGCCGGCCGGTTCGGCCAGGCGCAACCGGAGGCCCTCGTAGCCGATCGGCGCCCAGATGGCGTCCTACGACCGCTGGGTCGGCCCCAGGGCGGCTGTCGCCACCGGGACAGTGGCTTGTACCAAGACCCGACGTGCGCCGGCCTCCCGGCGCGGGTGGCCGAAGCAGAACACGATCCAGTAGGCGAGCCCGGAAGCCACCTGGGGGTCCTCGTAGCTCGTGAGCTTTCTCTCCAGGCGCTCTCGGGTCTCGGACGAGCGACTGGTCCTCGATACGGGCGGACTCATCGCTTTTGATCGAGGCGGCCGCCAAGTCGCCACGTACATCATGGAAGCAGCAGGGCGTCATCGCGACCGGGTCCTCACGTCTACTGGATGTGTGGCCCAAGCATGGCAAGGCGGTGGACCCCGCCAAGCCCTGTTGGCACAGCTGCTTCGAGGTGCAAGTGAGGCAGCCATCGACCGTCGGACGTCGCGCCCGACAGGAGATCTTTGCGGAGCAACCAAAGCCGCCGACGTCGTTGACGCCCATGTCGCGTTGCTGACCCAAGACGGCGATGTGCTGCTGACCAGTGACCTGAACGGCCTCCGCCGCCTACTTCGCGACAGAGGCGTCAGAGCACAAGTGCTTCCGTGCTGAACGTCAGAAGCCCGCTGACAGCGACTGCACCCCGGCGACAGGTGACGCGCCGGCGGAAGGTGCTGGGTGGACGATAGGAGGCAGGCGCTGGCTTGAGGCCACCGCGCCAAGCCCGCGCCGACCCGTCGATCGGCTCGGAAGGGACTCCTGTTGGCTGTGGTATTCGGTGTGCTCACTCTGGGTGCGTCGCCTGCGAGACTTCACCACGAGGCGGCCGGTTCCGAGCTTCTCGAAAGGTCCCTGCCAGGACCTCCCACCAGCATGCTTACAGGACCGGTTCAGGCTCGGGGCATCCCGGCGTGGTGCTGCTCTCGGGCTCCAGAGGACGGATCGATCGAACCCGAGCGCGGATACTCGCCGCTGTCGGCACGGTCGCTCTCGCCGTCGGCTACTTCGGCGGCCCTGGGCAGCCGCCCGGTATCTGCGAAGTGCCCCCTTGAGACGATCACGGCTGCCCTCGATGCGCTACTAGACCTCGGTTGCTCGCCGATCGGGCTGGTCGGAACCTCCCAGGGGGCTGAGGCAGCCTTGCTGGTAGCTCATCGTCATCCGATTGTCCGTGCTGTGGTGACGCTGGCCCCGAGGTCGGCGGTGTGGGTGAACGTAGGTCCAGGCCGCGATTGCTCCGAGCGTCGGTTGCGCAGCTCTTGGACCTGACGGGGCGAGCCGCTCGCGTTCGTCCCCTACGATCCCGACTGCACGCCCGACCGAAGCTCGGCCGCCTTCCGTGGGCTCTCCGATGCGAGCCTCGAGCGCTTCGCCGAGGCGGCCTGGCGAGCTGCTCCCGTCCACACTCGACCAGATCGAGAAGCTGGCCCAGCCGCCAGAGCAGTCGGCGGGCTGCGTCGGGTTCTGCCGGGCGGGCAGAACCCTGCAGAGCGGGGCGATCGGGCCACGATGCGACGGCCCAAGGGCTCTGCTAGGCAATGGCGATGCACATAGC
>JAJYWG010000216.1 GCA_021791615.1 Actinomycetes bacterium
ACCTGTTCGGCCTCGACGCCTACGCACCCACGCGTTGACCTGGGTAATACAGCCAGCCTCTCCAAACACTGCTGTTGACCTGGACCTACATCCCATCACCATGGGATAGCCCGGAAACTCCCGCTAGAGACATCGAGCGTGCGGTACTCGATCCCGTTGCGGAAGGAGTTCTGGCGGTGGAACGACCCGACCCGCACCATGAGCATCTCGTCGTGCCCGAGCGCGCTCATGCGCTCCTCGTCGGTGGCGAGCAGGTCCTCGTCGTAGGCGACGACGGTGTCGCTCACGGTGTGCCCGTCGCAACCGAGCTCACCGGCCACCTCGTTCACGCTCCGGGCATGCCGCCCGACCCGGCGCGTCGCCCACTGGGCCGCCCGGGCCGTGAGGACTGGCTGGGGCGGCGCAACGCTCCCCTTCGGTCCAAGACCCGTCGGTGCAATCGGCGTCGGCGCACAGTCAGCGGCGCCTGTGCCACATGAGGTCTACGGGCTCTTCGCGATCTGACGTGGGGCGGTGCGGACCACTGACCCGCCATAGGCATCCACCCGTAGGCGCCCTGCGCCTCCGATTCTTGCGGCTACCAGCCAGCGAGAACGGAGGGCACAGGGCATGGATGACCGTAGTGGGGACGCGAGCGAGCTGTTGGGGTTGGACGGCTTCGTCGTGTTGTCCCAGACCGAAGAGGACGGCGAGCTCTTCGTGCTCGTCGAGACGATGGCCGAGGTGGCGGGCTGCCCGCGCTGTGGGGTCCGGGCCACCGGACACGGCCGCAGCGTCGTTCAAGTCCGTGACCTGCCCATTGGCGGGCGACCGCTGCGCCTCGTGTGGCGCAAGCGCCGGTGGCTGTGCACGGACGTCGACTGTGACGCAAGGCGCTCGGCATCGACGAGCACAAGGTGCTGAGCGCCACCAAGGACCACCACACCCTCTACGCCACGAGCTTCGTCGATGTGGTGACCGGCCAGCTCCTCGACGTCGTGCGCGGCAGGAGCGCAGACGACGTCACCTACTGGCTCACCCAGGGTCCGCCCGCCTGGCGCCAGCGCATCGAGGCGGTCGCGATCGACCCGCACGCCGGGTACCTGAAGGGCATCCTCACCGTCCTTCCCGACGTGACCGTCACCGTGGACCACTTTCATGCCATCAAGCTCGCCAATGCGGTCGTCGACGACGTCCGGCGGCGCACGCAGCAGTCCGTGCTCGGCCACCGCGGGCACAAAGACGACCCGCTGTATCGGACGCGCCGGCTCATGACCCGAGGATGGGAGCGCCTGAGCGACCGCCAACGCGAGAAGCTGTTCTGTGCGTTGGCCGAAGGCGATCCGACAGGCGAGGTCGGCGCCGCGATCCTGGGCAAAGAGCTGTTGCGGGAGAGCTACTTCGCGTCAACACCGCGACACGCCCACTGGCGGCTCGTGCGCTTCTACGCCTACGCCGCCGAGGCCGACGTCGCAGAGCTCACCCGCCTGGCGACGACCATCTCGCGCTGGGAGCAAGAGGTCCTCAACTTCCACACGACGCGCATCTCGACCGGTCCCGTCGAAGCCCAGAACCTCGTGACCGAGAAGATCCGCAGGATCGCCCACGGGATGCGCAATTTCGAGAACTACAGGCTCCGGCTGTTGCTCCACTCAGGGGTTCAATGGGACACTCGTCCAACTGCTCGAATCCGGGGGCGCCACCCACGTCTGGCCGCGTAGAGATTCCCTAACGTTTGTCAACCCCTTGTCAGGCTGATCTTGGGGCGCGATGAGACAGGGGCCCGGTCATCCGATCGACGCTGAAGGTTGTCCGCTTTTAGGGGTCTCCCGGCATGAATGTGGGTGCCTTCGACGACCCGGTGGGCCGGAACGCCTTGCAGCGACTGGGGTTTGACCCGGCGGAGGGGCGGTAGCAGCCGGTTCTACGTCGTCGTCAAGGTCGTTCGTCCTCGGCTGCGCCTCCGGGCGCTCCACCTTGACCCCAACCCGCCGGCTGCTCGGGGGCTTCCAGGCAGGCTGACGGGGCAGCCTGCCGTCGGCGAGCGACGGCCGGAGCCCACGGTGGGTGACACGCACGGGGCCGTACGTTCGGAGCTGCTCAGCCAACCGAACGAAGGACGGACGCCCGTGCGTGTCACCGCTGCATTCTCTCGTCTCCTCGCCCTCGATGGCGTCTGGGTCCGCGACGTGGCATTCGAGCCGGGGGTTGTCGTGGTCACCGTCGTCCTGCGCCGCCGGCACCTCGTCTGTCCTCTCTGCGGCCACGCGACCTCCGCCCGCTACGACACCCGGCCCGACGCCTCGACCTGGCGGCACTTGGACTTGGGCGTCTGGCGCCTGGAGGTCCGAGCGCCCCTCGCCCGGCTGCGTTGCCCCACCCACGGAGTCGTGACCGAGGGGGTCCCCTTCGCCCGGGCGGGGTCCCGGTTCACCCGGGACTTCGAGGACCTGGTCGGCTACCTGGCCACGACGGCGGACAAGACGACCATCGGCCGGCTCTTGCGGATCGACTGGGACAGCGTCGGGCGGATCATCACCCGGGTGATGGGCGAGAAGCTCGACCCCGCTCGCCTGGAGCACCTGTTCACGATCGGGGTGGACGAGGTGTCCTGGCGCAAGCAGGCCCGGTTCTTGACCCTGGTGTCGGACCATCACCGGCGCTGTGTGGTCTGGGGGGACGAGGGCCGGGGGCAAGTGACCTTCGACCGGTTCTTCGACGAGCTCGGGCCCGAGCGCTCGAGCCGGCTCGAAGCGGTCTCCATGGACATGTCGGCCGGCTACGCGAAGTCGGTGCGCAAGGAGGGCCATGCGCCGACCGCCGTCATCTGCTACGACCCGTATCACGTCGTCGCACTCGGCACCAAGGCCCTCGACGCTGTCCGCAGGGCCCACTGGCAGGAGATGCGCCGGGCGGACCAACAGGCGGCCAGGCGCTTCAAGGGGGCGCGCTGGTGCCTCCTCAAGAACCCCGAGAACTTGAACGACGACCAGACGGCCACCCTCCGGCGGCTCCGTCGAGCGGGTGGGGCGGTGTGGCGCGCCTACGCCCTGAAGGAGGCGCTGCGCGCCATCTTCCATGGTGACCTCGACGAGACCGATGTCGCCCACCTTCTCGACCGGTTCTGCTCCAAGGCCCAACGCAGCGGCCTGAAGCCCTTCGTCACTCTGGCGAAGACCATTCGCAAGCACCGCGAGGGAATCCTGTCAGCCATTCGCCTTGGCGTGAACAACGCCCGGCACGAGGGCCTCAACCGGCGCGTGCGCCTCGTCATCAACCGGGCCTACGGCTTTCACTCCGCCAAGGCGGCGCTCGCCCTCGTGATGTTGACCGTCGGCCCGATCGAGCACGTGCTGCCGCACGAACGTGCCGCCAATCCCAGCGGATGACCCACATCTATGCCGGGAGGCCCGCTTTTAGCGCGTGAGGCGTGCGCGGTGGGTGGCAGCGGACTGGGCACGCGATCGCCGCCGGACTTGCTCGGAGACGGCGTACGTCACCGCCAGCGTGGCGGCCTCGGCCCTCGTGACTCGGTTGCCGTCGATGTCGCGCAGTTCGTACATGGCGCCCGTGGTAAGCGTCGACCAGGTCCTCGCCACCAGCTTGCGAGCGACGGCGCAGGTGGCCTTGGTGTGGCAGTGGCCGCGTTCGACCATCAAGCGACGGTAGAACTCGGCGAGCTGAGGATCACGGGTCCGAGCGACGTTGGCAGCCTGGTAGAAGGCGAGCCGCAGCACCGGCGGCCCCTCCTTGGTGATCGCTCGCGAGGGCGAGGCCATCTGCCCGCTGGACCAGTTGGACGGGTTGAGGCCCACGTAGGCCTGGGCCTGCTTGGCCGTCTCGAACTGGGTGGCGTCACCGAGGAACGCCCGGACCGTCGGGGCCGTCCGCGGCCCCATCCCGGGCACCGACAACACGAGCGGGTCATCGCCGTAGATCGCCTGCCAGTGGTGCTGGGCCTGGAGGCTCGCCCGTTCGACGCGCTCTTCTCCCGCCACCAAGTCGGTGACCAGTTCAGCCACCTGTTAGCGGCATGACTTCCTGATCACGTCCTGGCGGTGATCGGCGACGCTCTTTGTGCACCGATCTCGCTGAGGTTCGCCGGCGAAGCCCGATAGCAGGAGGATGTGGAGTCCCTGAACGCGAGGGA
>JAJYWG010000103.1 GCA_021791615.1 Actinomycetes bacterium
ACGGTGTCACAGAGCGCAGCAGCCGACGTGGTGGCGCCTGAGCAGTCGAGCCCCGATGGCGCACCGGGCGGCGGCCACGCCCCGCAGTGGCCGAGCCGGGGGTGGGCGCTGCAGCCGCGCCGCGCCAGCGGGCAGCCGCGTCGCTCAACGGGGCAGCACCTCGGAGCGACCGCCGGCATCGCGCTCGGGTGCCTCGCCGTGGTCGGCGGCCTGTTCGCGTGGGCCGCGTCCAGCACCTTCGCCGGCGAGACAAACCACGCCTGGGCACCGGTCCCCCAGGGGCAGCCGTACTACCAACCGATGATCGAGCCGGACATCCCCGCATCGGCCACGGCGGCGAAGCTGCCGCTGATGACGGACGCGACGCCGTCCGCCACGGTCACGCTCAAGATCGACACGCCGCCGCTGGGCGGGATGTACGGGGGCACAGGGCAGGTCCAGGACGCCTACTCCCCGGCGTACTTCTCCGTGCCCGCCGGCAAGACGGTCCACGTGACCGTCATCAACTACGACCAGGCCTGGCACACGTTCACCGCCCCCGCGCTCGGGCTCAACGTCTGGGTCAGGGCGGCAGGATCGCACCCGACCAAGACGACCTTCAGCTTCACGGCTCCGAGCACCGGCTACTTCGAGTGGTTCTGCGACCTCCCCTGCGACGCGTGGTCGATGCAGTCTCCGGGCTACATGGAGGGCGAGATCCACGCCGTCAAGGTGTGATCCGGCGCACCGCCGAACCGGGCCGGGCTGGCCGTCTCCAGCCGCTGACGTCCGGCCCGCCATGCGGGTCCGGGCGCGTCGCGTCGGGTACGACGACGAGGGAATAGATTCCAGAGATCCGACATCCGGCCTTCCCGTCGGCTCCGAAGCACGGTGTGACGCCAGCGCGGACAAGGACGACGACCCGACCGATGGAACCTCTCGACGATCTCGGCGACCCCCAGGTGGTGGTGCTCATCGGGCGGTACGACGAGCGGGCGTTGGCCGAGCTCTACCGGCGTCATGGGCGGGCCGTGTACGGCCTCGCCCGGCGGATACTGGGCGACCCCACCGAGGCGGAGGACGTGACCCAGGAGGTGTTCCTCCATCTCTGGCGGAACCCGGCCCGGTTCGATCCGGCTCGAGGGACCCTGCGGACGTACCTCCTCACGCAGGTGCACGGCCGGGCGGTCGACGTCGTCCGCTCTCGCACGTCCCGGGCCAGGCGGGAGGCGCGCGACGCCCGCGCCACGGCCAACGCCACGTACGACATCGAGCGCGAGGTGTGGGACCTCGCGTTGGCCGAGCGGGTGTCCAGCGCTCTCGACGCCCTGCCGGCGGAGGAGCGGGCGGCGATCGACCTGGCGTACTTCGGAGGCCACACCTACCGGGAGGTGGCACAGATGCTCTCCGCACCCGAGGGGACGGTGAAGAGCCGCATCCGCAAGGGGCTCCAGCGGATGCGGTCCTCGCTCGTTGAAGGAGGTGTTCCCCGATGACTGCGGGTGACCAGCATCGTCGGGTGGCGGAGCTCCTGGGAGCCTTCGTGCTCCATGCGGTCGACGCCGACGAGGTGGAGGTGGTGGAGCGGCACCTCGAGGAGTGCCACCGCTGCCAGGCCGAGGTGGACGAGTTGCGTGAGGTCGCCGCCTCCATCGGGAGCTCTCCGGAGCCGCCGTCGGGCGCGCTGTGGGACCGGATCGCGGCGCAGCTGGGCTCTCCGCCGGCAGCCGAGGGTACGCCGGCCCCCGCGCTCGATCGGGCGGCGCTGGAGGGCATGAGCCGCGCCCGGGTGCGTGACGACACCGTGGTCCTCCCGGGACCGGACCGGGTCGGGTCCGCGCGGCGCGGGGTGCGGCGATCCGGTGGGGGACACCCAGGTCGCCGTCGGGGGTGGGCCGTCGCCGGCGTCGGAGCTGCGGCCGCATGCGCCGCCCTGGCAGCCGTCTTCGGAGTCAGCTGGTCGAATGCCAACGACCGGGTCGGCGAGCTGCGGACCGAGTTGGCGCAGCAGGCGCCTCGGGCAGCCGTCCAGTCCGCCCTCGGCAGCCCTGGCCGAAGGATCGTGGACCTCCACTCGATCGCCGGTGCGCAGCTCGCTCAGATCGTGGTGCAGCGCGACGGCGCCGGCTTCGTCGTCTCGTCGAGCATGCCGTCGCTGCCGGCGGATGAGACCTACCAACTGTGGGCGCAGATCGGCGACCAGCCCATCTCGCTCGGCCTGCTCGGGCCAAAGCCCCGGCTGGGCGACGCGTTCAGTCTGGGGACCTCCGTGGAGTCGGCGCACAAGCTGATGGTGACGGTGGAGCCGGCCGGTGGGGTCGTGGCCCCGGACAGGGCGCCGATCGCGAGCGGGGCCGTGGGCTGAGCGCCGGCGCCCGGGTCGCGCTCACGGTGCCGATCGGGCGGTCGATCCGCTGCACAGCAGCCGGCCCGTCCGATCAGCCGAAAGGGTGAGAGGCGAGGAAGCGCACCTTGGCTGCGGGCAGGATCCCAGACCCGCCGCGCGCCCAGAACCGCCGCAGCGCGCCGTGGGTCACGCGCTGCGCCGCGGTGTCCCTCGAGCCGCTGCGTCGCCTGGCCGGCGTAGAAGTCGATGTGGCGGCCTTCGTGCTTCATGATCCGCTCGAGCGAACCCGATGGTAGGGGGCACTTCAGCGCCCAAGGTCGACCGTCACAGGCTCGACGTAGCGTGCGGTCGTGCCGCGGCTGTCGTACTTCTACGGGATCGCCATCTACATTTACTGGGACGATCACAACCCACCGCACTACCACGCCACCTACGGCGAGCACGAGGCCTGGATCGTGATCGCCGACGGGTCCGTGCTTCAAGGTTCGCTCCCCAGACGGGCGCTGCGCCTCGTGCGCACGTGGCACCGCCTGCATCACGGCGAGCTCGAGGCGGCCTGGGCAATGGCCAGGGCCAACCAGGCTCCCGGTACCATAGAGCCGTTGCCATGAAGCCGAACTACCGGATCCCCCACGTCGAGAAGGTCGAGGTGCCTCGCGCGCACGTGATTCGGCTCACCTTCGACGACGGGCTCGTTCGCGAGCTCGAGCTCGTGCCAGGATCAAACAGCGGAACGGTCTTTGCGCCGCTCGCCGACCCTGAGTATTTCGCTCGAGTACGGGTTGACCCTGAGAGCCGGACTGTCAGCTGGCCCAACGGCTTGGATCTCGATCCGGCAGTGCTCCACGGCGACTTCGAGCCGGCAGGCGTCAACCACTTCCGCGTGGTTCCGAGCCCGAGCACCCGCACGGCGACTGGATAGGTCGCCGGCTATTCGCCGTGTCCCCGAGGTGCGGCAAACCCGGGGAGTGCCACTTGGTGCCTACCGCCGGGTCTGTGCCTATATCTCGATGATGCGAACGTGGGCGTCGAGATGCCGGAGGTCAGCCGGGTCGCTGGTGATGACGCTTTGATCGCGCCGACGTGCATTGAGCACCACGCTCGCGTCGATGGGGTCGCGAGTACCTCGCTGCCCACACAGGATGCCCGCGGCCTTGGCGTTCGGTTCATCGAGGGCCGGGACGGTGACGTTGGCGAGGTGCAGCGTCCGTGCGAGGCGGACTTGGCGCGGGCCCGACCGCCATGCCTGAGCCAACGGGCCGACCGGGATGTCGATGGGAAGCCCAGCCGCGTGCGCTTCGTCGAGGAGGGCCTGCATCTTCCGATCGGCCCGCTCGATGGCGATCAGGGCTCCGGTATCGAGCGTGACACCTGGCATCAGTCGAGACCCAGAGCTCGTCGCGCCCAGCACCGGTCTTCATCGGACGGTCCGCCCGTTTCTGCAGCCATCTCGGCGAGAAGAGCTGCCAGGTCCTCATAATCCTGGCGTTCGGCGAGCGTGGATGCGATGTAACCAGAGAGCGAGCTCGCTCGGCCCTCGTCGACCGCCTGACGTGCGGTTGCGAGCACTTCGTCCGGCAGGCTGATGGCGATCTTCGTGGTCATACCGCAATCATACCAGCCGGTCGCACTGACGACGTGTCCAGCCAGGCCGGCCAGAGTCGAGTGAGAACCGACTTCGGGTTCAAAGAGCCAGAGCACCTGATCGCGCTGGCACTCTTGGACCGCGGGGGCTATTGCCCGCCACTGCCGGGACGCTCAGCGCCGGCGCTTCTTTCGCTTGGCTGAAGAGGGCCGTGGCGG
>JAJYWG010000315.1 GCA_021791615.1 Actinomycetes bacterium
CCCCTGGCGACGTGCCCACTCGGTCAGGTTCACAGGTTGATCGTAACACCAGAACGGGTGTTCGTTGTGTATTACTGACTTATGTTGGAGCAGTTCGCAACCCCACTGGTCACGAGCTCATTCCGTCGACACCCGTCGCCTGGTGCTGCAGCAAGAGCTCGACGCCGCTACCCGGAGGGCCCGAGGTCCGGGATGGCCGGCGGTAGGCTTGCGGCCGGCCGGAGCTGGCACCGAGCAAACAACACAATCCGAATTGCCATCCGCCTGCCCCCGTAGCTCAGAGGATAGAGCGTCGGTTTCCTAAACCGTGCGTCGCAGGTTCGAGTCCTGCCGGGGGCGCCGACCAGTCCTCCGCGCGAACCTGCGCAGCCAAGTCGCCGGTGTCGCCGCCGCCATCGTAGAGGGTGACTGCGACATCGACGGCGCTGTCGGCCGGCTGGTAGACGACGTCGAGCTGGAGGGCGTCGAAGAGCGCCCGCAGTTCGCCCTGGGGCGCCGTGTCGAGCGAGGTGGCGAGGATCGGCAAGCGGTCGAGCAACGGGGCGACGTCGGCCAACGTGGGCGCCTCCGTCGCCGAGGCTCGGGCGAGCGCCACGAGGCGCTCGCGCCGTTCGGCGATGGCGTCCTCAAGCTCGGCCACGCGCTGGCCGACGCGGCGACGGAGCGCGGCGGTGACGTCGTCGGCTTCGAGGTTGACGAGCTGGCGGGTGAGCCGCCGCTCGAGATCGGCGATCTCGGCTTCGATCTCCTGGGCTCGCTCCTTGGCTGGCGCGGCGCGCTCCGGTTCGGCCGCAGCATCGAGGCAGGTGCGCCAGTAGTCGGTGCGTTCGGGACCGAACAGAGCGGTTGAAAGGAACGGGAAGAGCGCGTCGCTCAAGCGTTGCTCGTTCAGGTACACGTGCGGCGGGTGGTCGGCGGGGATGAAGCACGAGTACGATGCACCGTCGATGGAATCACGGGCACGATAGTACGATGTAACGTCAATCGAATGAGGTACTTCTCCAACCGACCGAGCGCCGGAGGAACTCTCCGTGGTCCTCCGGCGCTGCGGCGTTCGACCTGCGGTACTGCCAGTGTGATGGCGAAGCGAAAGCGTAGTTGACCCTTCTATAGGTGTATAAGTGTAGGTGTGTGCAGTGACGGGTCCAGATCGTTCTGCGACAGTTCCTGGCTACAGCATGGAGATACCGCAGGACGTCATTCCGGGAGTTACCGCGCAGCTGGTTCGGTTCGCGGTGCCTCGCGGTTTTCTTGTAGGTTTCGACTCTTTCAGAGTATGGCCTACGGGTCTCTATTTCTGCAGCTCACTATGCGTCAAACTATCGGGCAGGACAGGCGCGACCTCCAATCCCGGGGGGGGTCGAGAAGTCCTCATGGAGTGGAGAGAGGCAAGTGGTCCTCCCGCTGAGTGCGTTCGGGTCGAGGTGAAGTTTCCGGACGGGGTGACGATCTCCAATGTCGGCCGCTACGGCGAGATGTTCGGTGTGCTCGATCCCCGCGGCGGCGATGGTGGTTCGGCACGCGGTGGCTGGAGACGCCACGACATGGGCTGGTGGCTGTCTCCCTTGCCTCCTCCAGGTGAGGTGATCTTTTCGATCGAGTGGCCTGCCGCTGGGTTGGCGCGTATCGAGGCAGGAGTCGACGCCGAGCCACTGCTCGAGGCGGCGAAGCGAGTTCGCCTGGTGTCAGGCCTCAAATGTTGACGCGCGCAGTGCCGCCAGCCAATGAGCTTCCCATCTCAGCTGGCATTCTCGCCGTGGCGACTCAGCCGCCAGCTTGGGTGATCGTGGCAGATGCCTTCCGCTTGTGGTCCACGGGCGTATCCTTCGTCACGACGATCCTTGAGCGCGAGCCGGGAGCCGTGAACCGTGAACCGTCCGACTCCCGCTGGTCGCTTCGCCCCGGCTTCGCCGCCATCACCGCGAGCGTGAGGCGCGCGGACGGGACCGTTGCCTTGCCTGACCTCCCAGTCCCCAGAAGCGCGCCGGTCAGATGGCTGAACGATGGTTCTGGCTGGGGAGTGGGAACGATTTGGTGGTTCAGCCCACGGCTCGAAGGCTTGGTCACCATCGATTGGAAATGGCGCGAGCGTGGAGTCGCTGTGCAGTTCGACGTCACACTACCTTTGCTTGAGTGAGTCCTCGGCAGAAGCCGAGCGGAAGGTCGATGCGGATTGCAGCCCATGTTTCGAGAAAATCGGGACCGAAATGGGGCCCGTCCAGCCGGAGCCTATACCGTCAGCTGAAGCCGCCGACTGAGCCGTACGATAGGTCGGAGGACTGGCCCGGCTCCCGCCGGGGGCGCGTAGAGCCATGTGATGTCGCGAGACATCGGAGACACGTGTGTCAAGACATCGTAGACACCCGTGTGGGGTCCTACCTGGCCTCACCCGATCGGCTGGTAGTCCTTTGTCGGGTCGAACTTCAAGTGGCGAAGCGGTGATCCGTCGAGCCCGACGATCCGGATGCCGAGGCCGGCGACGAACATGATCACCCTCCAGCCCTTGTAGGGCGCGCCAACCCCGATGTGGTGGAGGCGGCCGTTGTGCCGGAGGGTCACCTCTCCTTCTACCTGGTTGCCCACACACATGCCCACCATCACGTGGTGGTCACCCACGAAGTCGCCACGAAGAAGATCAAGGTCCCCAACGCCTGCGTCGGCGTGGGCGTCCGCTACGTCACGCCATTCGAGATGCGCCGTGCCGAACGGGCCCGCTTCGTCATCGTCACCTGAGTCGGCCACGCCTGCATCCGCAACAGCTGTCACCCCGACGATCCTCTCCAACCACCTCACCCCAGCCGGGCCTTGTCGAGGACGGCGATGAACGTCGGCCGCCGCCGGTGCGTCTCCCGCAACGCCGCCAGGTGCGCGGCGAACTCACCCTGGCGATCCGCCGCTCGGGCAGCCTGCGCCGCCTTCTTCAGGATCGCCACGGCGCGCACGTAGGCCGCCTTTCCGGTCGTCTCGAGCTGGAGGTCGACCAGGCGCAGGTACACGTCGAGCGCATCGCCCGGCGCAGACGCTTCACGGGCCTCGGCCAGGCGCACCCACCGCTGCGGTCCCGGATCCCAGTCGGGATGGGCTCCGGGCACCTGCCAGGCAGCTTCGGGCTCTCCGTCGGTAAGCAGCACGTCGACCAGGCCACCGGGGTCGCGCTCCGCCAGCACCGCCCGGGCCGCTGGGCGCTCGGCCGACCACACCCCACCGGCCTCGGCCGCAGCGCGCAGGAGGCCGTACGTCGACGACGAGGGCATCGCCTGGTGCTGCTCGCGGCGCAGCCGGAGCACCTCCTGGTCCTCGTCCCGGCGGGCGTGGACCCCGGCGGCCAGGTCGTAGAGCTGGGCGACCTGCCAGCCGCTCGTCTCGGCGATCCCGCGGGTGGCCCAGGACAGGACGTCGTCGTCGCGCCCCAGCTCGGCCATGGCCTCGGCGACCCTGATGAACTGGTACGGCCGGCTCAGGTCACCGCCCAGCAGCCCGACGAGCGCTTCCGTGTCGCCGTCGAGCACGGCCAGACGCTCTTGGGCGTAGTTGGCGGCGAACGAGTCGCCACCACGTGCTTCGACCCGCTGCTTGACCTCGCGCCGGTACGCCGCGAGCCCGAGCTCACCCAGGGCGTCGGCGTAGCGGACCGGGTCCACCTCGAAGAAGTCCTGGTCGTCGAAGCGGAACCGGACCATCCAGCGAGCCAGCTTGATCGGATCCGCATTGCCGGCGTCGCACGCCCGGGCGTGCAGGTCGAGCAGCTCACGCGCCAGGTCGCCGATCAGCCCGTCGGAGTCGTCCGCCTTGAGGATGACCTTGACGACGTGCCCGATCGCCCGCTCGATCAGCAGCACCAGCTCGGCCGTGGGCGACGAGTCGACCGCCTCGCCGATCGCCTCCACGACGGGCCTCGCCCGCATCGCCCAGCCGCCGCTCTCCCGGTAGCCCAGGTAGCGGCTCGTCCGCAACCCGCGGTCGATCTCCGCCTTCAGCGGGGAGAGATCCCCCGACCCCCGGGTCGCCGCCAGGCGGACCGCCCGAGCGACGTCCTCGTGGCGCTCGGCGGCCTTGCCGACGATCCCGCGGAGGTCCTCGGGGTCGAGCTTCTCGATCAGCACGTCGAGCTCCTCAGGCCCCGAACGT
>JAJYWG010000124.1 GCA_021791615.1 Actinomycetes bacterium
GCAACCTCGCGGGTCTGCGATCCGACGGCGTGCACGAAGTGGTCGTGTAGGTCTGGAGGTATGCGCGTCAGCCAACCGGGTTGCGGGATCGAGGGGCGCACGCCGGCGAGATCGCGGTCCTCGGGGCGGATCTTGAAACCGGTGCAGACCATCATGAGTCCGGACACCCTCTCGGAAAGGCGGCGCGTCACGCCCGCGGCGAGGTAGCCGCCGTAGGACCAACCGACGACGGCGAAGCACCTATCGCCAAGCTCGGCTCGGATGGTGGCTTCGACGTCGTCGAGGACGATGTCGGATCGTGGTTCTCCCGCCGGCGAGCCCCCCGTGCCGGGGAGGTCGACGTACAGACGGCGCCAACCATGCATGTCGGCGAAGACCGGCTCGAGCGTTTTCGCCATCGCGGCGTGGTCGAGGCTGAACGACGGCAGCACCACAAGGGGTCGGCCGTTCCCGTGTGCCTGGACATGGAGCGTCATCTAGGGCGCAGATCGCCGGGCTTGGTGCATCACCTGGAGGGCTTCCCAGGCGTTTGCCACCGAGCCGAGCTGGGTGAGCTTATCCGGGTTGTTCACCGATCGGATGGTCTGAACTTGCCCCTCGAAGATGTCGATGGTCAGGGTGAAGACGACGTCGTTGTCCCGATCGAAGAAGATCGCACCCGGCTGGCCGTTCACCTGGCGTGGTTCAAGACGGATCCCTATCGGGCCGAGCAAGGAGACAGAGGCGAGCGCGTGGGCCACCTTGTCGGCTCCGAAGAGACTGCGGGTGAGCGCCGGAGCCTTGCCACCCCCGTCCGCGGCCAGCTCCACGTCGGCCGCCAGCAGCTTTTGCAGTCCGTCGACATCGCCGCTTTGCAGCGCGTCGAAAAATCGCGCTGCCAGCTCATCGCGGGCTTTGCGGTCCGCTTCGAACCGAGGGCGCCCGGCGTCGACGTGGCGCCGTGCCCTCCTCGCGAGCTGGCGGCACGCCACCTCCGAGCGCCCCACCGCTGAAGCGACCTCGGCGAAGTCGAACCCGAACACCTCCCGCAGCACGAAGACCGCCCGCTCCAGCGGGGACAGCCGTTCCAGCAGCACGAGGGTGGCCATCGACAGTGAGTCGGCAAGCTCGGCAGAACGTTGCGGATCGTCATAGGGGTCCTCAAGCAGGGGCTCGGGAAACCACGAACCCACGTAGCTCTCCCGTCGAACCCGGGCCGAGCGCAACACGTCGATGGCAACGCGGGTCACCGTGGCCGACAGGAATGCCTTGGCCGAGACGGGTTGAGTAGGGGAGGCCTCACAGCGCAGCCAGGTCTCTTGCAGGGCGTCCTCGGTCTCGCTGACACTGCCCAGGATGCGGTAGGCGATCGAGAACAACAACGGCCGCAGCTCTTCGAACTCCTGGGTCAGGGTCATGCGTACTCGTGCCTGAAACCTTGGCGCCACGACGGGTAGCGCAACTCCCAGCCGAGCTCCGCCTTGGCCTTGGCGTTGGAGAAGCCATACCCCTTGGTCATCATGGCCACGGCCATGTCGCCGGCCACCAGTCGGGCCAGCCAGGCCGGGATCCGTCGCGGTGGCTTTGCTCCCATGCACTCGGCCATGTAGGGCAGCCAATCGCTGGCTGCTGCCGGATCGTCGTCGACGATGTTGAACACCCCCCGGGCTTTCTTCTCGATCGCCAGAATGGTGGCGGTCGCCGCGTCCTCGACGTGCACGAACGAGAACTGCCCGGCACCGTCACCGACGAGCGGGAACATCCGCTTGCGCACGAGGCGGACCTGGTCGTCGCTGGTCCCTGGTCCATACAGCGTGCCGTATCGGAGGACGGCGCCGCCGGCTCTCACCACCACGTCTTCGAGATGGCTGATCTCCTTGGCCCCGACCGGCACCTCCAGAGGGTCCTGTTCGGTCTTCACCGGGCCACCCCGGCGGGTCAGGTTGAACAGCGCCCCGCTTTGGGCAACGACATGAGAGACGCCCGTCGCCTCGGCCGCGGCCAGCAGATGGTCGGTCCCCTCGCTGCGCAGCCGGCCGGTGATGGCGAAGTACCGTTCGGGCCTCCTCAGGTTGGGCTTGCCGGCATGCTTCTCCGAGAGCGCGGTCATCTCGTTCACGATCACCTCGGGCTGGGCCATAGCCACCGCCTCGCCCACAGAGGCCGCGTCCAGCCCATCCATCACCACCCCCTCTGCGCCCAGCTCTTTGAGGAGGGCCAGCTTGGCGGGGCTCGTCGCCGTCGCCGTCACCTGGTGGCCACGAGCGACCAACTGAGCCACCAGCTGGCGGCCAACGACCCCTGAACCTCCTGCCACGAACACTCTCATGATGATCCTTCCCTGGCCCAAGGGCATTCGCCCCTACCTAAGACGAAACAGGCCCAGCCGTCCGTGACATGAGGTGTGGGGCGCCGAAAGCTCGAATGTGGTCGATGGCGTCGAGCGGCAAGCGGAGCTGGTGTAGCGCCAAGAGCCTGCAGAGCCCTTCGGCGTCGTACTCGACGTACAGGTGGTAGCCGGCCGAAGTCAGTAAGTCCGGACCGACGCTCCCCCAGGATGGAGCTGCTCGGATCAGAGCGGCTGGGCCAGTGCCCGAGCCCCGGGCAGGACGTCGTCGTCGGCGGAGAGCACCTGGATCGCGATCTGGTTCGCGCCGGCGACCAGGTGGGCGCGCAGCTTGTCGGCGATTGTCTCGGGTCCACCGTGGATGGCCAACGCGTCGATGAGCCGGTCGCTGCCGGGAAAGGTGACGTCGTGGTTCCGTTCGCGATAGCCGGTCGACCGGGCCGGCCGTGTGGGTAGGTCCAGCGCTTGGCGACGAGGTCTCGGTGCCAGCGCAGCAGGGTCGACGGTTGGACGAAGAGGTGCCCGAGATGCTGGCGGGGGAGCAGTCGTGCGAGTCCCGCCATCGTCGCCCGGTCCGCCGGGTCCAGCGCCGGTCGGTGGATCTGGCGCCGCAGTACCGCCACCTCGTGGCGCAGCACGACGACCTCGACGGCGAGATCGGTGTCACGACGGAAGATGAGTCCGATGAGCTGGAGGACGCGGCAGAACGCCTGGTAGAGGAACGAGAGGGTCACGGCCGGATGCTCGCCGCGCCCGAGTCCAGGCGTCAAAGTGCTGGTCGTAGGCCATGGATGGCATTCTCGGCACCGACAAGCGCTGTTCTGCCGAGAGCGGATCGACGCAGGCGAGCCAGTCGTGGCATCATTCTCGTACTACACTTATCCCGTGTGGAGATCCACGAGTCAGCTCGACGCCACGGCGTCGTCGACGAGGACATCCAACACGCGCTGGCTCACGCGGTCATCTGGGTCGAGCTGGGCGATGACCCTTGGCGCTACCTGCTCGCTGGGCCCGACCGCGCCGGCAACATGCTCGAACTGGTCATCTTGGACCTCGGAGGAGATGAGCTGGTGATCCACGCGATGGGACTTCGGCGCTCGACCGCCCAGGAGCTCTTCGGAGACGAGTGATGACCCAAAAGCACACGTACGGAGAAACCAAGAGCGGCGAGCCGGTTACCGACGAGATGATCGAGCGGTTTGTCGAGGAGGCTGAGCGCGGCTACGAGCCTGGTCAGCTGAAGGGACGTCGCCGGGGACCCGGCCGGCCACCGCTCGGTGAGGCTGCCAAGTCGGTCGAGTCGGTGCGACTGGAACCCAGCCTTCGTGACGAAGTCGCTCGGCGGGCACAGACCGAGGGCGTCACGGTCTCCGAACTCATCCGCAGAGCCCTCCGGCAGTACCTGAAGAGCGCGTAGCGCCGAAGCGCAGAGTTTCTCGGGTCCTGGTCGCCAGCTTGGCCGTGACTGATCAGGGCAGTGCCCTATGCAGTGCATAGGGCAGACGCCGTGACCAGCGGCTTTGTCGGGTCTGTAACCCGATGGTCGTGCGATGGTCCTGAACCCCCGCCACCACGACCGCTGGTCAGGCGCGCACCTCGTGCAGGGGTGCAGGCGCCTGACCAGCGGGTTCTCGTTCGGGTACTCGTCGGAGATGCGAGTTTCTCGGGTGGATTTCTCGGGGCCTTATCAACGCTGCGTAGGGCATGCCATGGCAGGGGGGCGCGGCGCGTGCGGCCGGTGAGCAGCGGGTTCGCGGTGGGCATCTCGTTGGAGCTGCTTGGGCGGATGGC
>JAJYWG010000466.1 GCA_021791615.1 Actinomycetes bacterium
CAACTGCTACTTCGCCGCCACCGGCATCACCGACGGCGACCTCGTCCGCTGCGTCCACTACGGCGAGGACTGAACCCCCCTGGGTCTGATGGAGGCTCTCAGCCTTTGATTCCAACCAGTTGCTGGTCGGTCTGGTGGGCAGCGTAGAACGCCGCCTCGAACTCTGCCGGCGGCACGTCGCCGCAGTGGCCGTGGAGCCGGGTCTCGTTGAACCACGCCACCCACGAGAGCGTGGCCAGCTCGAGATGTTCGACGTCGTCCCAGCCGGCGGCGTCGGGTCCGTAGACGCACTCGGCCTTGTAGAGCCCGTTGGTCGTCTCCGCCAGCGCGTTGTCATAGGATTAACCGGCCAATCGGAGCTCAGACCTGTGGTCTGAGCTGTTGCTGACAGGTCACTTGGTGCCGGTGGATCGCCGGAGGCGGCGGAGCTGCTCCTCGTGGCGACGGACCCGCTCCGCGATCGCCTCCACGGCATCGCGAAGGTGCTGGACCTCACTGACGACGCCGGACAAGGTTCGCGGGGCGCGGCCGCGCTGGCGGTGCTCTTCGACGACCGTGCGGAGGTTCTCATCCCGGTAGAGCGTCGTTCGGCTGATCCCTGAGCGTTTGGCCACCGCCGGGAAGGTGATGGGCTCTGCGTCGCGCAACAGCTCTGCACACGCGCGCTCGACCTTGGCGAGCGTGTCCTTGGACGTCATCCGGCCTGCCCTTCTGCCAGCAGGGTGTCGAGGCGGGTGATGAGCCGACGGTGGCGGTCTGCCTCGTCGATCCACCCACGGGCCTCGGCATCTTTTGCCAGCGCCTCGGCGTCGATGCGCTGGGCAGAGAGCACCGAGATGCTGGCGGCGTCGGTGCGGAAGCTCGGACAGTGCTCGCAGATGTTGGCATAGGGGCACGCACCCTGCGCCGGCGCTCGCAGGCAGTAGCCGCCGGCGAGGCGGGCCTTGATGGCCGGAGCCGCCTTCCAGTTATCGCCGGAGGCGACCGGGATGCGTCTGCGACCCTCGGGGAGCGGCCCGATGCGGGCCTTGGCGAGGTCGAGTGCCCGCTCGTACTCGGCGCGCACCGTCTGGTCGAACAGGCGGCCGTAGCGGAGGCTCATCTCGGCCGAGACGTGGCCCAAGAGCGCCATGAGCGACTGGAGGGACACGCCGGCGTTGACCATGGCGGTCGCGAACGTGTGCCTCAACTGGTGGCTGGTCACGTGGCCGAGCCCGGCGACGCCAGCGGCGCGATCGAGCTCGAGACGCACTGCCTGCTGGCCGAGGCGGCGGCCGTGGTGGGTGAAGAGGAACTGGGCGGGCCGCCCCGTGCGCGGGTGCGGGAGCGGACGGCCCTCGGAACGGGTGGCGACGATGCGGTCGATGAGGGCGACACCCTCGTCGTCGAGGGGCACCATGCGTTCCGAGTCGAGCTTGCCCAACGGCACCTTCAGCCAGGCGCCGTTGCCGGGGATCTCGTGCACGCAGTCGAGCTCGAGGTCGAGGAGCTCGCCGATGCGCAGCCCGCACGCCCGCTGGAGCAACAAGGCATCCGCGGCGAGGCGGAGCTCGGAGCACTCGAGCGCCTGGGAGAGCCGCCGGTCGGCGTCGACCGGCAAGTAGCGCGGGAGCGGGCGGGGCAGGCGGGGGATGTCGGAGCGGAAGATGAGGCGCCGTGCGGGGGCTTCGTCCCAGCCCCACTCGGTGATGTCGGTGAGGAAGGACGACAGCGTATGGACGCGCCGCGCTTGATCGGCCTTGGTGATCACCTCACCGTTCTTCACGTTGATGGCCGTGGTGAGCGAGTTGAGGTAGGGCTCGATGTGGCGGCGCCGATCAAGATCGGCAAGGGAGGAGAGCTGTGGGTTGGCCTCTGCGAGGAAGCGGCCGAAGTGCGCGAGACGCGTCGCCATCGTGGTGATCGTGCCGGCGACGCAGGTCCCGGACTTTCGCTCGAGGTAGGCGACGAAGGCCGGGCGCAATGCCGGTGCGACGTCGGCCATGCGCTCGTCGAGGGAGGACGGGCCTCTCCTCTTTGGCGGCGTCTCGACGATGCCGAGGTGGAAGAGCACCCGGTGCGCCCCGGAGAGCGCCGACGCGTAATGGGTCCATCCATCGCCCGTCGATCGCTCGCGCTCCCGGCATGCATCCGCCATCTCTGCGAAGTCCGAGAGCCTCAGTTGGTCGAGTGGACGCCCGGTTTGGATGAGGAGCCGGCCCACGGACTGCGATGCCACCCTGAGCGCCTGGATCGGCGTGTAGCCGATCGCTTCGGCGCCATCACGAAAGCGCGCCATGTCGGCACCGATCGGCGTGCCGGCCAGGTCGCGCCAGAAGCTCGAGAGCTTCCTGCGCACGAGGTAGTCGTAGCCGGGGTGCAGGTGGCCGTGCAGCATCAAGAAGCTGAGGAACGAGGACATGTTGGGATCGATGACCAGGCGCGTGGCGAGCGGCTGGGCAGCCCAGGACTGCGGATCGGGGAAGCGCCGCAAGAACCGACGGGCATTGTCTTCGGAGTGGACGTGTCCGTGCTCGGTGCGCTCGAGGTGGGCGGCGTAGTCGGCGAGGAGATCCCTCGCCCGGCGTTCAGCGACGCAAGCGCTGGCGTTGGCGGGCGGCATCGAACTCGGCTTTCACGTGGGCGGGGGCGAGGTGGAGGTAGCGCGACGTGGTGTCGATGTGGGCGTGGCCCAACAGCGCCTGCATGACCGCGAGGTCGACCCCGGCTTCTGCGAGCGCCGTCCCGAAGGTGTGGCGCAGGGCGTGCGGGTGGCCGGCGGGGACCCCGGCCTTCTCCCGGTGGTAGCGGAAGATCCTGCGTAGTCCGGCGGGGGTGAGCGGCTGGCCCCGATGCGGCCCCTTCGCCACGACGAACAGCGCCGTGGAAGTGGTCTCGGGCCGCTCGGCGAGCAGGTAGGTCTGGATCATCCCGGCCACCTCGACGTCGAGGGGGACCCGGCGCTCCTTGGCACCCTTGCCGTGGACGAGGAGCCAGCGTCCACCGATGTCGACGTCTTTGACCTGAAGACCGAGCACCTCGCCGGCCCGTAGCCCGCAGAACACCATGAGCCCGGCGATCGCCCGGTCCCGAAGGCTTCGGAGGCTTCCCACAAGTGCGGTGAGCTCCCGGTGGTCCAGAGATCTCGGCAGGCGGCGCGGCTCTCGCAGACGCAACGGCGAGCGGTAACGTGGGCGGCGGTCCACGTGGGCGAGCAGCCCGGCGCGCTCTGCGGTCGTGAGTCGACGCGCCTCTTTGCCTTTGGGCACCGGATCGCGGGCATCGGGATCGCGCATCTGTCGGAACGAGAACATGCCCGCGATCGCCGCCAGGCGGTGGTTGATCGTGGCCGGCGCGTAGCCATCGGCGCGCGTGGCGTCCATGCGCACCACATTGGGGCCCGGCCGTCCTGGCACGCTCGCCTGCCGGCAGGACGCCAGGAACCGCAACAGCACGTCGGTGGTCACCGCGTCGAGTTCGATCGCTTCGTCTTTGAGCCACCGGCAGAACGGGAGCAACGAGAAGGCGTAGGCGCGGACGGTCTGTGGCGAGTAGTTCCGATCCGCGAGGTAGCCGAGGTAGTCGTTCGCAAGGACGACCGCGTCGCTTGTGGGGCCAGGCCCGATCCGCCACGCTCCTCCGCCACGCACGACCCTCAGCTCATCTCCCATGGAACATCAGTAACTCACAATGTCCCTGTCGAGAACAAGAGGGAAAGGTTGTGGATCTAGGCAGCCGATCTCCACAGGGAGCTGGTATCCATGTCCTGCCGTCCCCCACATTGGCCGGTCAACAGGCATTCACCGGCCATCCCGACCGACAGGACGACCCCGTTCGCCCGGGCCAGCTTGCCGTAGTCGAGGCTCGTGTACTGGCTACCGCGGTCGGAGTGGACGATGACGCCTCTGTCGGGCCGGCGGGTGACGAACGCCATCTTCAGGGCGTCTTCGACCAGCTCGGTGCGCATGTGGTCGGCCAGCGCCCAGCCCACGACCCGGCGACTCGCCAGGTCGATCACCGTCGCCAGGTACGCCCAGCCCTCCCACGTCATGATGTAGGTGATGTCGCCGACGTAGCGGCGGTCGAGCTCGGTGCAGGGCCCGAAGTGGCGCTGGATCAGGTCCTTCGCCCGCTCG
>JAJYWG010000219.1 GCA_021791615.1 Actinomycetes bacterium
GGCCGACGAGGCGGTGCTCGACACGACCCTGACGCGCTGTGCCGGGTACTCACGTGCCTGGGGCTTTTCGGCGATGGTCGTCCGCAACGTGCTCGCCTAGTCCCGACGTCCGAGGATCTCGCGAGGGCGGTCGAGGCCGAGCGGATCACCCGGACCCGCCGCCTGGAGGCCGCCGGCGCCCCCGACGTCAAGTGGTTCCGGGACGAGCACCCCGAGAACCCGCTGCCGTTGCTCCTCGTGCTCGCCGATACCCCGAACGACGCGTCGGCGGGCAGGTGGGCGGCGCTCGGGGCCGGCGCGCCACGGCTCGGTGTCGCGGTCATCTACCTCGCCGACACGCCTGCGGCCTGCGGCCGGGTCGTCTTCGGCGACACCCGCACGGTCACCGGGGCCGAGCCGGCTGCGCTCGCGGACCGTCTCCGCGGTGCCGAGCTGTTTGGCCTCCGGGCCGAGGAGGGCGTCGAGCTGCTCGGCGCGTTCGCCGATGCCGCCGCAGCCGGCAGCGACAGCGACAGCGGGCAGTCCGCCGCGCCCGATCACACCGGCGTCGGTGACCGTGGCGGCGGCGACCATGGCGGCAGCGGCGGGGCAGCGCGTTCTCGTCAAGTCTCGGATGTCGTGTGGCCCGAGCCGGCTTCTGGCGACGACACAGGCGAGCAGGCCACAATCCCAATCCGCGTCGAGGTCCTCGGGGCCATGCAGATCACCGCGTTTGGCCAGCCGATGGCGACGGGGATCCGCAGCCGGGCCAAGGCGCTGCTCGCCTGGTACCTGTGCCGGCCCGAGGGCGCGAGCGCCGAGCAGGCCGTCGACGCCCTGTGGCCCGACACGCCGCCCGAGGCGGTGCTGCGCCAGTTCTGGCGGGCGCTCGGCGACCTGCGCGCCGGGCTGCGCGGCCCGGGAGGCGAGACCCCAGAAGTGCTCGAGAAGTCCGGCGAGCGCTACCGGCCTGCACCCGGCGAGATCGCCTGCGACCTGTGGGAGCTCCAGGCCGCCCTCGGCGCAGCGGCCAGAGCCGAAGACGGCGACACGGCCCGCCAGGCGCTGTGCCGTGCGGTCGAGGTCTACCGGGGCGGCCTGCTCGACGGGACGGGAGACCTCTGGGTGGAGCCGGTCCGCCAGGACCTTCACCGCCGAGCCCTCGACGCCCACCTCCGCCTCGCCGAGCTCGAAGAAGCAGCCGGCCGCCCCGACGCGGCGGTCGCCACCTTGGAGCGGGCGGTCGAGCTCGACCGTTACGCCGAAGAACCTTACCGCCGCCTCATGGCCCTGCAGGCCGCCCGGGGGCGCCTCGGCGCGGTCGGCTCCACGTGGCGACAGCTCAACCTCCGCCTGGCCGAGCTCGACCTCGACGTCGAGCCAGCGACCGCCCGCCTCTACCGCACCCTCACCGCCGGCGAAGAGACAGACGCACCCCGCCCGGCTCGTCTCCGTTCGTGACCGCACGCCGGAGCCTGCCCGCGGTCGCCACGCCCGGTCGGATCGCCGCGACCGGCGCGGTGGCAGCGGCTGTCGAGACGACCCTCGTCTGGCGCTTCGGCTGGAGTCCACCGCTCGGCGCCTATCTCGTGTTCGGCGCGGCCGCGACCGCCGTGAGCGCGACGGACATCGCGGCTCGGCGGGTCCCCAACGGGGCGGTGCTCGCCGCTCTCGTCTCTGGTGCGACGCTCCTCGCGCTCGCCTCGGGGTTCGGAGCCACGTGGTGGCCGCTCGCCCGGGCCGGGATCGCCATGGTCGTGCTCGCCGGCTTCTACCTCACCCTCGGCCTCGCGTTCCCCTCGGGGATGGGCATGGGTGACGTGAAGTGGGCGGCCGTGACGGGGCTGCTTCTCGGATGGATCTGCTGGTCAGCGGTTGCGACGGGGACGTTGCTCGCGTTCGCCGGAGCCGCGCTGTTCGTGACCGTCCGCCACGTCGCCGCCCCGCGGCGGCGCCGGGCGGTGCTGGCGATGGCGCCGTTCATGGCGGCCGGCGCGCTCGCCGCCATCGTGGTGGTGCGGTAGACGGGGGTTGTCGAGGGGCCGTCAGCGGGCAGCTTCGCCGACAAGGTCGGCAAGGGTGAGGTTCGCCACCAGCTTGGCCAGCCGTCGGGCGCGAGATGGGCGGAGTGCCACGACGGCGACGCCCGACCATCGGAGGCGGTCGATGATCTCCGCCAGTTCGTAGCGGTTTGCCGAGAGGCGGCAGTAGCTGTCGACGACGACCAGGTCGACGCGACCCGGCGCCTCGACGAGGAGCCGAACCAGCCCTGGCCGTTCCCACGGCGACCTACTGGCCGGTTGGTCGGAATAGGAGGCGACGTGGCGCCAGCCGGGCTGGCGGGCAACCTGGGTGCCGAGCCTTGCGATCTGGTGCTGCAGCCGGCGACGACCGGCGTGTCCGGGGGCTTCCCGGGCGTAGATGGCGACTCGCCACATGGTTGCTCCTTGCTCGTGCAGGGCGTTCGAGCATGAGACCTCGACGGGGCCGGGGAAGCAAGGCAAGAGTGGGACCTCGCGCCTCCCGCTGCTCGCCAGGCTCGCCGACCGTGCCGTGGAGAGTCCTTGGGTGGCAGTGCCGCGATGGGTGGCGAGTCTTCTCGTAGCGGTGGGCTGCTCGATCGACTCTGGGATCATGGGCAGGTGAGCAGCCCGAAGCCACGTCGCCGCCGGCGCAGAGGTCGTAAACCGCCGCCGTCTCGACGACGGGCGGCAGGTCCCCGTGTGGTGGACTGGACGGCCTTCAGATGGCAGAGCGTCGATCGAGCACTCGCCGTGTTCGACCCGGTCTCGGTAGCGGCGCTCCTGTCTGGCGCGGTGGACTCACCTTCGTGCGGGCACCGCCTGCCGTCGCTGTCGATCCTGTGGGCGCGGGCTGTCACCCGACCCCCCGAGGGCAGCACTCCTGCCCGGCCGTCAGACCTGCAGCGCCTTCTCATCTCCGCGCGAAAGACCGCTCCCCAGCTCCGCTTCCTCGAAGACTGCTGGCAGCCCGACCCACGCCTCGTTGTTCGTCACCCGGCGGGAGACCAGCGCCTGCGCATCCATCCGGGCGCTTACAGCGACCCGTCGGAGACGCTTCGCGTCGTTGCATCGACCGCGGCCGCAATTGACGACTTTGTCATGGATCGCCACGGTTTTTCGCTCTCGGATCTCCTCGACGCCGCGCTGCACTACTCCGACTGGCGTCTGACGCGGATTGCCCCGGCCTGGCCCACCGGACCGATGCCTCGTGACGAGCCCGAGCCCGACGACGAGGACCTGCGGCGCCGGATCAAGCGGATCGCCGCGACGCCGGCGTCCTTGCTCGACGAAGAGCTCGACGCGGTGCTCTCGACACAGGCACCGCCGGAGACCTGGATGTCGAGCTGTGCTTATCCCGAGCGCGCCGCGGCAGCATGGGAGTGGGCAACCGTTGGGAGTGACGAGCTCGAGATCACCCTCGCGCCTGGTCCACAGAGTTTCGGAGCGGCCCTTTGCATAGCCACCGCTGCCGGCCCTCGGCCGGTCCCAGCGGCACTCGTGATCAGCGCGCTCGCCGCGGCCAGCGGGCGCTTGGCCGACGAGGCGGCCGGCGACGTCGCCAGCGCGCGAAGGATGCAGGCCATCACCGAAGGCCGGACGCTCTCCCTGCTTCGCACCCCCGCACAGGGTGTCCCCCAGATCTCGCCTCGCCTCCCGGCCCCCGCGGCCGATTCGTCGCCGGGACTCGGTCTCGCAATGGTGCTGCTTCCCGCTGCCCGGCACGGCTTTGCGATCGCGATTGCGAGCGGCCTCGGCGGGAGACAGCTCGGAGAAGCACTCGATGCGGCCGACGCCGTCCTAGCCGGCATCGGCGCGGACCAGGTCAGGAGCAGCGGCGTAGCGTTGGACGCAAGCGGCACGCTGAACCGTCTCGTCATCTACGGCGGGCCACGCCACGAGCAAGGCCCGAGGCCTGATGGGTGCATTCATGTGCATGTCGAGGATCTGGCGTCGTTCGTGCTCGACGCCAACCAGTCAGAGCTCGGCTTGGACCTCGTCTACCAGTTCCTCGACGAGGTCACGACGATGCCGGGGGTAGACGACCTCTTCTGGCTCGACTTCGCCGACGTCTGGCGTCACTGGAGGCGCCACGGGGTCATCAATCCGACGG
>JAJYWG010000306.1 GCA_021791615.1 Actinomycetes bacterium
CCGACGATCCACCCCCACATTCTCGAAGCCATGGAGCTGGCCTACGCCAAAGGCGTCAAGAACGTCACGCTCAACACGAACGGGATCCGCCTTGCGCACGACCGCAAGTTCGTGAAAGCGCTGGCGGCTATCGCGCCCAAACCCCCGGGGATCTACCTGCAGTTCGACGGGCTGAGAGAACAGACTCACCTCGCTATCCGGGCGCGCGACCTGCGCGCTGCGAAGCAGGCGGCGCTCGACAACTGCGCCGAGGCGGGCCTGATCGTGACCTTGGCAGCGGCGATCGAGAAGGACGTCAACGACGACGAGCTGGGAGACATCGTCCGCTTCGGCATCGACCATCCGGCGGTGCGGGCGGTGGCATTCCAGCCCGTTACCCACTCGGGCCGCCACTTGGAGTTCGATCCTATGGAACGGCTCTGCAACGCAGACGTCGTGGACGGCCTGGTAGAGCAGTGCCCCGACTGGTTCAAGAAGTCGGACTTCTTCCCGGTGCCGTGCTGCTTCCCGACGTGCCGGTCTATCACTTACCTCCTGGTGGAGGGCGACAACGTGGTGCCGATCCCCCGGCTGGTCGACCTCGACGAGCATCTCGACTACGTCACTAACCGGGCGCTGCCGGACTTCACCGTCCGGCACGCCCTGGAGAAGCTGTGGAGTGCCTCGGCGTTGCCGGGTACACAGGCCAGCGCTACCGAGCTGGAATGCGCGACCTGCGGGATCGACCTTTCCGACGCCGTCAAGAGCCTCACTGACAAGGCTTTCATGATCGTCATCCAGGACTTCCAAGACCCCTACACCTTGAACGTCAAGCAGCTGATGAAATGCTGCGTAGAGGAGCTGACCCACGACGGGCGTATCATCCCCTTCTGCGCCTACAACTCGGTCGGATACCGCGAGCAAGTCAAGGCTGACCTCACAGGCACGGCGGTGGCTCCTTTGGTGCCGAACTCGAGCGCTCTCGCCCAGCTGCTTTCCACGACTGCTTCAGGCGCCCGCACCACCGAGGTGACGATAGGCACCAAGAACCAGACGAACGTCGGCCGGGGCTTGTCGTGATCGCCGAAGCGAACGGGTCGCTGCCCGCCGAACCGGCGGAGATCAAAGCTTGCTGCGCTGCCGGGTACCAGTCCGACGTGGTGGCGTTGATCCTCGGGGAGAGCTACCACCCCGGAGGGGCGGCGTTGACTCGCCGGCTTGCCGGCGCCGTGGGCGTCACCGATGGCTGCGAAGTCCTCGACGTGGCCTCTGGGCCGGGGTCCACTGCGATGCTGCTCGCACGCGAGTTCCGCGCTTCGGTATTAGGTGTCGACCTGGGGGAAGGCGCGGTCGCTCAGGCGAGCCGCCGCGCCGCCGACGCCGGCATGTTGGGCCACGGACCGGGGCAAGTGCATTTCGAGGTCGGCGACGCTGAACGCCTCCCGCTCGCCGACGCATCGGTAGACGTCGTGGTGAGCGAGTGCGCCCTGTGCACCTTCCCGGACAAGCTGGCGGCCGCAGCCGAGATGGCCAGGGTCGTCCGTCGGGGTGGGCGCATCGGGATCACCGACGTCGTGTTGGACCCGGCGCGCCTCGACCCTGAGCTCGCCGACCTCGCCGGGTGGGTCGCCTGCCTGGCCGACGCCCGCCCCGTGGAGGGCTACCAGGCCATTTTCGGTTCTGCGGGCCTGGAGACGGTATCGGTCGAACGCCACGACGAGGCCCTCGGCGACATGATCGACATGATCGACGCTCGGATCACCGCCCTGGCGATGGCCCGGAGCGCAGCCCTAGCGGACGTCGACCTTGCGTCGGTACGGCGGCGGGTCGCTGTCGCACGGCGGGCGGTAGCCGACGGCGTCGCCGGCTACGCGCTCATGGTCGCCCGTCGACCATGAGCCTCTTCGCTGGCAGCTTTGACCGCTTCGGATTGCGAAGTGCCCGCAGGGCTAGCACGGCTTGCATCGCCGCTGCCGGGCGCAGCAGCACCGGACGGGGCACTTCCACCATCTCGCCTTTTGCGAAGCTGGCCACGGTCACGGCCGCTACGGGAGCAACCCAGGCAAGGCCAGCTGCGGCTAGAACCTTGCGGTCGGTCTCGTTACGCCACGCGAACCAGGCCCAGAACGCTGCGTCCGCCAACGAGTCGGCGTAATGGCCGAACTGGGTTGGCCCGGCGCGACGGGCGAGGATGCCGTCGGCTTTGTCCGACAAGATGGCGGCCACGCCCAGCCATGGCCGGCCGCCTGCCATGGCCGGCGAGTTTGCCACAGCTGGCAGGTTTGCCCGCAGCAGGGTGAGGGCGCTCGCCGCTCCGATCGACCTGCGCGGGCCGAGCATCCCGAGGTGTGTGACCGCCATCGCCCAGCTTGTCCACACCCAGGCGCGACGAGGCCGTGCCAGTCGGGCCAGCGCAGCGTGCATTACCGTAATTTCCGCTGCGGCCCAGGGATGAGCTATCGCCTGGCGCACCGACCGGCGCCCGGTCGCCAAGGCGAACCGACCCCAACTCGCCACACCCCACCCGCCTGCCCGCAATCCTGCCAGAAGCTCGTCGGTAGCCGCTCGGCTTTCGACCGCACCGATCCGATCTCCCCGGCCGGCAGACCGCGCCATGAGCTCGGCGGACGACAAGGAAGCCACGACGTTGGACAGTAGCTCCCGCCAATCCTTCGACGAACCCTGGGAGGGCTTGCGGTACGTCGGCTCAGGGGAGCGGCCATGAAAGGCGTCGAGGAGGTCGTGGTGATCGGCGGGGGCCACAACGGGCTCGTCGCCGCCTGCTACCTGGCCCGGGCCGGACTGTCAGTTACGGTGCTCGAAGCTGCACCAACTCTGGGCGGGGGTTCACGCACCGAGGAGACGATTCCCGGATATCACTTCGACACCCACTCCGCCGCGCACAACATAATCAACATGACGAGCATCCCCTACGACCTCGACCTGCTCGGGGCCGGGTTGCGCTACGTCGAGATGGACCCGTTCGCGATCGGCGTGGCGCCCGGCCAGCCGGTTCTGCGCTTCTTCCGGTCGATAGAAGCGACTCTCAGCCACCTCGCCGTCGACGATCCCTTCGAGGCGGCCCGCTACGAGGCGTGGATGGACTGGGCGGTGCCGTTGGTGGACGCCGCCGTCGGTTTCCTCGAAGGGGGTGGTCCCCGCAGCGGGCTAGGAGCGGCGTTGGCTGCTCTGAGAGCATTACGCCGCCTCGGCGGCCCGGCTTCTGTGGCCGCGGCGACGTTGGCCCCTTACGGGTCGCTGCTTTCCCGGCTGTTCGCCACCGAGCGGGTTCGGGCTCCGGTCGGCGCGTTCGCGGCGCACGCGTCTGTCGGACCTGACGCGGCGGGTGGGGCGTACTTCGCCGTATGGCAGGCCGCCTACCACCGTTTCGGGCAGTGGCATGCTCTCGGCGGCGCACAGGCCCTCGCCGACGCCCTGGCCCTGCGGCTGGACTCCTACGGCGGCCGTGTTGTCACGGGTTGCCCTGTCGACGCCATCGAAACCCGGGTGGGGAAGGTGAGCGGGATTCGCTCCGCCGGCGGCGAACGCTACCCCGCTGACGCTGTCCTCGCCGCGATCCACCCCCAAGTAGCGCTCGACATGGTGGAGCCGTCACCGGACGGCGCTGTGGTGGAGGGGCTGCGCGCTGCGCACACCGGAAACGCCGTTCAGCTAGTCGTGCACGTCGCTACGACAACCCTGCCCGCCTACCAGGGGGCGCAACCCGGCGACTGGAACGGGCTGCAAAGCCACGTGGGAAGTATCCGCGAGCTTTCCGCCGGCTTCGCCGAAGCGCAGGCCCGTCGCCTGCCGGTTCGCCCGCCGACCTACGCGTTCACGCCTAGCGCCCTCGACGCCGGCCTCGCCCCTCCTGGCCACCACACCGTCTATCTCGCCTGCCCGTGCGCTCCCGCGGCCGTCGACGGCGGATGGAGCGTGCACGCCGAGCCTTTCGCTGAGGCCATGTTCGACCAGTTGGAGGCCCACGCCCCTGGATTTCGGGACTCCATCGTCGACTGGCACATACGGACCCCCGAGATGATGGCAAGAGAGCTGCGCCTACCTGGCGCCCACCCGATGCATCTCGACATCACCTTGGACCAGCTCGGGCCGTTA
>JAJYWG010000062.1 GCA_021791615.1 Actinomycetes bacterium
CAGAGCTTCATGTACGGCGTCGGCGTCATCGAGATCGTGGCCGGTCTCGGCGTCCTCGTCCTGCCACGCCTCGCCCCCTACGTCGTGGCCGGATGGCTCGGTGGGATCATCACCAACGAGATCATCTTGAGCATCGCCCGCAATGGCGACGGTGGACAAGTCTTCTGGGACATCGCGCTCCGTGACTTGGGCCTCATGATCGCGGCGTTCGCCCTCGCCCGCTTGGCAGCTAAGTACGCGCCGAGGCGCCTGGTCGGCGCCAAGCGCAGCTGACGAACCCCACCGGCGACGGCCTCGCACGGCTCGTTCCGGCCGGGACCAGCCGCTGGGATGAGGCTCTGCCCGTCAGGCTTCGGCGAACCGCGTGCGCCAGTGGGGCCGACCGACGAGAGAAAGGACCACACGAAGCGTGACGTCTTCCTATGGTGCCGACCACGAAGCCGAGCAGCACCCATACGACCCCCTGCTCCGTCTTCGAGATCACGACATGGCGTCGCCCGAAGGCTCCCTCAGGGCGGCGCACGAGGCCAGAGCTTCGACGAGAACCGTCGGCCAGGCAGGATCGGGCGAGGGTGTGTGGCTGGCCTCGACACCGGCGCTCGGTGCCAATGGCCGCGTCCGAGCGGCGAGCCGCGGCGACCTTGCCCAGCTCGCAACCGCCCTGCCACCGCGGCCTGCCGTCGCCGCGGCGGCGCCCGGCGAAGTGCCCGGCGCCGAGATCGATCTCGCCGCAGCAGCCCGCGCCGTCTCCGATCTGCTCGACGCCCTCGGCGTCGACCGCGAAGGTGAGGGTCTCGCTGACACCCCTGGCCGCGTCGCGCGTGCCTATGCCGAGCTGCTCACGCCGGAGCCGTTCGAGGCCACCACCTTTCCGAACGACGAGGGCTACGACGAGCTGGTGCTGGCGAGGTCGATCCCCTTCTCCTCGCTGTGCGAGCACCACCTGCTGCCCTTCACCGGTGTCGCCCATGTCGGCTATCTGCCCGGAGACCGTCTCCTCGGGCTGTCCAAGCTCGCCAGGGTCGTCACCCACTTCTCCCGTCGGCTCCAGGTGCAAGAGCGCCTCACCGCCCAGGTCGCCCACTGGCTCGAAGGAGCCTTGCATCCCAAAGGCGTCGGGGTGGTCCTCGAAGGCGAGCACGCGTGCATGTCGCTTCGCGGGATACGCGCCGCAGGCTCGGTGACCCTCACCTCGGCGCTCGTTGGGATCGTCCGTGATGACGAGCGGACCCGTGCCGAGTTCTTCTCCCTCGTCGGTTGTCGGCCATGACCCCTGCCGCCCTCTCGACTCTGCGACGCTTCTGCCACCATGAGTTCTCCGCGGAGGCGCTCACGTCGGCGAAGAAGGCCGCCACGGTGTCGGTCTGTCTGCCGGCCCGCGACGAAGCGGCCACCATCGGCCCCATCGTCGCTGCCATCAGGACGGATCTTGCGGAGAAGACCCCCCTGGTCGACGAGATCGTCGTCATAGACGACCGCTCCACCGACACGACGGCTGCTGCGGCTGCCGCCAGTGGCGCCAGGGTGGTCCCGGTGGCAACGCCATCGGGATCGCAGCCGGGAAAGGGAGCGGCGATGGCGACCGCGCTGGCCGAGAGCCGGGGGGAGATCGTGGTCTTCTTGGACGCCGACGTGGAGCGCTTCTCGTCGCACTTCGTCGTCGGCCTGCTCGGGCCCCTGCTCGCTGACCGCAGCATCGGCTTCGTGAAGGCCACCTACCAGCGCCCGCTCGCGGGCGTGCACGGAGGAGGCGGCCGGGTGACCGAGCTTGCCGCCAAGCCGCTCCTGGCGCTGTTGCACCCCGAGCTGGGCTGCTTCACACAGCCACTCGCCGGGGAGATCGCCGCCCGCCGATCGGTGATCGGTGACCTTGCGCTGCCCGGTGATTACGGCGTCGACGTCGCCGTGCTGATCGACGTCTCCCGTCGTATCGGGATCGGTGCCATGGCCGAGGTGGACCTCGGCCAGCGTCACCACCGCAACCGCCCCCTGGCCGATCTGGCTCCCCAGGCTCGTTCGGTCGCCCGGGTCATCTTGGCGCGCGCCGGCGTCGACATGAAAGCGGCGGCCGCAGCGAACACAGCGGACCCTGCCACCATCGACCAGAGGACCCGAGCGGACCGGCGGGGGGTGTCACGCGCCGGTGAGGATCAACGAGAATTCGCCTGAGGGAGGAGCCATGCCACAAGCCACTCAGACCTTTGTGATCGTCGGGGCGAGCCTCGCCGGTGCCAAGGCAGCCGAGACCCTGCGATCAGAAGGCTTCGACGGCCGGGTCGTCCTGATCGGCGACGAGGCCCGGCGCCCCTACGAACGCCCACCGCTGTCAAAGGAGTACCTCCGAGGTGAGAAGGACTTCGACGCCGCCGCCGTGCACCCCGCCGGCTTCTACGATGAGCATGACATCGAGCTGCGTTCCTCGAGCCTGGTCACCGCCATCGACCCAGCCGCTGCATCGGTGACGCTCTCGTCGGGGGAGCAGATCGCCTATGACCGGCTGCTGCTCGCCACCGGCGCCACCCCCCGGCGTCTCCCGGTTCCAGGAGCCGAGCTCCCCGGCGTGCTCTACCTGCGAAGCGCCGACGACGCTGACACGCTACGCCAGGCGATCGGCCCCACCGCACAGGTGGTGGTGATCGGCGCCGGCTGGATCGGCGCGGAGGTGGCTGCCTCTGCCCGCCAGCTCGGCGCGGCGGTGGCGATGGTCGAGCTGGCCGCCGTCCCCCTGGAACGGGTCCTCGGAGCCGAGGTCGGCGCCATCTACCGCGACCTGCATGCCAGCCACGGCGTCGACCTGCACTTCGGCGTCGGCGTCGAGGCCATCGTCGGGTCGAAGACCGTCGAGGCCGTCCGGCTCTCCGACGGCACCGAGCTGCCTGCCAGCGCGGTCGTCGTCGGCGTCGGTGTGGCGCCGAGGGTGGAGCTGGCCCATGCCGCCGCCTTGGCGATCGAGGACGGAGTGGTAGTCGACGAGCACTTCGAAACGAGCGTCCCGGGCATCTTCGCCGCGGGCGACGTGGCCAACGCCTTCCACCCCCGCTACGGCACCCGGATCCGCCTCGAGCACTGGTCGGCCGCGCTCAACCAAGGCCCGGCGGCCGCCCGCGCCATGCTCGGCCAGCGCGTCGTCTACGACCGCACCCCGTACTTCTTCTCGGACCAGTATGAGCTCGGCATGGAGTACCGGGGCTGGGCGCCCGACTTCGACGAGGTGGTCTTCAGGGGAGATCCTGCCTCAGGTGCGTTCCTCTGCTTCTGGCTCCGCCACGGAAAGGTCGCGGCGGCGATGAATGCCAACGTCTGGGACGCAGGTGACGCCATCGAGGCACTCGTGCGAGCCGCCCAGCCGGTCGACCGGGCACGCCTGGCCGACCCCGACGTGGACCTCGCCGGACTCGCCCGGTCGCCGGACGCAGGAGGCTGAGCCCCGACCCGTCCCCTCAGTCCTGGGCGGCCCGATCCCTCTCCGATTCGCCAGGGTGCTCGAAGCGACAACCCGCACGATGCCCCTCGGCCTCGATCGCGCCGCAGTCGGGACAGACCAGGTGCGCCCAGCACGCCGGGTCTCCGCCACCTGCTCGTTGCGTCCCTGGCCCCATCCGGGCTCCCTCCCTACTACTGGTCGTAGCAGGCACAACCGGCCTCGAAACCTGACCATTCGAGTCGACTATGCCGCTCATGACCTCATATACTAGTCATGACTAGAACAACAACCTCGAAGGAGGATCCATGGCGATCCAGCTAGGCGACACCGCACCCGATTTCACCGCCGATACGACCGAGGGGCGCCTCAGCCTGCACGACTACCTGGGCAGCAGCTGGGGCCTGTTGTTCTCCCATCCGGCCGACTTCACGCCGGTGTGCACCACCGAGCTGGGGGAGTTCGCCCGCCGCAAGGAGGACTTCGACAAGCGTAACGTCAAGCTCATCGGGGTGAGCGTCGATCCCGTCGAGTCTCACCGGCGCTGGTCGGACGACATCGCCGAGACCCAGGGCACTGGGCTCAACTACCCGCTCGTCGGCGACGAGGACCATTCTGTCGCCGACCTCTACGGGATGATCCACCCCAACGCTCTCGA
>JAJYWG010000141.1 GCA_021791615.1 Actinomycetes bacterium
GCGCCCTTGGGAGAGACCTGCGTGGGCGACGCACTCGTTGCCGGTGCGCTCCTCCTCGGCGCAGAAGGCGAGGAGGGCCAAGCGGGTCGGGTCGCCGAGGGCACGGTAGAAGCGGGCGAGCAGGTCGCGTCCCGCAGGGTCCTCAGGGACCGGCGGGACGAGCGTCTTCGCCGCGGTGACAACGGCAGCAGGCGATGCGCTCATGGCGCGCAGCTCGCGACGACATCCCAAGCGTAGGGGTCGGCACCGAGCTCATCCACGGGGATGACAACGGCGAGGATCGCCCCGCTCGATCTGTTGATCGTCAGGTCGTAGTCCACAGCACCTCCCGATAAGGCATCTGGATATCCGAATGATAGCCTGAACGAGCGGACATCATCGGGTGAGGAGGAGCGATGGGCGCTCATGAACGGGTGGTCGAAGGTGGTACCGGCATTGCGGCAGAGCCCTGGCTGTACCGCCCACTGTTGCGATTGTTGGCACGCGGCGCTCCGGTGAGCGTCGATGACCTCGTGGCCGCCACCGGGCGCTCCGTCATCGAGGTGCAAGGTGCCCTCGGCGATCTGGCCGATCTCGAGACCGACGATCAAGGCAGGATCGTCGGCTACGGGCTCACCTTGGTGCCGACGGCGCACCGCTTCGAGGTCGCAGGCACGCTGCTCTACACCTGGTGCGCACTCGACACCCTCGCCTTCCCCTACGTGCTCGGCGAGGCGGCGTCTGTCGAGTCGCCCTGCCACGTGACCGGCGCACCGGTGCGCGTCAGCGTCGACCCCGAGGCGGGGATCACGAACGTCGAGCCAGCCACGGCCGTCGTGTCGGTCGTGGCTCGAAGCGCGGCTCCGAGCGTCCGGGAGTCGTTCTGCAACCATGTGCACTTCTTCACCTCGGAAGAGGCCGCCCGCCCATGGCTCGCCGATCATCCCGGGGCACAGATCGTTGCCGTGGCCGATGCCCAAGACCTCGGTCGATCGCTCGTCGACGCCCTCCTCGAGGATCACTCCGACGCCGATTGCCGCGGTTGATCAATCACCGGCACGCTGCCTCGGAGGTCGTCGTCGCACGAGACGATCGGTCGACGGGAGGTCGAGCGTCGCCGGAGGTCCCTTTTGGGCAGCGGCGTTCGGGCATGCGACGCTGGGGGGGCCGCCATCGACCAGGTCACGACGACGTGATGGGCATCCTCCTCGAAGGCGCGGGGTCCTGTCCGTGGCGATGAAGATCGGGGAGCTCGCCGAGCGGGCCGGGACGTCGGTGAAGACGATCCGCTACTACGACGACGTCGGCGTCCTTCCTGCGCAGGAGCGGACGCCGTCGGGGTATCGCCTCTACGGCGAGGATGCACTGGATCGCTACCGCTTCGTACGGGCAGCGCAGGCGGTCGGGTTCAGACTGGGAGAGATCCGAGCGATCGTCGCCCTCCGCGACCAGGACCAGGTGCCGTGCGAATTCGTCGCAAGGCTGATCGAGCGCCGCTCGGCCGCGCTCGACCAGCTCATCGCTGACCTCGAGGCTCTGCGGGACGAACTGCGCGAGCTAGCCGTCGTTCGAGGCAGCCCCGGGACCCCGGTGACCGGTGCCGCTGCGACCCACGGCTCGCGCGACCCGAAGAGCTCACCCTTGTGCTCCGGCGGAAATCCCGACTAATCTGGTCATGATTCGGTGCAGGAGGTCCAGCGTGGCAACGACGACGGATGCTGAGGAGTACGGGCTGACGGTCGAGGTGCCCGGCCGCGCCGAGGGGCTGCGCTTCGCCCAGGTGATCGGGAACCTGCCCGAGGCGCCGGAGGTGGCCGACCCCCGCCATGGCCTGGCACCGCGTGGGGCACAGGCCGATCCCGCCTCGCCGGTCATCGACTTCGCGTTTGCGAAGCGCGACGAGGTGTGGGCGGAGGGGCTGGCCGAGCTCTACGAGTCGGCCAACGCCCAGCAGTGGGACGCCACGACCGACATCGCCTGGGACCGGCTCGTGGCCCTGCCCGACGAGGTGGAGGCGGCGGTGGCCCAGGTCATGACGTTCCTGGCCGAGAACGAGTTCGTCGCGCTGTACCTGCCGGCGAAGCTTTTGCCCCGCGTGCACCCCGAGTACACCGAGGTGGCCCTCGTCCTCGCCTCGCAGGTCAAAGACGAGGCCCGCCACATCGAGGTGTTCACCAAGCGGGCGCTGGCCGGCGGCAAGGGGCTCGGCAAGGTAGAGCCCGCGACCCAGTGGGCCCTGCGCTCGCTCCTGTTCCACGACGACTTCACCGAGGTGGCGTTCCTGCTCCACGTGGTGGGAGAAGGAACCTTCCTCAAGCTGTTGCGGTTCCTCGAGTCTCACGCCCCCGACGAGGTGACCCGCCACATCATGCGCCGCACCCGGCGCGACGAGGCCCGCCATGTCAGCTACGGCCTCGACCACGTTGGCTGGCGGCTCGCCCGACAGCCCGAGCTGGCCGCCCAGTTGCTGGCTGCCGCCGAGCGCCGGGCTGCCTTCGTGCGGGCTTCGGCCGGGACCAGCGCCGCGGTCCAGACGGCGCTTGCCACGCTGGCCGGCGGGGGTGGCAGCGACCGCCAGATCGAGTCCGGCATGGCCAAGGTGAAGGACCTCTACCACCAGATGCACGCCAAACGGCTGGTCCGCCTGCGCCGGGCTGGCTTCCCCGAGGAGGTGGCCCAGGAGATCTCCTCCTTGCACGGGGAGGCGGTCAAGACCTTCATGTGAGGTGACGGGTCCAAGGCGAACCGCCACCCCACGTCCGCAAACGAGGAACGCACGAGAGGACCGTGACATGAGCGAGACGACGACGAACTTGAACGATGTCGAGCTGGCCACGCTGCACCGGCTGGTCGAGAGCTACCAGGCCGATCCCGAGGCGGGCCGCTCGAGCTGGTCGGCACGGGTGCAGTGGCTGGGCGGCTTCCGAGCCGAGGCCCAGGTCCGTGAGCTTCCGCCGGTTCGGGCCGACGAGCCAACCTGGCTGGCAGGCACCGACACCGGGCCCAACGCCGTCGAGCACCTGCTCGGCGCCTTCGGGCAGTGCCTCGCCGTGGGCTACGCGGCCAACGCGACGGTGCGCGGCATCCGCATCGACGCGCTCGAGATCAACCTGCACGGCGAGATCGACCTACCTGTCTTCTTGGGGGTGGGCGAGGGCAGCGCCGGGTACGACCGGATCCGCGTCGAGGTGCACCTCGACGCCGACGCGCCACGAGACCAGCTCGAGGAGCTGCACCGCCACGTGCTGGCAACCTCCCCGGTCGGCTCCACGCTCGCCAACCCCGTGCAGATCGACGCCCGTCTCGTGACCTGAGGCGATCTCCCCGGCAGGCGTCGTTCGGACCCTGTCGGCTCAGGCCAGCGGGGCGTGTCGAAACGCGTCGTGCAGTTCAGCAGTTCAGCAGGTTCGCCTGCGGTCGGCGGCCTGCGAAGCCACATCGGCGAGGGCCCCCAGCTCGACCGCGAGGGCGCGCAGTGGCTCGGGCCGGAGCCGGTAGTAGGTGAACCGACCACACGGTTCGGTCTCGACCCACTCTGCCTCTCGCAGGAGCCGCAGGTGGTGGGAGACGGTCGTCTGGCGGGCACCGCTCTCCTCGACGAGGTGGCAGGTGCACATGGTCTCCGCGGCGAGCAGCGCCACGATCCGAGCCCGCAGCGGGTCGGCGAGCAGCTGGGCGGCGATGTCGAGGGGCTGCGTGCTCAGCATGCGCGGCGCCCTTCGTGCAGCTGGCGCAACACTGACCCTTCGTGCTGATCCGCCGGGCGTGACGGCCGGACGGTGTCGAAGATGTACCCGAAGCCCCGCACCGTGCGGATGTAGCGAGGCCGGCTCGTGTCCGGCTCACATCCGCCGGCGGAGCCGGCGGATGTGCACGTCGAGGGACTTCGTCGGAGCAGTGCCAGGCCCCCAGAGCGTGTCGCTCAGTTCGCTCCGAGCGACCACCGTGCCCGCCGAGCCCACGAGCGCGGCGAGGAGCTGCAGCTCCTTGGGCGGCATGACCAGCACGTGGTCGCCAACCCGCACCAGGTGGGCGTCGAGGTCGACGACGACGTCCTGGGCGCAGCGTGCCGGGCGGTGGCCCTGGGGCTCGC
>JAJYWG010000524.1 GCA_021791615.1 Actinomycetes bacterium
CGTGACCTACACCATGAGAGCGTCGAATGGCATCGAGAACGTGCACGGGATCGTGTCGTACGACCCTCGCGATCACGAGGAAGAAGGGACCCAGACGGGAGTGTTCAGGGACCTTTCTGGTGTCACGACCGCCGAGATCTCGTCGCATTTCATCGTGATCGGCTCTCGCGCGTGGAGCGAGTCCACGCCTCCGGGAGGAGGATGGCATGTGGCGCGGCTCCCACGGGCAGTCAGACCGCCGATCCCCCTCGTGTCCGAGCTGCTGCGATTCTTCGTGGCGGTGCACGCGCTGACTGGCCACGTCGTACGGGGGCAGAAGGCTGTGGGGGTTGAGGCGACGTTGGACCCCGCAGGCGTCAAGCGCATGGAGAGCGTGATCTACGGCCAACCCGCGACCACTGCGCCGCAGACGCTGCGTTCGGTCCGGTTGAAGATCTGGGCATCAACCGCCCATTATCGGCCGATCCTCATCGAGATGATGGAGGCTGTCACACAGGAAAGCCACGTCTATCAGATCGACGAGCGCGCCTGGTACGGCGATTGGGGCCGGGGTCTGAAGCTCAGCCCGCCTACGGAGAGCGCACCTGAGCTGTCGTCCTTGAGCCCCACGCAGGGCCCTGCCGGGACGGTCGTGACCCTGTCGGGGTCCGACTTCGGGCTCAGCCCGGGGCGGGTCACCTTCACGGCCAACAGCGGCCACGCGGGCGCGCCGGCACTCGCAGCGGCGATCCGACGCTGGGCGCCGGACGCGATCGAGGTGGTCGTCCCGGCTGACCTGCCGCCGGGACCCGCGTCGCCATCCATTTGGACTGCCGCGGGTCTGGAGGCAGGCCCTGCGAGCAACGCGGCATGGCCTCAGTTCTTCGTGACGGCCCCGGCGCCGGTGGTGACGGGTTTCTCACCGTCGTTCGTACCCGCGGGTGCCACCCTCACCATCACCGGGCGGAATTTCGGCGCGACACCTGGGCATGTGACGTTCTGCCAGTTCTGCGGAACCAAGGCGGAGATCGATGCGACCGGTACGATCGCTTCCTGGAGCGCCACCCAGGTCGAGGTGGAGATGCCCGGGATGCAGAACGGGGGCGCGGAGGTGCACCTCATCACCGCCAGCCGGGGCACAGTCTTGGTCGGTACCGTCTTCACCGGCGGCAGCCCATAGCCGACATGAGCCTCGCGTCTCCATCCGGTGATGTCGCTTCGGCCGACATGCACCCTGCTCGGGGCTCGTGCAGTACGCCTACGCGCAGGCCGGCATCATGCTCCCGCGCACCACCTTCGGCCAGGCGCCTTTCGTCCAGTCTCTCGGCGGCTGGACGACGAGCATCACACAGCTCACCCCCGGCGACCTCGTGTTCTTCGCGGGCAGCGACGGGAGCATCTCGAGCCCCGGTCACGTCGGCATCTACCTCGGCAACGATCAGATGATCCAGGCGCCACAGAGCGGCCAGGACGTCGACATCGTCGACATCTCGCAGAGCTTCGCGGGCGGGTTCGTCGGTGGAGGACCGGTCTCTGGGCCTGGGGTGACGGCCGGTTAGGACTCCTTGCCGTCGACGAGCTCGACATCTTGAGCCTCCGGACGGTCGCGAGCCATCTGCTCGAAGAGCTCTTGGACGACGAACTGGCTCCGGGGAGCGAGCCGGGCCCGGTCGTAGAAACGCTCGACGAGGTCCAGCGCTTGGTCCGCCGTGGTGATGCTGAGCATCCCTGCGAGGATCCTGAGGTCGTCGGTGTCCTCCTCGATCCGGGCGGCCGCAGCCTTCATCGCGAACAGGTACTCGGCCGAGGCGACCCCGACGCTGATGCCCGGGGCGACAAGGGCGGTCTGGACATCAGGGTCGCTCCGGTCCGGCAGGAGCCCTTTCACCCCGTCGTTCAACCAGCCCTCCGGCAGGGTGAGATCCTCGGCCATGCGCCTGGCCTCGGCGTAGACGGTCGCCTTCGGCTCGAACACCGCGTCGATGTTCTTGGTGGTCCGGTCTCGGTTGTACGCGAGCGCCATCACAGTTCCGCCGACGACGTACAGGCTGGCGCGCACCCCGCGTTCATCGAGGCGGCGTCCGAGCTCACGGAGTAGCTCCACGATGTGCTCGCGGTCGAACATGACGGCTTCCATCACACCGATGCCAGCGCTGCTTCGTCGACGACGACCCCGCGGATGGCGAAGGGCATCGGCGCGTGGGCGAGCAGGTAGGCGTCGAGATCCGGCAGTGACGACACGAACCAGAGGTGACCGAGCGCGTGCCCAACGGTCCACCTTGGCGTCTGGACATTGGCTTTCAAGGCGATGTGCTCAGCAGCGGCGGCCAACATCGCGTCCCAGCGCTCGTCGCCCGTGGTCGAGGGCTCGACGAGGAACGCTGCCCAGTCGCTCACGTTCTCGAGGTACGTCGCGTCGCTCACGAGCTGTCGGACGATCCGCAAGATGTCCACGAGCGGCCACTCCTTGCGAAGTGCCTGACGGATCGCCGCTGCGGCTGCCGGCAGCGTCAGCAGCCCGTTTCGATGCACCGGGCTCCGGCTTCCCGCGTCGATGGCGGTGACCAGCCGACGCTCGGTCGGCACGCCCGGGTGCTTGGCTCCGCGCTCGTAGGCGGCGACGTTGGACTCCGAGGTGCCGGCGGCACGGGCCACCTGCTCGAGCGTCAGCCTGGCCTTGCGTCGGGCCTCGCGAAGCTCCCAGCTGTCCATAAGAGCAGCATATCAGTTATCACATACCAGAAGGTGGTGGGTCAGTTCAACTCGGGGCCCTCTTCCGCTTCGCCAATGGGACCGGAGTAGTTAGTGCGATCCGAACACCTGTTGTAGAGATGTGCTCACGCGTGCGGCGTGAGCTGAAGCTTTTGCCGCGGACCTGCGAGCGAGTGGGGTCTCAAAACAGCGAAACTCCACGACTGAGTGCAAAACGGCGTGCTGCTGGAGGCCGCGGCGGAACAGCTCGGCCATCTCGGCCCGGCGCTCTTCTTCCGGCTGTACAGCCACGTAACGTCGACCATGCAGGTCGAGGCGGCCGAGAGAGTGAGTGCGCTCCTCTTCGGACCGTCGGCGAGCCCTTGAGGTTACCGGTGCCTCGACCCGCGCACAGGCACTTCGAGACCAACTCGAGAGGGTGGCAGCTGCGGTGCCGGATGAGAACCTGTTCGGCGTCCATGCCCAGCTCCGCATCTTCACGGGCCATCCCTCGGCCAAACTCATACTAGCTTGAGAGCTTGAGAAAGCCGTTCTCCTCTGAGACTTCTCCTTCCGCAATAAGTGCCTCTATCGATCTCTCCAGTGCAGCAGCGATATCGGAACCACGGCGGTTCCAGCCGAACAGTCGACATACTTCGAAGGTGAGCTGGTCAATGGTCACCCGGTGGGCGTCTTCGACCAGATGCCTGATGGCATTTACCTGTTCGCGGGATGACACCTGAGCGACGCTTCGCACAGCAGCCGGATCGTCACCGGGAATACGGACGACGGTCAGCTGTTCGGGGCGTGCGTACGTAAAAGTGGACTCGAGCCAGTTTGCCTGTTCGCGTTGAACAAGACTCCGGAGGACGTAGAGGAAGTTGTCTCTTATCCGCGCCCCTGCGCGACCGATTCCCCATGCCTCACGGACCCGTCTAAGGAGCAGCTCGTTTTCGATTGGGCCCTCGACGTCAATAACCTCGAGCATCATTCGGCGGAGCTCCGGCACCGCATCGGGCAAGTGCATGTCCACCTGGTACCGCGGTGGGCTCGGCGTGGCTATCCTATAACGTACCGTCCAGCTCGGAGCGGTGTCGAGAGATACCGGCTCGAACTTCTCAGAGATGCCACGCTCCGTGTTGGCCACACTCGTCGCCCATATTGGCTCTGTATAGTTCTGAATGGCGTATTCGATGGCAGCTCTCAGGCGAAGCTCCTCTTCCCTTCGGTGCCTGTACCACGCGGTTCCCCACACTCGGTAAATGCGCCAGCCCAAACTTTGAAGGACCTCTTGACGAAGCCGATCGCGATCACGTGCCACGTGTGACGAGTGGTACATCCGACCATCGCACTCGATGCCGAGAGCGAAGCGACCGGCCACCGAAGGGT
>JAJYWG010000194.1 GCA_021791615.1 Actinomycetes bacterium
TCGCCATGCCCCACGATCAGGGTCAGGGCGGTCGAAGTGGTGGATCCCTGGGAAGGCCCCAGGGTGGGGCCAGATCCGGTGAGCACGACCGCCCGAAGTGGGGCCAAAACAGGTGAGCACACCCAGACGAGGCGCAGGATCTGCTCGGTCATGCCAGCATCTCCTCTACGCAGGTCTACGCTCACCCGGACCTGGCGCGGCTGCGAGCCGCCGTCGATGCGGTGCCGAGCCCGCGTGACCTCGCGGGAGCAAAGCCATGACCGCGGCGGCGAGGATCCATGCGGTCCCGCCTCCGCGTCCCGAGGAGCTGCTCGCCGAAGCGGGCTTGTTCGCGAGTCGGGTGCTGTTGGATGAGCAGTCAGCTGCGCTGGCCGGCCGGATCGACGCGGCGTTCCTGGCCGAGGCCGGCTGGGACACCGGGACCTGGGTGCTCACGCTGCCGCCTGAGCATCCGCTGCTGGGCCGGACGTTCTGCCGCGCGCCGGGCTGCCAGACCACCTGCGCCGCAGCGACGCGCGTGTGCCTGGAGTGCCAGCGCCGGCTCGCCGCGGCCGGGCTGGACCTGGAGGATGTCGCGTTGCTGGCGCCGCCGCAAGGCAAGCGCTGGCTCGGCGCCAGCGACGGCACGTGCAAGGTCCCCGGGTGCCCTCGCCCGTGGGTGACGTCGGGTCAGCCGCTGTGCCCTGGGCATCTGGGCCAGCGGGAGCGGCTCGGCGTCAGCACCACTGACTTCACTGCCCGGGCTGACGCCGTCGGGCTGGCCTCCCATGGCACCTGCGCCGTGGCATCGTGCCCGCGTCAGCTTCCTGGGCACGGTTCCGTCTACTGCGACGCGCATCTGCAGCGGCTGCGTGTCCTGCGCCGCGCCGGCCAGCTCCTCGATGAGGCGGCGTGGCGGGTGACCGAGGCGCCGGTCGCGCGCGCGGGCCAGGTCAGCCTCGCGGGGCTGAAGCCGGCGGCCACCGTCGAGGTGCTGTTCGGGCTGCAGCAGCGCACCCGCCAGGGCATCAAGACCTCCTGCGCGATCTTGCGGGCGGTCGCCAATGACGCGCGCACCCAGCAGGTCGCGTCGCTGGCGGAGCTCGACATCCTGGCCGTCCGCGGCCAGGGCTATGCCAGCGTCGTGCACACGCTGATCGCCCACGCCCGTCGCGGCGTCTCCGATCCGGGCACCGAGATCGCCAAGGACATCTGGGACATGACGCTGTTCGGGCACCGCGGCAACCTGTCGTTCAGCGCGATCACCCAGCCGTGGCTTCGTGAGACTGCCAAGATCTGGGCGTTGGCTGATCTTCCCCGCCGCCGCGGGCGCAGCGGCGGGGACAAGACCCGCCACCACCTTTCGAGCCTGGCCTTCTTGTCGGCCAGCCTGCGCCAGCGCGCTGATCACGGCGAGGATCCGGCGGCGCTTAGACGCCCGGACATGGAGCTCTTCCTCAACCGCCTCGGCTACCTCTAGGCCGCCGGCGAGATCAGCGAACTCACCCGGGTGCTGGGCTGCCGCGAGGTCCGCAAGCTGGTGACCTCTGCGCGTCAGCTCGGCGCGACCAGGCCCGGCGGCCCGGCCGCTGGGCTCAGCGACCAGTTCTGCCTTCACCCGAGCGACATGCCCGATGAACCTGAGCACGGCGAACCCGGCCGGGACCTGCCCCCGGAGATCCTGCAGCAGATCTGCAGCCAGCTCGGCACCCTCGCCTCACCGCACATCCGCACCGCGATCGAGATCCTCATCGACACCGGCCGCCGCCCCGACGAGGTCGTCGAGCTGGCGCTCGACTGCCTCGCCAGCGACTCCAGCGGTGCAGCCGTCCTGGTCTACGACAACCACAAGGCGCACCGGCTCGGTCGGCGGCTACCCATCAGCTCAGCCACAGCTGAACTGATCCGCGCCCAGCAGCAGCGTGTCCGCGACAAGTTCCCCGGCACCCCGACCAGCGAGCTGAAGCTGCTGCCCACCAGCTGGGCCAACCGGGCCGGACGCCGCCCGCTGACCGTCTCGGCACTGGCCGGCGCGCACCGCGAGTGGCTCACCTCGCTCGGACCGCTGCTGCTGGACGGTGGCGGTGAGTTCAGCAAGGGCCGCGCCGTCCCGTACTCCTACCGGCACACCTACGCCCAAAGGCACGCCGATGCGGGCGTCCCGATCGACGTCCTTGCCGAACTGCTCGACCACCGCAACCTCACCGTCACCCGCGGCTACTACCGCGTCGGCGAAGACCGCCGCCGCAGTGCCGTCGACAAGGTGACCGCGATGCAATTCGACCGGCGCGGGAACCGGATCTGGCGTGACGCCCGCGCGCTGCTCGACGACGAGCACGCCCGCTACGCGGTCGGCTCCGTCGCCGTCCCCTACGGCACCTGCACCGAGCCGTCCAACGTCGCCGCTGGTGGCACCGATTGCCCGGTCCGGTTCCGCTGTGTCGGCTGCGACCACTTCCGCACCGACGTGTCCTACCTCCCCGACCTGACCGCCTACCTCGATGATCTGCTCCGCACCCGCGAACGGCTCGACGCCGCCACCGGCATCGACGCCTGGGCACGCGACCAGGCAGCACCCGCAGACCAGGAGATCAACGTCATCCGCCAGCTCATCAACCGCATCAAAGGGGACATCGCCGGCCTGAGCCCGGCCGACCGGACCCGCATCGACGAGGCCGTCGAGGTCGTCCGCACGCACCGCGCCGTCAGCATCGGCATGCCCCGTCTCCGTTCCATCGATCAGTCTCGCACCCCCGAAACGAAAGGCGAGGCCTTATGACCAGCCGCAAGCCAGCAGGCGACACCGTCGCCAGCGCGCGCACCGAGACGATGTGCAAAGGCCGCCAGGCCGACTCCGCCCGGCGGCGGCAGCGCGTCTTGACCACCCTCGACCGCGCGAGCGCGAGCGGCACCGAGATCAGTGTGTCGGGCATCGCCCGCGCCGCCGGCGTGGACCGCACCTTCCTCTACCGCCACCGCGACCTGCTGGAGAAGATCCACGCGGCGGAAGCTGCCCCGCCGCCTGCGGGAGACATCACCTTCCCCGCCGTCACCCGCGCGTCCCTGCAGGCTGACTTGCTCGCCGCTCACGAACGCTCCATCCGGCTCAACGCCCGCGTCCGACAGCTCGAGCAGCGGCTGTCCGATGCGCTCGGCGACGAGGTGTGGCGTGAATCCGGGCTCGGCGCACCCGCCGACATCGACGCTCTCGGTGAGAAAGTCACTCATCTCGAGCAGCAAGCCGCCGACCTGCGCCTGCAACTCGAAGAACGCGGCGACGAGCTCGCGGCCGCGCGGGCTGCCAACCGCGAGCTCATGACTCGGCTCAACCACTCCGCAGCAACATGCTGACGCGTCACGCCGCATGGCAGTTGCACCACACCTGTTGCAAGGGGTAAGCTCATCACTACCAGCTACTGACCTGCGGCGGCGAGGTGATCAAGCTCAGCTGGCCGGGCTTCGCCCCTGGAGAAGGTTCGGGACAACACCTTCGACGAGGACCGTTCCCAGGTCCGAACCGGGACCATCCCTCGAGTCCTTGCGACCCTGCGCAATCTCGCGATCGGCATCATCCGCCATGCGACCTACCGATCCGTCAACATCGCAGCGGCAACCCGCCAGCTCGCACGTCAACCGGACCTCACCCTCGATCTGCTCGGGATCCCGGCGCTACTTTGCAACTGACCGTGGCCTCAAGGCCCAGGCCGTCCCGGGAGGGTGGTTGCGGTAGGGGCCGCCCGCGAGGGCGCTCCCTACCGCAATCCCGCTGACATTTACACCGGGGGATGGTCACCCCACCGTCTCGCGTAGGCAGAGCGGCAACACCGATCATGCCGATAGGCAGGTACTGCACGTCCCTCCATGCATAAGTCCGGATTAGTCGTTCTTGAGGAGCCGCTGCTTAGCCGTTTGGAACTCCTCTGCGGTCAAAAGATTTTGAGTAAAGAGCGATGAGAGCTTCTCCAGCTCAGCTGCCATCGAGTGAGTGACAGGGGTGGGCGGCACACTTTTCACGCCTACTACAGGAGGGAAGGAGGCAGCAGTTATTGGCCCTCTCAGGAACGCTTCACGAGAT
>JAJYWG010000175.1 GCA_021791615.1 Actinomycetes bacterium
ACGGGTTGCTCAGCGACTACAAGGTCGTCGTCTTGATGATCGACGAGGCCTGGGTGAGCGAGGTCGCCCACGGCCCGCTCGCCGACCAAGGTCTGGAGCTCATCCTCGCCGACGCAGCTCGACTCGCAGGCGTCTGGCGGGCGCTCTCCAAGCAGAGCGAGGACCCTGAGGACTTCGGGGTGGATGCCGCTCCCATGCGCCGGGCGGTTGCGTTCTCCTCCACCATCGCCTACTCCCGTCGGGTGGCCGGTGGCCTGCCGGCGGTCGTCACTGCCATGTCGGAGCAAGGCGAAGACGGGGTCGCCTGCGAGGCCCGCCACGTCGACGGGACCATGGGGGCCCTGATCCGGGACCAGGCGCTCGCCTGGCTGCGAGAAGACCCGCCCGAGGGCACCTGCCGGCTGCTCTCCAACGCCCGCTGTCTCACCGAAGGCGTCGACGTCCCGGCCCTGGACGCCGTCATCTTCACCAACCCCCGGGCTTCGCAGATCGACGTCGTCCAGGCGGTCGGTCGCGTCATGCGGGAGGCCGAGGGGAAGCGCTACGGCTACGTCGTCATCCCGGTGCCGGTCCCTTCGGACAAGACCCCCGAAGAGGTCTTGGACGACCACAAGGCCTACAGGGTCGTCTGGCAGGTCCTCCAGGCCCTTCGTGCCCACGACGACCGCTTCGACGCCGAGGTGAACCGCCTCGACCTGCAGTCCAAGCGCTCGACACGCATCCGCGTGGTCGGGGTGGGAACCGGGGTCCAGGCCGCCGCCGATCGGATGGGCCGGGCAGAACAGCTCGCGCTCGCCTGGCAGGGCTTGGAGGACAAGGTCTACGCCAAGATCGTCCGCCACGTGGGAAGCCGCGTCTACTGGGAGTCCTGGGCAGAAGACGTCGCCCGCATCGCCCAGGCCCACATCACCCGCATCACGGCCGCAATCGGCACCGGTGGCACGGTGGCCGACGCCTTCGGCCGCTACCTCTCAGGGCTTCGCCAGGTGATCAACCCGGCCGTCAGCGAAGCAGAGGCGGTCGAGATGCTGGCAGAGCACCTGGTGACCGCCCCGGTGTTCGAGGCGCTCTTCGGGGACGCCACCTTCACCCGGACGAACCCGGTTTCGGTCTCCATGGCAGAGGTGCTCACGGCCCTGCACGAAGAAGAGGCCATCGAGCAAGAGCGCGCGGAGCTCTCCTCGTTCTACCGCTCGGTCCGCACCCGGGTGGAAAAGCTCGACAACCTGGCTGCCCGCCAGAAGGTCGTGAAGGACCTCTACGAGACCTTCTTCCGCCGGGCCTTCCCCAAGGTGGCCGACCGGCTGGGCATCGTCTACACCCCCATCGAGATCGTCGACTTCATGCTCAAGTCCGTCGATGCCGTCTTGCGCACCGAGCTCGGGAGCCACCTCGGCGCAGGCGACGTCCACGTGCTGGAGCCCTTCTGTGGGACCGGGACCTTCCTCGCCCGGCTACTTGCCATGCTCGAACCCGGCGACCTGGAGCGCAGCTACCGACAGCTCCTGCATGCGAACGAGATCGTGCTGCTCGCCTACTACGTCGCCGCGGTCAACATCGAGCAGACCTTCCACGCGCTCCGAGGAGACGGCCCCTACGAGCCGTTCCCCGGCATCGTGCTCACCGACACGTTCCAGCTCGGCGAAGGCACGGGCGAGTTGCTCCCCGAGTTCCTGCGCCCCAACTCCGAGCGGGCACGCCACCAGCAGGACCTGCCCATCACCGTCGTCGTCGGCAACCCGCCCTACTCGGCCGGTCAAGGCTCGGAGAACGACAACAACAAGAACCTCTCCTACCCGAAGCTCGACGAGTGGATCCGGACGACGTACGCGGCCCGCTCCACCGCGACGCTCAAGAACAGCCTGTACGACTCCTACATCCGGGCGTTTCGCTGGGCGACCGACCGAATCGGAGATCGCGGCATCGTCTGCTTCGTCACGAATGGTGCTTTCATCGACTCAGGCTCTGCCGACGGGTTCCGAAAGACCCTCGCAGACGAGTACAGCGCCATCTGGTGCCTGAACCTACGGGGGAACCAGCGCACCGCTGGAGAGGTGTCTCGGCGGGAGGGCGGCAAGATCTTCGGCTCAGGCAGCCGGACCCCCGTGGCGATCACCCTGCTCGTGAAGAACCCCGAGCACACTGGCCCCGCCACGATCCACTACCACGACATCGGCGACTACCTCACGAGGGAGGAGAAGCTCTCGATGGTCACCAGCTTCTCGGACGTGATCGGCGTGAAATGGCAGGAGATCACTCCCAACGACGCCGGTGACTGGATCAACCAGCGCAGCGAGGTCTTCGACACCTTCTCTCCCCTCGGTGACAAGAAGGGCGACCGGGACGAGGCACTCTTCGTGACCTACTCGAACGGCGTCAAGACCAACCGGGACGCCTGGACCTACAACTTCTCGCGCGAGGCGCTGCTTTCGAACATGACACGCACGATCGACGCCTACAACGCCGAGCGCGAGCGATTCCACGCGGCCCTCCACGTCGGCATGGTCGCAGCCACCGATGCGGCGGTGAGCGACTTCGTCGACCCCGATCCGACCAAGGTGAGCTGGACCGTCAACCTCAAGAGCGACCTCCGAAAGGACAAGCCGGCGACCCTCGACCCGGCGCACGCCGTCGCCTCCATGTACCGGCCGTTCTGCAAGCAGTGGCTCTACTTCGACCGCCAGTGGAACGAGCGCGTCCTGCTCATGCCACAGATTTTCCCGACCCCCGCCCACGAAAACCGGGTGATCTGCGTGTCGGGTGTCGGTGCGGGCGCTGGGTACTCCGTGGTGATGACGGACGTCATACCCTGCCTCACTCTGGCGGGCGCCGGCAATTCAGTGCAGTGCTTCCCCCGCTACCAGTACACCACGACTGGCGACGAGGACTCGCTCTTCGCGGCCGCCGGCACCGGGAACCAGCGCCACGACGGGATCTCACCGCGCACCCTCGACCGCTACCGAGAGCGCTACGGCGACGCCGTCACGGCCGCCGACGTCTTCAACTACGTATACGGCATCCTCCACTCGCCCGAGTACACGGTTCGCTTTGCAGCCGAGCTCGGCAAGATGATCCCGAGGATCCCGATGGCAGAGGACTTCTGGGGGTTCTCCCGCGCCGGTGAGCAGCTCGCGGCCCTCCACCTCGGCTACGAGACGGTCGACCCCTGGCCGCTCGACGGCCTGCCCGAGGAGGGAGCGGACCCCAAGACCCTGCGCGTCGAGAAGATGCGCTTTGCCTCGAAGACCGACCGCAGCGCGATCGTGGTCAACCCCTACGTGACCTTGTCGGGTATCCCAGAAGACGCTCACCGCTACCAGGTGAACGGCCGGTCTGCGATCGAGTGGATCATGGACCGCTACCAGGTGAAGACCGACAAGGACTCGGGGATCGTGAACGACCCGAACATCTGGTCGGAGGATCCCCACTACATCGTGGACCTGGTGGCTCGGATCGTCCGTGTCTCGGTGGAGTCGGCAGCGGTCGTGGACGCGCTGCCCCCGCTCGGGGTCTGAGTCAGAGGGATCCGTCTTGGAGGGGCGAATGGCAGCCCATTCCCTCGCCGACTGCTACAGGCGCCTCCGCTGGGCGCAAGCTGACGGACAGGCCCTTGCAGACGAGATCGGATCCTTCATGGAAACGAACCCGTACCGAGCCCGGGTACAGATGGAGGGCGGGGAAGGGGCGGTGGTGTTCTGCCGAGTGGTTGATCCAGCCACCGAGGCTGAAGTCTTCGATCGCCTCTCTCGCCTCTTCAGCTCGTACCTCGACAGCCTCCGAGCCGCGCTGAACTACGTGACGTACCAAGTCGCCCTGCTCGACGAGCCAACGCGCCCAGGGCTCAAACCAGACGTCGTCGAGTTCCCGATCTTTCGGGACCGTACGCTGTTCCGCAAGAAGAACCGGATCAAGCAGCTCTCCGACGAGCACCGGGCCCTGTTCGAGTCGGTACAGCCGTACGACGGAGAGCGCGAAGGTCTGTGGCTCTTGCACGAGCTCGCCCGCATCGGACGCCACCGGCTGGTCCACCCAGCCTGCGTGTTCCC
>JAJYWG010000069.1 GCA_021791615.1 Actinomycetes bacterium
GAGGCGGCTGTCGTCGTGACCGTGGTCGGTGTAGCGAGCGTCTTCGGCGCTCGCCGCCAGTGCCTTGGCGCCGGGCTCATCGGCGCCGCGGTCGAGGGAGTCGTGGTGTGGCGGGTCGGGTGGGCCCCGGCCGTCCCGGCGTTCCTCTTCCTGGGGGCGGTCGGCACCGTTGCGTCGCTCATTGACCTGCGCACCCGCCGGATCCCCAACGCGCTGCTCTGGCCGTCCTACCCCCTCGGTGCAGCCCTGCTGGCGCTCGCATCAGCCGCCGGCGACCGCTGGGGGATGCTCGGCCGCGCCGGCATCGCCATGGGCCTTGTTGCCGGCTTCTACCTGGTGCTCGCGCTTGGGGTCCCGGGCCAGCTCGGCATGGCCGACGTCCGCCTCGGCGGGCTCCTCGGCCTGTTCGTCGGCTGGCTGGGCTGGCCGGAGCTCGCCGCCAGCGTGCTCGCCGGTTGGCTCCTGGCTTCCCTCGCCGTTGCCTGGGGGCGCGCCCGGCGGAGGAGCGAGGACGCTCAGCGGTCTCGACCCATCCCCCTCGGGCCGTACCTGTGCCTCGGCGCGCTCGTGGCCATCGGGGTTCGCTGATCGTCAGCCCGCTATCGAGACGGCGCGGAGGCAACGGTGAAGGACCGCTCCCCCGTACGATGCCGACACCATCCGCCACCAAGTGCTTATGGGCAGCGCACCCCTCCACATCGTCTCCACATTGTCGATGTCCAGCCCGTCTTTCACGCGCCGGCCGGACCAGAAGATCTCCCGCCTCCCACCGGTGTCGCCTTGCTCTTTGTGCCGGGCCGAGGTCTCCTCACAGACACCGCTCGAAGGAGAGGAGGAGCGTCATGTGGCGAGTCGCCGTCTACGGCCACGAAGCACCGGGTGGCCGCTGTCGGGCCAGGCTCGACCGCCAGGTGGTGGCAGCTCACCAGCCACGTGGCCCGCCGGTCGGACTGGTGTCACGTCGCCACCTATGCCGACATCTGGCCGAGCGCCCGAAACGACCGGCCAGGCCTCCTTCGACTGGTGGGCGACGCCGGGCCGGTCTTCGACCTCGTGGTGATCGATGGCTACCAGCGCCTCGCACTCCGTCGGCGCGACCAGCGACAGATCACCCAGTATTTGGCTGCGGCACGGGCAGCGCTGATGGTCCCGAGCTCGCCGGTCGGTCGTCGTCTCGCCGCCACCCTTTTGAACGTGGCGCTGGCCGACCTCGTGTGCGAGTCCGCCCGCTGAGGCCACGACGAGCAAGGAGCGACGTCGTCAGATCACGTCGTTCGTGGAGGTGAGCAGAAATCGGATTTCCCAGGACCGCACACCGATCGCACACCGATGGTCGTTGGAAGTGAACCTGCTCGGACGCAGAAGGCTGTGGTTACCCGCCGATGGGGAGTCGGCGGATTCGTATGCCGCGGTCATCGATGACGGCGATGGCCCCGGCGTTGAGGTCTCCTTCCAAAGCGGCCAGGTTGGCGAGGAGCACCATCACCTGCTCGTGCGGACGACGCCGAGTGCGTCGTCGGTACAAGACCACCGAGGGCAGCGTGGCATCCCGGGCGGCAAGAAGGCCGCCGAAGTCGGTGTCGGCCGAGAGTAGCACCCGGTCCTCGTGGACAGCCCGGGCGAGGATCTCGTCGTCGCTGGCCCGAGACAGGCTGTATGCGGCCACGTGCACCGCGTCGTGTCCAGATGCAGCGAGGCCCTCGACCAGCTCGGCAGACAGGCATTGGTCGATGAGGAACCTCAAGCGGGATCGAGCAGTGGGACCAGACGCTCCTGCAAGATTGCGGCCGCGTAGTGCAGGGCCTCGGCCACGTCGGCCGGCCCGAGTTCGGGGAGGGCGGCCACCACCTCGTCGGTGCTCATCCCGTCAGCGACCATCGCCACCACGGTCGCAACGGGGATGCGCAAGCCGCGGATGCACGGCTGGCCACCCATTTGCCCTGGTCGTACCGTGATCCGTTCGAAGCTCATGGTGCGGGCCTCCTCATCGGACAGCGTACCTCGCCGCCGACAACGCCAGGCGATGAACAGATCGGAAGGGCATCCCGTCACGGCTGACGGATGAGCGTTGCACCAGGTGCAATACCCGCGCAGTTCCGCGGGCCGCGAGTAGCGACGCACAGGGGAAAGCCCTTGCGCGACACTCGGTGCACGGGAGCTCGGACAGACCGGGCTGAGAGGGTGCCTGACGGGCACCGACCGCAGAACCTGCTCCGGGTAATGCCGGCGAAGGGAGGAGGCACGATGGACACCGGCCTGAAAGGGGCGTTCGTTTCGCCCAACCGGCGCAAGGTCTACGTCGAGGGTGACCCGCCGGGGATCCGTGTACCGTTCACCGAGATCGCGCTCAGCGACTCCCCGGGACGGTGGGGGCCGGTGCCCAATGAGTCGGTGCGTCTGTATGACACCTCGGGTCCCGGCAGTGATCCCGAGGTAGGCCTCCCGCTGCTTCGGAGAGACTGGGTCTTTGGGCGCGAAGATGTCGAGGAGTACGACGGCCGCGCGGTGACCCCCCGCGACGACGGACGAGCCGCCGCTCGCCGCCTCGGTCGTCCATCGGAGGACGGGACATCGGGTAATGGGACCGACGAGGCGCGGCCCGCGATGATGTCGGGGATCGATCGGCGGCCGTTGCGGGCTGCCCGTTCGATGGGGGCCGCGCGGCCGGCTGTCACCCAGCTGCACTACGCGCGCCGGGGCGAGATCACCGCCGAGATGCGGTTCGCCGCCCTGCGCGAGGGTGTCGCACCCGAGCTCGTACGCGACGAGATCGCGTCGGGCCGGGCTATCTTGCCGGCCAATGTGAACCACCCCGAGTCCGAACCAATGGTCATCGGGCAACGGTTCTTGGTGAAGGTCAACGCCAACATCGGGAATTCCGCCGTGACCTCGTCCGTCGCTGAGGAGGTGGACAAGTTGCAGTGGGCGACCCGATGGGGGGCCGACACTGTCATGGACCTCTCGACGGGTCCGGACATTCACACCACGCGGGAGTGGATCATCCGGAACTCACCGGTACCCATCGGTACGGTGCCGATCTACCAGGCGCTCGAGAAGACCGACGGACGCCCCGAAGAGCTGACCTGGGAGCTGTACCGCGAGACGCTCATCGAGCAAGCAGAACAGGGGGTCGACTACTTCACCGTCCACGCCGGTGTGTTGTTGCGATACGTGCCGCTGACCGTTGCCAGGGTGACGGGCATCGTGAGCCGGGGCGGCTCGATCATGGCGGCCTGGTGCTTGGCCCACCACAAAGAGAACTTCCTCTACACCCACTTTGCGGAGATGTGCGAGATCATGGCTTCCTACGACATCGCCTTCTCCTTGGGGGACGGGCTCCGTCCGGGCTCGGTCGCGGACGCCAACGACGAGGCCCAACTGGCAGAGCTCCGGACCCTCGGCGAGGTGACCCAGGTGGCATGGCGCCACGACGTCCAAGTGATGATCGAGGGACCGGGCCACGTGCCGTTGCATAAGGTCGCCGAGAACGTGACCCTCCAACAAGAGCTCTGCCACCAGGCGCCCTTCTACACCCTCGGACCACTGACGACCGACGTGGCCCCCGGCTACGACCACATCACCTCGGCGATCGGGGCAGCAGTCATCGGCATGCACGGCACGGCCATGCTCTGCTACGTCACCCCCAAAGAGCACTTGGGGCTCCCAAATCGCGACGACGTACGCCAAGGCATGATCGCCTACAAGATCGCCGCCCACGCCGCCGACTTGGCCAAGGGGCACTCCGGTGCCCAGGCGTGGGACGACGCCCTGTCCAAAGCCCGCTTCGAGTTCCGTTGGGAGGACCAGTTCAACCTGTCCATGGACCCCGGCACCGCACAGGGGTTTCACGACGAGACGTTGCCGGCCGCACCAGCCAAGACGGCCCACTTCTGCTCGATGTGTGGCCCAAAGTTCTGTTCGATGCGGATCAGCCAGGACGTGCGCGACTATGCCCAGTCCAAGGGCCTCGCCGCCGACACCGCCATCTCCCAGGGCATGGTCGAGAAGGCCTCGGAGTTCCGCCAATTCGGCACCGAGGTCTA
>JAJYWG010000522.1 GCA_021791615.1 Actinomycetes bacterium
TCTACAGAACGGTCACGACCCCGACCGGCACGAGCGCAACAAGCTCGGCTGACCGCTTCACCTACGTGGCGCCAGTGACGCCGCCGCCTCCTTCGCTGTTCGGGTACCACGAGGTTGCTTCGGACGGAGGGATCTTCTCCTTCAACGCCCCGTTCTACGGCTCGATGGGTGGCAAGCCGCTCAACAAGCCCGTAGTGGGCATGGCTGAAGACCCGGCGACCGGTGGCTACTGGGAGGTCGCTTCGGACGGTGGCATCTTCTCCTTCAACGCTCCGTTCCACGGGTCGATGGGCGGCAAGCCGCTCAACAAGCCGGTAGTGGGCATGGCTGAAGACCCGGCCACAGGCGGCTACTGGGAGGTCGCTTCGGACGGTGGCATCTTCTCCTTCAACGCTCCGTTCTACGGATCGATGGGTGGCAAGCCGCTCAGCCAACCGATCGTCGGCATGGCCTCTACGCCTGACGGGGGCGGTTACTGGCTGGTTGCGAAGGACGGAGGCATCTTCTCCTTCGGGAACGCGGGCTTCTTCGGCTCGGTACCGGGGGTCTGCGCGACGCCTCACTTCGGCTGCCCGGTAAGCGACATTGTCGGCATGGCTGCCACGCCAGACGGGGGCGGTTACTTCCTGGTTGGGTCGAACGGCAACGTGTACGTCTTCGGGGACGCCAAGTTCTACGGCTCCATGCTGGGCAAGCCGCTCAACAAGCCCGTCGTCGGCATGGCTGCCGACCCGCTGACGGGCGGCTACTGGCTGGTTGCTTCGGACGGTGGCATCTTCTCCTTCAACGCCCCCTTCGAGGGATCCATGGGAGGTATCAAGCTGAACCAGCCCATCGTCGGCATGGCGGCAGCCCTGAGCGGGTCGTAGGAAGGCCGGTGCAAGCCGGTGGCTAGGGCTTCGGTAGGCGAGCGATGAAGCGGCGAATCGCGGCGGCGTTCGACACGGCCCGCCGGGCAGAGCTCACGAGCGACGGCGCCTTGGTGCTGTTCGTCGCGATGATGGCGGTGAACGGGGTCAACTTCGTCTTCAACGTGGTGATGAGCCGGATGCTCGGCGCCGCCCACTACGGGGCGCTCGGCTCGCTGCTCGGTATGGTGGCCGTGATCGGCGTCGTCGTCGGCGGCCTGCAGCTCGCAGTCACCCAGGCTGTCGCTGAGCGCGAGGCGACTGCGAGGTCGCGGGTGGTCGCCGGCAAGGCCTTCCTTGCGGCGGGCGTGGTCGGGCTGGTTGTGCTCGCTGTCACTGGCGCGCTGAGCCCGCTGCTGTCGAGCTTCCTCCACCTCTCCTCGCTCGTGCCGGTCGTGCTGCTCGCGCTCTACCTGGCACCCAGCATCGCCGGGCTCGTCCCCCAGGGGGTGCTGATCGGTGAGCGGCGCTTCCGCGCGGTAGCTGCAGCGACACTCATCGGCACGACCGCCCGCCTCGTGGTGGGGGTGGCGCTCGTCGGCCTCGGCATGGGTATCGACGGAGCGCTGCTCGCGAGCGTCGCGTCCGCAGTGCTCATGCTCGGCATGCTCGCCTGGCCGCTTCGCCGCCAGCTCGGCATGCGTGAGGGAGCTGCCAACCTCGGAGTGAGGCTTGGCCCGGCGGCGCTGTCGCTCGTCGGGCTCGGGGGGTTCGCACTGTTCACGATGATCGACTCCCTCCTCGCGCGCCACTACCTGCCGGCCCTGCAGGCCGGCTACTACGTTGCCGGTGCGACCGCAGCGCGCATATCACTGTTCCTGCCGGGTGCGGTCGGGGTGATCGCCTTCCCGCGGCTCGCCGCTGCGAGGGCTGCCGGCTCGGACCCGACGAAGGTGCTGCGCCAGTCCCTCGGCCTCATAGCTGTGCTCGGCGGCCTGGCGGCACTCGTGATGGCGGCGCTGCCGGGGCTGGTGGTGTCGGTGGTCTTCGGGCCGGCTTACGCGCCTGCGGCACCGGTGGTCCGGGTCCTCGGGATCGCCGCAGCGGCTATGGCAGTCATCGGCCAGCTTGTCTACGTCCATGTCGCACGCCACTCGCGCGTAGCAACGGGCTGTTGGGCCGGCGCGGCCGGCGCGGTAGTGCTGATCGCAGCCTTCCACGGGAGCCCGCTCAGCCTGGCCTGGGCGATGCTGGTGCTGGCGGGCGGCCTGGTGGTGGTGATGCTCGTGCCTGCTTTGCGAAGGCACGAGGCTGCGGGCGAGCTTGCCGACCTCGGGCCGAGCACCGGGGAGCTCTGGGCGGTTGACGCGCCCGCGCTCGATCTCAGCTTCGTGGTGCCCTACTACAACCCAGGGCCGCGCCTCTGCCCGAACCTGCGTGCGCTTTGCGAGGTGCTCGAGCGAAGCGATGTCAGTTACGAGATCATTGCCGTCTCGGATGGCTCCACCGACGGCTGCGACGAGGCACTCGAGGCACTCTCGCCTCATATCCGCTGCGTGCGGCTCGAGCGAAACTGGGGGAAGGGCCAGGCGCTCCGCGTCGGGCTCTCGATGGGGCGGGGCGCCTACCTCGGCTTCATCGACGCGGACGGCGACCTTCCGGCAGGGCAGGTCGCCTCGTTCGTCTCCCTGCTCCGATCGCATGACCCAGATGTGGTGCTCGGCTCGAAGCGCCACCCGATGTCCGAGGTCGCGTATCCCCCGCTGCGCCGGCTCTACTCGTGGGGCTTCCAGCAGCTCGTGCGCCTGCTGTTCCACCTTGAGGTGCGCGACACCCAGACGGGCCTGAAGATCGTACGGCGCGAGGTGCTAGCCGACGTGCTGGCCCGTATGGTGGAGAAGCGCTTCGCGTTCGACTTGGAGCTGCTCGTGGTGGCACGCCGCCTCGGGTATCGCAGGTTCTTCGAAGCGCCGGTGCGGATCGATGAGCGCCTCACGAGCACGATCTCCACCAGGGCGGTGTGGCTCACGCTGCTCGACACCTTCGCCATCTTCTACCGGCTCCGCGTGCTGCGCTGGTACGACCAGGTGCCTACGACACTTGGTCTCTCCGAGCTTGGGGCCGACGAGATCGCGACGTTCGGCATTGCACCACTCGCTGAGGGCATCAGGAGCTGAAGTGCGAATACTGGTTCTCACATGGCGCGATCTCGCCCACCCCTGTGCCGGTGGAGCCGAGGTGTACACAGACCGTGTGGCGCGTGAGTGGATCGCCGCCGGTCACGAGGTCACGATCTTCACGAGCCGTGTGGACGGCCGTCCAGTCGAGGACCATGCAGGCGGAGCAAGGATTCTACGACGCGGTGGGCGCCACAGCGTCTATCGCGAGGCGCGGCGCTTCTACGAATCGGAGGGCCATGGGCGATACGACCTCGTGATCGACCAGGTCAATACCCGCCCGTTCCTGGCCCCGCGATATGTGGACGACGCTCCCGTGCTGGCACTCGTGTATCAGGTTGCACGTGAGGTCTGGTTGTACGAAACGCCTCTGCCGGTGGCCATCCTCGGCCGTTACGTTCTCGAGCCATGGTGGCTGCGCCAGTACCGGCGGGTGCCGACAGTTACGGTGTCCCTATCGAGCAAGCAGTCACTCGAGCATTATGGGCTAACCCAGGTCACTGTCGTGCCCGTAGGTTACTCGCCCCCTGCGTTATCCGGCGGGTGCCTGCCACCGAAGGAACCACGTCCGACGATGATCTATGTGGGGCGGCTCAGCGCCAACAAGCGCCCGGAGCACGTGATCCATGCGTTCTGCCAGGTCCGGCGTCGCATTCCCGACGCCCAGCTCTGGATGGTGGGGGTAGGCCCGATGCAAGCCGCCCTCCAGCGTAATGCGCCCACCGGGGCGACGTTCTTCGGTCATGTAGACGATGCTACGAAGCACGATCTGCTCGCGCGTGCCCATGTCCTCGTGATGACCTCGGTGCGCGAGGGATGGGGGCTCGGGGTCACCGAGGCGGCCCAGGTTGGCACGCCGGCAGTCGGCTACGACGTCGCCGGCCTGCGGGACTCACTCGCCGCCCACGGAGGCGCAAACGTTCGGCCGCAGCCGCAAGCACTTGCCGAGCGGGTTGCCCAAGCGCTGACGGGGGAGGCGGCACTTCTGACCGAGCGAGGGGAAGGCAGGGTGCTTCCCTGGGACGAGGTGGCCGAGGCCCTCCTTGGTGTGTCTGGTCTGCCACGACGTCAGTCTGCCTATGCGCCAGGAATCGCCCCGGATCTCTCCGAAGCTACTCTGGCGAGCCGCGCGACACCAGGGTGACCAGCAGCACGGCATTGCCCGAGTCGGACCGTCAGGTGACCATAGTCGTGCCGACCAGGAACTCCGAACGGACAATTGACCGGTGCCTCCAGTCGATTCGTGGGCAGACACTGGCCTCCACGGTCGTGGTGGTCGACAACGGTTCGACCGATCGCACGCGGGCGATCGCCGAGGCTGGGGCAGATGCGGTGCTCGACATGGGGCCGGAGCGGTCCGCACAGCGCAACCACGGTGCCCGTTCGTTCCCGGCGGAGATCGTGGGTTTTGTCGATGCCGACATGATCTTGCAGCCGACGGTGGTGGAGGAGGTGGTCGCGGCGCTGCGATCCGGGGCGGGCTCGGTCATCGTCCCGGAGCGCACGGTGGGGAGCGGGTTCTGGGTGGAGGTGCGGGCCTTTGAGCGCTCGTTCTACGACGGCTCGGACGCCATCGAGGCGGCGCGGTTCTTCCGCTGGGATGTCTTCGACCGGACCGGTGGGTTCGACGAGCAGCTCACCGGCCCCGAGGACTGGGACCTGAGCGAGTCGGCGCGCCAGCTGGCCCCGGTGGTCCGTACGATGGCGGTCATCGAGCACGACGAGGGCACCATCAGCTACCTCGACGCCTGCCGGAAGAAGGCGTACTACGCGGAAGGCGTCCGGCGTTACCTCGCCAAGCGGGGCGTAGCGGCCCTGCGGCAGGCGAGCCGGCGGCCGTGGCTACGCCAGCCCCGGAAACTGCTCAACTGGCGTGGGGCAGGGCTGATCGCCCTGAAGGCGGGTGAGGCGCTGGCGGTAGCGGTGGCGCTCGGCCACCGCTACGGTCGCCCGGGTAGCTGGACATGACGGTTCGGGGCGAGCTGCCCACGGCAAGTCAGCATGGTCCCGGTTGGCAGGAGCCGGACCGTCGGTGCCGTCACCGACTACTCGGTTGCATTGGGCAGGGCCCCTTGTCGAACGGAGCCTTGTCCATCGAGGTCGTCGTCTGGGCGATCCGTCGTGTTGAGCGTCAAGATCTGCCGGACCATGCATCAGAGCGGTCGCGCACTGGTGCGCCTCGCCGTCGGGTTCCTGGCCCCGAATCTGGTTGGTGACGTGACGTTCGCTGACAAGGACGGATTGCGTCGCGTGGCACAGGCCACGGATTTCGTCTGGTGGGCCATCGTCGAGGCGGTGGTCGACGACTGCTACAGGCTGCACGGGCTCGCTTCGGAGCTGCGGGGGACGGTATGCCGGGTCCTCGACATCGGTGCCCATATCGGGTTGTTCACCGTCGCGTTGGCGAAAGCGGTGCCCGGGGCGGAGGTCACCGCGTTCGAACCGTCCGCCGATCGGGTGGCGTACCTGCGGCGGAACCTCGCTGGGAACGGCCTGGCGGACCGGGTCACGGTGGCGCAGGCTGCGGTCGGCGGCCGGGCAGGTCGGGCAGGTCGGGCAGGTCGGGACATTCTTATCGGTAGGCAGACGCTGCTTGGCAGTGAGCTGGTGTCCGGATCGGCCGAAGCGGCCGGCGACTTGGCCGACGTGGTGGGCTTCGACGACGTGATGTATTCGATCGACGGCTCGGTCGATCTGGTAAAGGTGGATTGTGGGGGCGGCGAGTACGACATCGTGGTGTCGGCGCCGGTAGCCACGCTGCGCCGCATCGATTGCCTCGTGGTCGAATACCACTCGGCGCCGCTGGCGCAGGTCGACCAGCTCTTCGCCACGTTGGCGGAGGCCGGGCTGGTAGAGCGCTGGCGATACGGAGTGCTGCCGGATCAGCTTGGCACGGTGTCCTTCGGTCGGACGGACCGCTGATGGTCGAGGTGTCACACCGGAGCACTCCGCGCCCCCATGTGGGGTGCATCACCGAGTCGTTTGTCGACGATGCCGGCAACCTGGTCGAGGGTGGGGCCGAACGCCACCTCCTCAACCTGGCCACCATTGTCAGCGGGCTGGGTGCCGACGTCACTGTGTACCCGCGTGGCCCTCGGCGTTGGCAAGGGACGTGGGACGAGATCCGGGTGGTGGCTGAGCCGGCACCTCTACCCGTGTTGGGCAGGACCCTGGCCAGGCGCGCTGCCGCCGACTGCTGCACCCACCTGCACTTCCAATATCTCGAACGGGTGCCGTGGTGGTGGTCGGGCCGACAGGTGGCCGCTAGCTCGGACGCTGTCTATTGGAAGATCCCCTACGTCGAGGAGTACCGGCAGTGGTACCCAGGGGAGCAACTGGGTGCGCTTGCGCTGCCTGCGTGGCGGTTCCACCAGCGCAGTCGATGCCTCCTGGCCGTGGGACGGTGCGACCGCGTGCTCGCCACTGACACGTCGCTGCTGCGCCTCGTCCAGAGCCACTGCCCTACCCTTTGGCAGAGGGTGGAGGTGGTCATGAACCTCACGGACCTGGTCGACGACCCGGTGGCCGTTGACGGCGCATGGCCGACAAGATACCATCGCGCTCGTGAAGGACAGCTGGTCCGGCAACCGGCTCTACCGTCAAGCTGGCTCGGACCGGACCGGGACCGAAGTCCCGGGCAAGAACCTGTTTCGGGCCGTGGCCCCTCCCCTAATCGGGACGGGATTCGGCCTCACCGTCGGATCAGCCGCGGGCGTAGCCGCATTCGTGGCGGTGCTTCTGGTCGCGACGAGGACTGTGCCCGGCGTTCCCCTGGTGTCTGCCGGTCTGTGCTTCGTACTGATGGCCATACTCGACGCCTTCCACCAGACCTCGATCGCAGACGACCTGGGCGCCTACGCGTTCCTCCTGATTACGGTGGGCCTCATGCTCGTATTGGCCAATCGTGCTGCCGGTCTCCCAGGGCAGGACGAGAGTTCCGGACACGGGGAATTCTTCGCGAGTTGAACAGTCGCTCCTCCCGGGCAAGCTTCTGGCGTGGAGGCTTGTCCTCGCTGATCTGCCTCCACATCCCGGCAAGGCGAGGATGACGTAACTTTGCTGAGGGTCACATTGAATAGCCTTCTCGGGCGTATGCCCCTCACGTTCTCATGGTGGCTGAGGCGTGAGCTGGACGGCGCCACCTCCCTTCTGGACGCCGGATGCGGCGACGGGGCGATGGCGCGCAACATTGCGAAGCCCGGCCAGTGGATCGTCGGTCTCGACATCGACCCTGCCAAGCTCTCGACAGCTCGGTCGCTGGGTGTTCATGCCTCCTTCGTGGTGGCTTCGCTCGACCGGCTCCCTTTTCGAGATGCGTCGTTCGACCAGGTTCTCTCGTGCGAGGTCATCGAGCACCTTGCCAAAGAGGCGGCTCTCCTGGCGATGAACGAGTTCGCCAGGGTTGCGAAGCACCGTGTCGTCGTGACCACTCCCAACGGCGAGGGAGCGGAGCCTTCTACGGCAGATCACGATCCTCATATGGAGCACAAATGCGAGTGGTCTGCTTCGGAAATCGAATCACTGGGATTCTCGGTGACGGGGTTGGGCGCGCGATGGGCCTGGGGCCCGCAGGGCCGCGCGAGACGGCCTTTCCCGGTCGGCTCGATCGCAACCGTCGCGTCGGCGCTCGTGGGCGTCGTGTTCGGCCACGACCCCGCCACCTCGGCGGGGCTCCTCGGTGTTCGTCGCCTGGATGGCTCCGCCTCGGACCACGAGAGCGGCCGATGGTTCCCGCTTGTCGGATCGAAGGGCCGGCGTCGGCTCTGATCTGACTCGCGATCACGATGGATACACTCACTTGGATGCTACGGAGAGGTCTTCGCCGGCTCTGGAGGTACCGGTACGTTGCGGTAACCGCCCTCGTCGCGTTCGCGGTAGGTGCTGCTGCCTGGTACGCAACCCTGCCCGCTCCGGACAGCATCGGTGGCGCTGGGAAGTTGAGCGCGGTGGTCTGTCCTTCTCCGGCGAGATGCCTGGCAATCGGGCAGGACGGGAACGGCCACGGCGTCCTGGCCGCATGGGACCGTGGGAGGTGGGGTCCGGTGACACCGGTGGCTGGCACCTACGCCCTCTTCGGGATCACCTGCCCGTCCAGCCGGACCTGCCTCGCCGCGGGGCAGACAGGAGCGCCCCAAGGTGCCATTGCCAAGATCGGGGGATCGCCAGCAGGTTCCGCGAAGCCAATCGCGGGCTCCGAGGTACTCTCCGGCGTGGCCTGCCCGACCGACCGCATGTGCCTGGCCGTCGGCTACGACATATACGGGCACGCGGTCTACACGACGTGGAATGGAGCCACCTGGCATCCGCCGCTCAAGGTACGGGGGGTTGCCAGACTTGCTGCCCTCGCGTGCCCCTCCTCCCGGACCTGCTTCGCGCTGGCTCAGCAGCGCTCCGATACGGCCGCCATTGCCGAATGGCACAACGGTTCGTGGAAGCTGGCGGCTCGATTTCGCAACGTGGTGCAGCTCTCGGGCATTGCCTGCCCTTCGTCTCTCGATTGTGTCGCCGTCGGCCAAGGGCTTCCGGCACAAGGTCTCGTGCTCCGCTGGAACGGATCTTACTGGAATGGCCCAGACTTGCTGGCAGGAAGTGACTTGCTCGAGGACGTCACGTGTCCGGCAACGAACCTGTGCATTGCCGTTGGCACTTCCTATTCACAGGTAGGTTTGGCGGAGCAGTGGGACGGATCGCGATGGCATATGCTTCCGAGCGTACAGAACGCCTCCATCCTCTATGGTGTGGCCTGTCCGCAACCTGGAACCTGCCTCGCCGTCGGCATCAATTCTGGAGGCGACGGCGTCGGGATCAAAGTCCCCCATGCGAGCCACCGACTCGGAACGGTGGCTACGAGATCCACCCCACTCGGTCTGCACGGGAATCCTCCCCGTTGAACTGCCCTCGATGACACCTGCGCACCGCGCGGTACTGATTATCGCACTCGGTTACCGCCCGAACATCGGTGGACTGGAGACTCATCTTGACGACCTCACTTCGTACCTGGCGGGACAAGGCGTCGAAGTCGATGTCCATACCCTCCAACCCATAACGACACCCTTCAAGGGACCCCGTCTCGAGCGCCGGGCGCACCTCACGATCCATCGCTACGGATGGGTCGGCCAGGGGTGGTTCTACCAGCTTGCACGAGTACCGGTCGTCGGCTTCCTCTATTCGTTTCCCGCCATGCTCATGGTCGCAATGCGAGCGCGCCGCAATCGTGCTGAAATCGTCTACCCGCAAGGGCTCGCCGCGGCAGCAGCAAGCGCTCTGGTCTTTCCCCGCCGCCGGCGATGTGTGGCACTCCATTCCGATATCGGCTTCTCGTCGCCACTTGCCCGGCGCACGGTCAGGGGGATCCTCACTTCTGCGGACGCTGTACTGTGCCTCTCCGAACGCGTCTGCTCTCAGGTCGGCTCCCTGGGCATCCCCCCCGAGCGCGTCCATCGATTCCGATACTGGGTCGACGTGAAGCGGTTCCAGCCGGCCCTCCGCACCTCACCCTCGATCGCTGAGCGCTCCCCCGGGAAGTTCACCGTCCTCTTCGTCGGAAGGCTTATCCCCGAAAAGGGTGTCCGCCTCGCGCTCGACGCGGCCCGTACTCTGGCTGACGGTGACGTCGAGTTTCTCTTTGCCGGCACCGGTCCTGAGGAGCGCCACATCCGGGAGTTTCATGGGGAAACTCCGGTGAGATACCTTGGAGCGGTCACCCAGGATGCGCTGCCCGCCCTTTACTCCTCGGCCGACGTTCTGCTGGTACCGTCGCCGTCGCAGGAGGGATTCGGGCGCGTGATCCTGGAAGCCATGGCTTGCGGAACCGCGATCATCGCCGCTCGGCGTGGAGGGATTCCCGAGGTCGTCACCCCCGACATCGGTCTACTGGTGGAACCCGACGTGGGCGAGATCGTCGATGCGATCAGAAGGCTCCGGAGCGATCCCGACACGGTCGTGCGCATGGGAGCGGCGGCCCGCACCCGTGCACTCGCGGAGTACTCCGACTCCAACGCCGAGATGATCCTCCGAAGGCTCTTCCCGTGACGACTCCACTGCCGGGGAACCTCCATGTGATCGCGATGTACGCACAGGGCGGAGGGCTCAGCGGGGGCGACCGTATATTCCTCGAACTGTCCCGTCGATGGGCCTCTCAGGGACAGCCTCTCTCGATTGCCGTCACACAAGAGGGCAAGACGATGTGCCTCCGTAATGGCATCGACTCTTCTCTTGTCACAGAATGGCCACTTGAACCGGCTCCTCGGAACCGGCTCAGCCACTATCTCCGGCTTACGCTCCATTCTCTCCGCCGTGCCCGCCATGCGCTACCCAACATCCCGGGAGAGACTATCGTCTATTCCGCCTCCGATTTCTGGCCGGACGCCCTGGCGGCAGCCGCAGCGAAGCTCCGGCACCGTGCTTCGTGGATTGCAGGGTTCTACATGTTCGCTCCCCCGCCCCACAGGGGATTCGAGGGCAGGTGGAGATCCGGAATTCCCCGCGTCACCGACGCGTTCTACTGGCTTTCCCAGAGACTGTCGCTTCCCCTGATTATCCACTTCGCGGATGCCATACTGGTCACCGGGGAGCACGATAGGGATCGCCTGTGTCACTATGGCGTGCCGGCCTCCCGGGTCATCGTCGTCCGCGGGGGAGTGGACGTCGCGCTGGCCGATTCGACGGAACCCGGTTCCGGTCCTTCCTACGACGGAGTCTTCATCGGGCGACTGCACGTCCAGAAGGGGGTCCGCCAGCTGATCGACATCTGGTCCCGAGTCCAGCTTATCCGGCCAGGTTCGCGCCTGGCAATCATCGGTGACGGCCCTCTCCTCGCCGACCTTGTCGAGATGCGCGACCGCGCAGATTTGACCGAGCTCATCGACTTCCACGGATTTCTCGACGGACGCGAGAAATTCCGAATCGTGAAACGGTCGAGGGTGGTCCTCCATCCCTCCCTCTACGACAGTGGGGGTATGGCAGCCTGCGAGGCCTTCGCCTGCGGACTGCCTGGCGTGTCCTTCGACCTCCCGGAATTGGTCACCTACTATCCACAGGGAATGAAGAAGGTTCCCGCCTACGACCTCGACCGCTTCGCGGACGCGATCGTCTCACTTCTCGATGATTCGCCTGACCGACTGCAACTCAGCCTGCAAGCTCGTCAGCTCGCCGAGCAATGGGACTGGGACAATCGCTGTGTCGATATCGGCCGTGCGATCAACGGTGCGCTCGCGAAGTCGTCGCGATGACCGAAGGCACAGGCATATCCATCGGAGTTGTCATTCCTGCCTACCGCGACAGCGGAATCGCCGCCGAGTGCATCGAGTCCGTCCTCGGCTCGGACCTCCCAGCAGGTCACTCCCTGGAGCTTGTCGTGGTGGACAACTCCGTGGGTCGCGCCCGAATCGATCATCATCCCGGATCACCCGTCGCCATCCTGCGTCCTGACAAGAACCTCGGCATCTGCGAAGGCCGTAATGCCGGGATGCGGGCCCTGCCGTCCAGCGACATCGTCGTCTTCGTCGACGAAGACGTCGTTCTCGACCGACTGTGTCTCCGGGAACTCGCCGGCTTTCTCGCGACCCACGACGACGCAGGAGTCGCCACTGCGCTGATCACCTATTCGGAATCCCTGGGCAGGATCTGGGCAGCAGGTACGAACATCGACACCCGTTCCGGACGGGTCAGCTTCGTCACCGAAGTCTCCGGATCGGAGCCGTTCCGGGTGGGAGTGGCACCTTCCGTCATCGCCGTGACCCGCGCCGCGCTCGACGTTACCGCCGGCTTCGATACGGACTATTTCGCCACATACGAGGACAGCGACTTCTGCCTGCGGTCCGCGGAAGCAAACCTGTACACCTACTGTGTTCCCTCGGCCCGAGCCCGCCACCATACTCCCACCGCCGTGTCGCAACAGCGACGGCATCTCGCCTCTCGGTCCTACTGGATCGGTCGAAACCGCATCCTGTTCATGCGTCGACACGGAACCCGGCCTTCGCTCTTCGCGCTGATGTGGCCGGTCTACGCGGCCTACTATGGTCTCGTCGCGCTGGCTTCGCGGAAACCGCTCTCCTTCTTGCAATTCCTACACGGCAGTCTCGATGGGGTGTTGTTCCCCAAGCGGTCCGGATCACTCTGGCGGAGACCCGAGTGGATCGTGGTGGGCGTCGCCACCGCCCTCGTCGCGATCTGGTTCCACGGAGGTGTACTGCTCGGGGCCGGCGACCAGGGACCCTCCTTCCTGCGGCCCGACGTGGACTTCGCGTGGTCGTGGCAGATATGGAACAACGCCGCGCTGGGAGGTACCCATCCCGAGCTGGTAGCCGGATGGCCGTTCTGGGGCACTATCGATCTCTTCTGGAAGCTCGGCATTCCCGCGTGGGCCCTGGAAGCCGGCGTGTACTGGAGTTCCATGGTCGTCGCGGCCGTATCGGTCATGTCGCTGGCGCGCCACCACTGCCGAGCCGATTCTGTCGCGCCCCTCATTTCGTCGCTGGTCTACCTGTTGGCCCCCTTCACGACGATCAACGTGTGGCACCGATACCTGCTGACCTATCAGCTCTTCTTCGCCCTGCTTCCGCTGAGCCTGGCGCTGCTCCGCAAGTACTACGGGACTGGCCAATTCCGACACGTGGTGGTCCTTGTCATTGCAATGCCCTGGTTCGCGGAGTGCTTCGTCTCTCCCGGTCTCGCCGTCGTCATCGCGGTGATGATCCTCGCCGACTCTGCTTACATGGCCTGGGTGGGCGGGCGGCGTCCCGTGGGTCGGAGGTTCCTCCTCGGCTCTGGCGGGATGATTGTCGCAAACGTCTACTGGATGATACCGCTTGCCCTCCAGGGCCCCTCCGCCCTGTCGGGCCCCGGGCTCACGGCGGCGGCGAACTACGCCAACTTCGTGGGTTCGAGCGCATACACGGATATTTCGAACGTGTTCCGGTCGCTCAACGGGTACTACCTCCAGGGTGGCCTCTCCCTCGGATGGCCATACCGTTCGGGACCCTTTCTCTCGCTGTTGTTCCTCCTTCCACTGCTCGGCTTCTCGGCCCTCCTTCTCCGGCGCAACGGCTCCTCCCTCTATCTGACCGCGCTCGGTATCGCGGGCGTCTTCCTGGCGAAGGGATCGTCACCTCCGGGAGGCTTCCTCCTCGGCGACGTCATCCGTCGTTTCCAATTAGCAGGCTCGCTTCGCAATACGTACGAAATGTGTGGCTTCATCTACCTGCTCGCGATCGCCTTGCTCGTCGGAGTGACGGCCTCGGAGATCTCGACTCGCCTGACCGGTTCGCGCCTGCGACCGGCAGCCCTGCCGATCGGCATAGCGCTCCTCGTCGTATGCGGCTGGCCGACGATCTCGGGCTCCGTGTTTTCCACACCGCAGTTCGGCAGCTACCGCGTCGCACCGCCCGAGCAGTACAGCTCCCTGTCGACCACGATCGATGCACTGGGCGGACCTGAGTCAAGAGCGATCGTGGCCCCGGTCACCGATCAGGGGATCAGCTACCTCTGGCGTCACGGTTACCGGGGCGTGGACCCCATGGACATCATGGACCCCCATTCGATCTCCATGACGTCCGGAACTGCCGCATCGCCGTCGATCCTCAGGGAGCTTGCCCGGTTCCCCGAAGGCCCCGAGGCTTCAGAGCTTCCGCGCATCCTGGGCGCCCGCTTCGTCGTGGTTCGGTCGGATATCAATCCAAAGCCCGACCACCTGTTGCCGGTAACAGTGGTCCGGGGTGCGCTTGCCTCTTCTCCCGACTACCAACTCGTCAAGCAACGGGGTCCTCTGGCCATTTACCGTCTTGGCGGCTGCATCGATGCACCTATGTACGCCACCCCGGTCGTCATGTTCCGGAAGACCTCCTCCTGGGAGTCTCTCGCTCAGTCGGTAGGTCCGGATTGCGCAACCGTGGTCTCCCCTCACCCTGGATTGCCTAGGATTTCAGAACCCGTTGTTCCTCCCTCTCCACCACAGTCGTTGCATTTTGTCCAGCTTTCCTCCACCGCATATTCGGCCCGTCTTCCGGCCGGCTTCACCGGCTGGGTGGTGCTCAATGTGGCGACTTCTTCAGGCTGGTCGGCGCGCCTGGTATCCCGAGTGCCATCGTGCCCACTCGCATCGGTCGCGTGCCTGTCGATCGAGACCCAGCACTCTCCCGCTCTCGCCGGTCCCTATCTCGCCAATTCGTACGCGAACGCCTGGTTCGTACAGGCCGGAGGGCCGACGAACATCCTCATCCTCTACTCCCCCCAGTCCATCGTCGAAGTGTCCGCGTTGGCGTCGGCTTTCCTGCTCCTACTGTATCTGGCGTGCATCGGCCTGCTCGTTTTGCGAAGACGCCGACGGCGGCCGGCGCTTGCCGCCGTCGGCCAGGTTCCACATTACGGCAGCCGATTCGCCGAACTTCAGGGCTACCAGGCCTATACTGAGAGGCCACAGAAGCTTCAGTAGCGAGGCGTTGAGATGACACGGACCGGTTCAGGCGTAGATCTGATACGAGTTCGGACTATGTCTTGGGCAGTCAATGGCGACTGTGACCACGCTCTACTTCGACGACCGGTACTTTCGGCGTGACGCTGCGGGAGCAGCATGAAGCGTTCCCACGATAGCGGCTACGCCACCGTGCTCGAGTGCGCAACGGCGCGCTCCGCGGAGCAATCGTGGTTCGTTGCGGGTGATGGCTTCGATGCCTGTGAAGTGCGAGCGCTCCACGGCGGAGCCGACCGACAGCGCTACACGGCGGAGCCGAGCAGCACAAGTGAGCGTGGCAGTTCGATCTGAACACCGGCGAGATTGCCGACTTGTCCGGCGTGAAGCGCCGGGCAGTCGAGCAATGGGAGCACAAGGGCGACGTACCTGCCGCCCGGCTAGAGAAGCTCGCGAAGCTCCTCTCGGTGGGCGAGCTGTTGGAGCGCAAGCTGAGTCCGGGCCGGCTTCCCCTTGTAGCGCGGCGCCGGGCCGACGTCTACAGCGGCCTCATGATGCTCGAAATGCTGCGAGCCGACCGCGACGGCGAGCTGCGTGAGCTGACCGAGCGAGCCTTCGACTGGTCGGGCACCGCGTAATGGAGGTCATGGAGGTCAGCTTGCCTGGAGGAACTGCCGAATGGCTTCGCGGATGACCTCCGAGGTCGTCGTCCCGGTCATCTGTGCACGCTCGACGAGCTTTTCCCGCAGTTCAGGATCGAGGCGTACCGATTCGACGCTGGCCGGGGCAGAGCCCAGCGAGGGCCGGCCCCGCCTGCCACGGCGGGCGAGCAGCTTCTCCACGTCTAGCCAGCCTCGGCTTCGGCGGCGAGAGCTTCGATCTCGGTATCGGTGATGGGACGGCCAGAGCCAGTATGACCGTAGACCTGGGGCTTCTTCATGGATCGAGCAACCTGTAATCACCGGGCCCGACGGCGCGCACCGGGAGCCTTCAGCACCTCGATGCCCACCGGATCCCCGGCGGTGTCTAGGTCGACCGCCACCAAGTCGCCCACGTTGTCGGTGCTCGCCACCGCGGCGTCGCTCACCTTGACGTAGAGACGGCCGGGGCGAACAACCCGGCCGTCTTCTCATGCGACTGAGCGTGCCCGCTTTGTGAAGGCGAGGACGTTCAGGACGATCGTGCCGTCGGGACGGATTTCCTCGACGACGGCTTCGGTTGGTCCGCGGCTGCCGTCCGCGACCATGACGTGGTCTCCGGCGTGGAGCTCCTCGTCGTAGTCCCAGTCGGCAAGGCCCGAATAGGCCCGGCCGCCATTGGCCTTGACGAAGGCAAGGTCAGCGGCGAGAAGGGGCAGCCCCACATGCTCCATGTTACTCCTCCTCGATCTGGTGTCTCGGCTCGAATGCCTCGAGCGCGGCCTCGTAGGCCGGCAGGACTTGCTCGCGGACCCGCTTGCGATCCGCCTTCGGCAACGTGGGCTCGTAGAGCTCCTCGCTCTCGGGGTAGGTGCAGACGATCACGTCCACGTGACGATTCGAGAACGGAAGCGGGAGCCCGTCGTCGACGATTTCGGTAGCGACGAGCTCGTATCCGAGCGACCGCAGCCGACGCACGGAGGCCAGACCAAACGCTTCGTAGCCTTCCCCCTTCGCCAGCACGGCGGCTTCACGGTCGTCATTCACGACCAGTGCCGAAACGGTTACAGCACCTGCGCGTTCGTAGCCCCGAACCACTCGATAGAGAGGAGCACTGAGCAGGGCCAGCCGCAGTGCCATGACCGGGTCACGGTCGTTGCCAAGCCGCAGGAGCAGCTGAGCCTCGTCGTCGAGGCGGCTATCCGCACGAAGACGCACTTCTCGACTCAGTTTCCTACCTCCTCTTGGGGATGACCCGGGTCGGGAACCCGCTGAGGTCCTCGGGCGGTGCGGTCAGTGGCTCAGACGGGCCGCGGTGCGCTCGGCGGCTGCCCGTAGGACTCCGGCGACAGTTGGATCCCCGAGCACGGATGCCGGGGTCCGGCCATCGAGCTCGTCTTGGCTGGTAGCCAGCCACGAGGCCACCGTGTAGGTGTCCACGCCAGCAGCGGCAAAGGCGACGAGCAGCTCGGGGACGATGTTGTAGGGGGGAGGGTCTGGCTCGTCCGGATCCGGCGCGGTCAGCGCGAGGTCGTGGTCGCGTCAGAGCTCGGCCGGCCTTCGGCCGAGCGCCTCGCCGGTCAGATCGCCGAGCTCATCGGCCCACTCCGGCGGGCGAAGGGAGCCGCGATGGAGTAGACACAACCACAGGGGCCCGGTGATGGATTACTTGAACTCTGAGCTGCGGGATAACGCGAACGTCGACACAGCCACGGCTCAACGGTACACGTCGCCCCGATGATCGGTGTGAACGATGTCGATACGCAGCAGCTCATCGTCGACGCTGTAGACGACCCGGTAGCTCCCGCGCCGAGCGGAGCGCAGGCCAGCCAGTTGGCCGCTGAGTGCTCCGCCGAGCCGGTACGGATCGTCAGCCAGGGGGCCGAAGATGAAGTCGAGGCAGGCGGCAGCGATCTTCTCCGGGATGCGGAGGAGATCACGCTCGGCGCGAGCCGATATGCGAACCTCGTACGGGCGGCTCACCGAGGAGCGAAGCGAGCACGCAGGGCCTCGTTGTCCGCCACTCGCCCAGCTGCCAGGTCGGCGAGCCCCTCGGCGATGGCTTCTGGAGCGCCTGGCGTGGTCAAGATGTCGACCGTCTCTTCGAGCGCGGCGAGGTCGTCGGCTGAGATGAGCACGGCGGCGGGCCGACCGTGGCGGGTGATCATCACCCGATCATGCGTGCGCTCCACGCCGGCGATGTACTCCGAGAGCCGATCCTTTACCTCCCCCAGCGGCACGGTGGTCATGATCGCAGTGTAGCCAGAAGTGCGGCTAGCCGAGCACCTTGGTGTCAGAGCCCCCTACGTTGTGGCGCACGGCGCATCTCGCCTTCGAGGGGCGGCTCCGGCACGTCGCTACGTCACCCGGTGCCAGCGAGCCGAGCATGTGGCGGTCAGGGCCTCCACGTGGATGGCGTGACGCTGCGGGAGCAGCATGAAGCGTTCTCGCGCTAGCGGCTCACTGGCTCGACCACGACTACGAGCGGCTCATCGAGACATCTGAGGCGATGGTGAAGTGGGCGATGGTCGGCCTCATGACCCGTCGCCTCGCACCGTCAGGTCGCCGCCCCTGGGCTACGAGCGGAGCCCCATGAGGCCTTGTCAAACACGTTCTGAGATGTTTCCTGATGGTTTGGGGAACGGCAGGACAACGCCTGATAGCTCGGCGGCGGCAGGGAGGGGCGGTAGCATGGGGACGTGGTGCGTCCTGAAAACTGGATCAGCCCAGCGGGTGAGAGTCCCGTCCGGGTAAACGCCGGAGAGCCCGGTAGCAGGCCCCGGTTCGTCGTCGAGAGGCGGCGGGCTGAGCGGGGCGTCAAGAGCCTCTTCGGAGGGAGCAAGCGTGCGGGCCGTAGGTCCACCAGGGCCGAGTCCTGCAGCCTCGTCACATGTACAACGGGGGAGCCGAGCCGCTCATTTCACGGCGAAGGCAGCACCTGGCCTAACTGGCGTCCGGACATGCCCTTGGCCAGGTCCCCCCGGGGTAGGGGGAGCGGCACGTACGCAAGGGATGATTCGGGACAGGAGAGACCCGTCTTGCCAGCCTCGTCAGCAAAGACCGTCGGTATAAGCCAGTGGTGAAATCCGACGGAGGCAAGCGGGAGTCCGACGGGGTCGTAGTACCGCTGATCGCCGGGAGGAACCCGGCGGGAGGGAAGGACCCCGACTTCGGTCACGCCGGCAATGGAGGTAAGCGCGAGGGCATGCCGGGGACCGCCCCGGACATCTACCCCGAGGGGAAGCATCTTCCTCCCGCTAAAGTGCGACGACTCCAGAACCGGCTATGGGCTGCGGCCAAGCAGTCTTCGGGTCGGCGCTTCCACGCCCTGTACGACCGCATCTACAGAAGTGACGTTCTGTGGGAGGCGTGGGAGCGGGTCCGAGCAAACCGTGGTGCTGCTGGGGTTGATGGTGTGACCCTAGCGGTGGTGGAGGCCTACGGAGCAGAGCGGATGATCGCAGAGCTCCAAGAGAGCCTCCGGGCAGGCATCTACCGCCCAAAGCCTGTGCGGCGGGTGGAGATCCCGAAGCCCGACGGGACGAAGCGCCCGTTGGGCATCCCGACGGTGAAGGACAGGGTGTGCCAGCAGGCTGCGAAGATCGTCCTCGAACCAATCTTCGAGGCGGACTTCTTACCCTGCAGCTTCGGGTTCCGCCCGAAGCGTTCGGCGACCGATGCCATGGAGAGGATCAGGGTCGGTTTCATCGAGGGCAAGTGCTTCCTCTTCGAGGCCGACATCAAGAACTTCTTCGGCGAGATCGACCACGAGAGGCTTCTCTCGCTGGTCGGCGAGCGGGTGTCGGATCGCCGGGTGCTCAAGCTCCTTCGCCAGTGGTTGCGTGCAGGGGTGCTGGCAGACGGGGTGCTCTCCGAGACGGTCACGGGGACCCCTCAGGGCGGGGTCATCTCTCCCCTCCTTGCCAACGTCTACCTGCACGCCTTCGATCGGGCCTGGGCGGAGTCTGGCACCGGAGAAGTCGTCCGCTATGCGGACGACTTCGTGGTGCTGTGCAACTCCCAGAGCCAGGCTGAAGAAGCCCAGCGGCGGGCAACTGCCATCCTGGGCGACCTCGGTCTCTCCCTCCATCCGGACAAGACCGCTGTGGTCGACCTCCGCGGTGGTCGGCAAGGCTTCGACTTCCTCGGGTGCCACTTCCATGCTCGCATGTCCGGCAAGCTGTGGGAGCAGCGGAGGATCATCCGCTACTACCTCCAGCGCTGGCCGTCCGTGCGTTCCATGAAGCGTGCTCGGGCGAAGATCAGAGCCATGACCGATCGAAGCCAGGTCGGACAGAAGTTGCTGGTCGTCATCGGACGGCTGAACCGGTTCCTTCGGGGCTGGAGCAACTACTTCCGCACCGGGAACGCGTCCCTCAAGTTCTGCGAGATCGACAAGTACGTGTGGTGGCGGCTCTTCCGCTTGCTCGTGAAGAAGCGGGGCCGCAACCTGCGTGCCGGCCAAGCAGATAGGTGGACGTCAGCCTGGTTCCACGACCAGGGCCTGTACCACTTGCACGGAACCATCCGATACCCAAAGGCAGCGTAACCATGTCCAGAAGACCGTCGGTAAGCCGTATGCGGGAAAACCGCACGTACGGATTGAAAGGGGAATGGGGAACCGGGCTCGCAAGAGCACCGCGCCCCTGACTACCAATGCCTCGTTACCCGGCCGACGTTCCTCCCGGTTCGACTGTCGTCGTCACCAACCCCGACGAGGACTGCTCTGCCCAGGCATTCCGTGCCTTCCTCGACGAGTTGCTGGCAGGCCCCGAGCCCGACCTGGAAAGCCTCGATGCCGCCGAGGCGGTACGCGAATTGCGAGACGACGCCGAGGCGTGACGGCCGTCGTCATCGACGCGTCCGCCGGAGTCGAAATCGTCGCTCGAACTCGCCGTGGTCGAGCCTTGGCCCGACTTATACCGGCGGGGTCCGAGGGATGGGTCCCCGAGCACTTCTACGCCGAGGTCCTCGCGGTGTTGAGACGGCGATGCGTCATCGAGGGCAAGCTCACAGATTCACAGGCCACCGCCGCAGTCAGCCGGCTCGCCTCGTGGCACCTGCACCACGCCTCAGTGGCACCGCTCGTCTCTGCGGCCTGGCGGTACCGCCACAACCTGACGGCGGCCGACGCCATCTATGTCGCCTTGGCCGAGGACCTTGGCGGCGACTTCCTCACCGACGACCACCGGCTTGCCGAAGCGCCCACGTTCCCTCCACAGGTGACGGTTCTCCGCTTACCGGTGCGACCCTGACTGGGCATCGTCCGTCATCCTGAGACCATAATCGCTGGTCAAGCGGCTGGAAGCGGCAGATCGGAGGCCCCGATCTCGTAGAACGGACTGTCCTGAGCCTCCTCTCCGACACGAGATAACGCCTACGCCCTTGGAGGCGGCGAGAGCGCGTGTTGAGTTGTATCGAGTCCCCCCTCCGACACCGACTCTTGCCCACCGCTCGTGCGAAGCGCAGGGGACCTGTCCGACCGTGGCCGGCACTGCGAAGGACTTGGACTGGACGCCGCGGACGGTGCGACCAGACTCGGCTTGGATGGCGGCCAGCCGTCATTCCCTCGGGTGCGTCCGCCGTCAGTCCGGCGCACGGCCGGGTCCGAAGCTGGAGCGCCGCACGCACTCCGCGTGAGCGATCGCCGTCTGGCCACGGGAAGCGCCGAGCTCCAAGGGGCATTGGAGGCACTCGACGACCTTGCTGCTCAGATGGTCGAGGATGTGGGGGTCAGGGGCTCCACGTGGAGGACATGACGCTGCGGGAGCAGCATCCCGTTCACTTGGCAACTCGATTGTCGGGTTCGGGGTTGTCGGGATGGCGCAAGCGGGCAGAAGTGTCACGTTCAGCGGGACGGAGGGACGGGTCCATGCCCGACGCGTGGGTGACTCAGTCGCGTGGCCGGGTGCGGCGAGGGTGCGCGGGCAGCCGGGTCACGGTTGCGGTGGGCGCCTCCCGGGCTTGGGCGAGCTCGAGCGAGAGCTCTGCTGCCAGGCGCCGTAGGGTCGTGCTGACGTCGCGTTCGTGGTGAAGCTCAGCGCGGATGTCTGCGATCTGGGCGGTCAATCTGTCGCGCTGGTCGACGACGGCCTGCATGGCGGTGGGAACGTTGTGTTGTGCCCTCACCTGTGCTTTGAATGCGTCGATGAGGTCATGGTGCTCGTAGACGACGTCGCGTCGTAGCTGTGACTCGTGTATCAGCTCGGTTTGAGTGAGTTTCCCGGTCGCCGAGTGAAGCGGGGCGCCACCCAGCAGCCTGTCAGCGGCCGCGGTGATGGCCGCCCGTTCGGCGGCCTGATCACGGGGTCGGCGGCTCATCGTTTAGGCACGGTGTCGGGTGAGGGGACGCTCGGTGGGACCGACAGGCGGCTCTGCTCGTGGCGGTCGATGATGGCGACGATCTGATCGGCGATCGCTTCGGCCCGATCCCGTAGCGGCCGGGGGGCGAGCGGGTCGGTCGCCGCAGCGCTCACGGCTTTGTGACGGTCTCGCAGCCGGGCGATGTCCCTGTCGGTGTAAGCCAGGTTGGCGCAGCTGCTGCGGCATTCGGATTGCTCGGGAACGTCGTTGTGGGGCAGGCCCTGGTCGATTCTGGCTTTGCGACAAAGGGCTGCCTCAGGACGCCACACACAGGTCATGCCCTCGCCGTGGTAGATGTCGGCGTCGGTGCTGGCGAGGAGCCGGGCGATGTTGCGCACCTGGGTGACGGTGCGCCCGGCGAAGTGGGCTGCGCGTTGGACGCGGGTCTTGTACTCGGTGGTGGACGGACCGCTGACGTGCTCACCGTCGTTGAGCCGGCGGGCATCCTCGTCGGCTTGCTCGAGGACCATCTCGAGGCGCTCGACGGCCACGTCGTCGAGCCAGGAGGTGTCAGCCATCCCGGAGTACCCGAGCGTCACTTTGGTGTGGACGTGCGCGTATTGCAGCGCGGCCGCGATGAGGCCGCGGGCCGGCGGACGATGAAGTAGGCCAGGGTGCGGCGGAAGCGCGAGGCGTAGATGTGCCCGGCCGGGTCGGGCGGGATGGCAGCGCCACCATCGGGCCCGGGGAAGCTCTGGTTCACCCAGGTGATGAAGTCCTCGAGGTCGACGTTGACAGAGTGCGAGGCACGAGCCTGCTCGCCGGCGCTGCGTCGGCTGCCGGCGCGGGCCAGGCTGGCGGGGAACAGCAGTTCGCCGCCGACGATCTGTTCCAAGACGGCGATCGCAGCATGGACCGGGGTGACGACTACCCATGGCCGCTGCGGGACCGCCTCCCCGTCTGCGACCGGGAGGCGGTCATAACCCTTGCCCAGCCGGCCGTAGAGCAGCAACTCCCTGGTGAGCGGGTCCTGGCCGGCGCAGCCTCGACGCAGGTTCAGCACCTCCCCGGCCCGCAACCCCGACAAGTAGCTGATGGTCACGAAGCAGGCGGCCGACAGCAGACGCAACATGGTCGGCAGCTCAGCCACTGCGATCGGTTGCTCGCGCCACGGGCGGCCGCCGATGCGGGCGGTGATGGATCCGATGAAGCTGTCGCGGTCGACCTCCAGCCCTGAATCGGCGACGATTCGTCGAAGGTCGGGGCGCCCGAGGGTGGAGTGGGGAAGGTGTAGCAGCCGGTTGAGGTGCGACCAGTTGACGGCGGGCGCCCCGTTGCCCGGCTTCCTCGGCAGCAGTATGTGGTCGCGGTGGCCTTAGGCCACGAAGGCTCGGACCCGGTCGGTGGGGCCCAGGTGAGCGAAGGCGGCCTGTGAGGGGTGCGTGCCGGCGTCGAGGCTCTGGAAGTGGCGCTGCGCGGCGATGATGTCGGTGCCGATGTGCTCGACCATCGTCAGGGACCACGCCAGCAGGCTTTCCATGGTCACCTCGGCGATCCGCGGGGTCTTGTTGATCGGGCTTCGACTGCGTCCAGGCAGCCGGTTGCCGCCGGTGGCGTCCCAGGGCTCGTAGACCAGGCCAGCCACAGGGGGCAAGTAAACCCCGTAGGACCACAAGGTTCGCACCGCGACCAGCAGGTGGCCCTGGCGGTCCACGGAGCAGGCCAAGGCGCTGACGTGGCGATGGTAGGCGTCGAGGTCGGCGGAGCTGACATCACATAGCCGGGTGAGGCCGCGCTCATGCAGCCATCTGGCGAAGACGCGCAGGTCCCGCACCCACAGTGCGATGGTGGTGACCGCGGGCTGGTCACTGCTGCGGGCGCGGGTGGGATCAACGGGGTAGGGGTGATCCAGCGCGGCCAGCGCGAATGCCTTGAACGCCAGGGTGAGCGGCTCAGGAAAGGGGTCCCAGCACAGTGTCGCCGCCACTGCGTGCACATCGGGGTGGGCGGCTTGGAGGTGCCAGGTGGCATCGCCGAAGCAGGGCAGGCTGTCGGGACCGGTTCCCGCTCGCAGCGGGCGGGCCCGCAGCACCATGGTGTCCGGTGCCGGCCAGAGTGACGCGACGTCCGCCGTCGCGGCGGTGCTCATCGCAGGTCCCATCGACCGGCGACCACGTCGTCGACGAGCGCGAGATGCTCGGCGGTGATCGCCTTGGCCGCCTCGGCGCGCTCGGCGTCGGTGTGCTGAGCCAGGATGTGGCGAAGCTGGCCGAGGCGGGGCTCGTAGCGGGCCCGCCACACCTGCGGGTCGAGGTGGGCGGCGAGGCCGGCGAGCCGGTCGGCCATGGCAATCTGGATCGGCAGATGCCGCGGCAGGGCCCGGGCGTTGGCGCAGTCGAGGCAGGCCAGGAACGAGGCCGTGCAGGCCTGGCCGGCTGGGCCGGCTGGGCCTGCTGGGCCGCCGGGAGCCTCCCGGTGGCCGGTGCAGGCGGCCAGCACCGTGTCGTGCTCTCCGTCGATCAGCCGGGCGAGGAGGTCCGCCGCCAAGGCGGCCTGCTCGGCGGCAGTGTGGAG
>JAJYWG010000536.1 GCA_021791615.1 Actinomycetes bacterium
CGGGATTGCCCGCCGTATCGGCCAACCCAGCGCGGCGCGGGCCGTCGGGTTGGCGAACGGGCGCAACCCGGTCCCTATCATCGTCCCCTGCCACCGGGTCATCGGGGCGAACGGCGCCCTCACCGGGTATGCCGGAGGGCTGCAGGCCAAGCGAGCCCTGCTCGACTTGGAGCAGGCTCGTCGCCCCGGGGCAGGCTCGTCGCCCTGAGCCAGATCGCCCCGACCCACGACCCGTGCTCTGGGCAGCGGCCATCGCCGCCAGCCGCCGCGAGCTGTGACGCGAGGGTGTTCCGCCCGATCCCATGAGCCATGGCTTCGGCGAGATGACAGCCGCTGACGACCGGTACGAGGCTGGTGTTCTGGAGCTTCGATCAACCCGAATGCGACGTCGGAATCCGGCCAGCAGGACAGCGCACCGAGCGACACCATGGAGGACATGGACGATCTTGCGAACGCCGAGAACGTGAGCCTTGTCGACGAAGGGGAGGCGTTCGTCGCAACGCTGCTCGCTGCCTCGCCGTTACAGCTGACCGCGTGTCGAGGCTGGACGGCCCACGAGGTCACCGCGCACTTGGCGGCCGGATCGGAGGAGATCGCCGGCCTGATCGAGAGCCATCTCGCCGGGGCAGGGTCGCGCCCGACGAGATCCTTCGAGGAGCGGGAGGCTCCCTACCGGGCCATGGGGGACGCCGAGCTGCGCTCCGAGCTCCCCCGGTGCATCGATCGGGTCGCGGCAGCGCTCGCCGCGGTGCTCGGCGCAGAGCCTGATGCGGTGGTGCCGTGGACCGGGCGCCAGATGGTGGTAGCCACCTTCGTCACCCACCTGCGCAGCGAGCTTGCCCTTCACCGCTTCGACCTGGTCGGCGACGACGAGACCAGTCTGAGCCTGCTCGGACAGCCGGAGCTCACCGACCATGCCGTGGCGGTGCTCGGACGAGCGCTCCTCGCACGCGGCGCCGCCGCGGCACCGGCTGGCTTTGCTGCAGCCATCGCGGCTCCCGGCGCGAGCGCCGTCGTCGTGGTCGTCGATGGAGACGGGCCTCGCCTCGAACGCAGCGATGCTCGCCTCGAGCCCGCGGTGATCGGGGATCCGGCGGCCCGCTTGCTGCTGCTCTGGGGCCGCCAGCCTGGTGACCCGCGGCGCCTGGTCGCGCCAGGAGGTGTCGAGGCGCTCGCCGCCCTCCGGTCCCTGCTCGCCGGGTACTGACTCTTGGCGCCCTATGCGCGGGCGGGGAGCGCCGCCAGCAGGCTCAGGCCCAGTCGCCGGCGGCGACCCCGAGCTCGCGTGCCAGGCCGGTTCGCCCGGCGGCGGTCACCTGCACGACCCGGCGCTCGCCTCGCGTCACCTAGCCGAGATCGACGAAGCGGCGCAGCAGGCTTGCCCCGAGTGCTCCGGCGAGATGCGGGCGCTGCTCGCTCCAATCCAGGCAGTAGCGGGTGAGCGGACGGCGTCCAGTTGTCTCCACGTCCACGCCGAGCTCACAGAGGCGCGCCCTGCCGGCCTCGGTGAGCACGTAGCGCCGGGACCGCCCCGCTCCGAGGACCGGATCGGGCCGGCCTCCGGGATCCTCCTCGACCCCGAGCACCTCCCCGGCGAGAAGCGCGTCGCACAGGGCGACACCGAGCCGGCCGGCCAGGTGGTCATAGCAGGTCCGAGCCGGCCGGATCGCCTCGGCATGGGTCCCCTGGCGGAGCGAGCGGATCGGCCGGCACGGGGCGATCCGGGCGAGGGCCTCGAGCGCGTCTGCGACCTCGGGAGAGGTGATGCGGAAGTAGCGGTTGCGACCTGAGGCCTCGACGCTCACCAGCCCTCCGTCGACCAGGCGCGCCAGGTGCGCGGAGAGCGTGGAGGCAGCGACCCCGGCCTCTGCCGCTAGCGTGCTCGCGGCGAGCGCCCGGCCGTCGATGAGGGCCATCAGCACCGCGGCGCGAGCCGGCTCGCCCATCAAGGCGGCGACCGGGGCGATATCGGCGTCCCCTGCCGCCACGGCGTCTCCGACCATGCCGGCGACGCTAGTGCATACACACTTCGGGATGAAGCGAAGCGTCCCGCGACTTGACTGTCCGGGTGGGAGCATCGGAGACCGAGAGCACGATCGACGCTGCCGGCGGCCGGCTCCGGAGGCGGCCTTCCCCATGGCCGCTCGTGGCGATCTGCGTCGGGTACTTCATGGTGATCCTCGACACCATGGTCGTGAACGTCGCGCTCCCCGCGCTCTCGAAGAGCCTGCACACCTCGACGAGTCAGTTGCAGTGGATCGTCGACGCCTACAGCCTCGTCTTTGGCGCGCTGCTGCTCTCGGCCGGCGCGCTCGGGGACCGCCGGGGGCCAAGAGCCGTGTTCCAGCTCGGGATGGCCGTCTTCGCCCTCTCATCGCTCGCCTGCGGGCTCGCTCCCATGACCGGCCTGCTAATCGCTTCGCGCTGCGCCCAGGGCCTCGGCGCTGCTCTCGCGGTGCCTGCCTCCCTCTCGCTGCTGCAGGCCGCCTACCCTGACCAGGCGACCAGGCGCCGGGCCTTTGGGATCTGGGGCGCGGTAGCCGGCATCGCTGCCGGTGGCGGCCCGGTGGTGGGCGGGGCTCTCCGCCGGGTGCCGGGTGGCGCTCGGTGTTCTTCGTGAACGTGCCCATCGGAGCCGGCGGTCTGGCTCTTGCAGCCCGGTTCCTGCCCTCCCCGCCACGTAGGCCCCATGGCACCGACATCGCCGGGCAGCTCGTCTGTGTCGCATGTCTGGGCGGGCTCACCGTCGCGCTCATCGAGGCTGGTTCATCGGGCTGGGCGTCGCCGGTGGTGGTGGCGATTGGCCTGGTCGCGTTCGTCGTGGCGGGAGCCGCGTTCGTCGCCATCGAGCACCGGGTGGGTCATCCCATGCTGGCGATGGGGCTGTTCTCATCACCCACGTTCTCCTCGGCCACGGCCGTGGGGCTGCTCATCAACCTCGGCTTCTCCGGCGAGCTGTTCGTCATGAGCCTCTACCTCCAGCAGATCCGGGGCTTTACCCCGCTTCGAACCGGGGTGGCGCTCACCCCGGAGCTGGCCATGGCGGTCGTCGGCTCGGCTGCCTCGGGGAGGATCACGGCCCGCAACGGGCCAAGGATTCCCATGCTCGTCGGCCTCGTCGTGGGAGGCGCGGGGCTGGCGAGCCTTGCCTCCTTTGGAGCCCACAGCTCCTACTGGGAGCTCGTCGCCCCATTCATGGCCGCCGGGCTTGGCATGTCGCTCGTGATGCCAGCGGCCACGTCGGCAGTCATGGAGGCAGCACCGCCCGAGCGGGGAGGGCTCGCCTCGGGGACGCTCAATGCTGCCCGCCAGGTCGGCGGCGTGATCGGCGTCGCGCTCCTCGGAACCCTGGTCGCCCACAAGAGCGCCTTCGTAGTCGGCCTGCGCACGGGGATGCTGATCGCAGGCGGAGTGTTCGCCCTCGGAGCGATCCTCACCGCGCTCTTCGTCGAGCGGACCCATCGGGCCATGTCGACCACGCCGGCGCGTCCTTCTCCGAGCAGCTGTCGAGATACACCGGACCACACCGGCGTGGTGCCGGGGCGCCGTCGGCCGCCGCCGGGCACGTAGCATCGTTCAGTGCGGATCTTCGTGGCGGGTGCGAGCGGCGTGATCGGCCGGCAGCTCGTGCCGCTGCTCGTCGAAGAAGGCCACGACGTCGCGGGAATGACCCGCACCCCGGGGAAGGTCGACTGGTTACGACACGTCGGCGCCGAGCCGATCGTCTGCGACGTCTTCGAGCGCGACGCGTTGCTCGGGACCGTGGCCCGCTTTTCCCCTGATGTCGTGGTCCACCAGCTCACCGACCTGCCCGACGACCCCGCACAGGTCCGCGAGCAGGCCGCGGCGAACAGCCGGATGCGACGCGAGGGGACGACGAACCTTGTCGATGCAGCGTGCACTTGCGGTGCCCGGGTGATTGCCCAGAGTGTCGCCTGGTCGCTCCCTGGCGACGGTGGTGGAGCAGTGGAGCTCCTCGAGCATACGGTGCTCGGTGCAGACAGCGTCGTCGTTCGCTACGGCCA
>JAJYWG010000453.1 GCA_021791615.1 Actinomycetes bacterium
CCACGCGAAACACGCGTACGCGCCCTCCTGCCCACAGGTCTCTTCTCCAGCCGTCCCTTGGGTGGTCATCTCCCCAGGTCAAAGGACAGGTTCGGCCACCAACGCCACCGGTCTCGCGTCGGAGTCTTCAGTTGCCACAGACGATCCGGTCAACAAAATCGACCCCAGTGGGATGATGACTATCGGCTCCAATACATACACATGTACGACAACAGGCTGCCAAGTGGACGCGTCAACCGCGCGGGCGCTTAACTCGATTGGAGTGACAGATGCCAAGATTGCGCGACTGAGCGAGTTCACGAAGATCAAAGTCAACCCAGCCCTCTGTCCAGGGGGCATCTGCTGGGTTTACACGCCGTTACTGCTGTTCATGGGTGCGCCGGGACGCAATCCAAATAAGGGCGCGACTGAGTTCATCATCTGGTCAAATCTTTACAGAACAAAGACAGGAGCGTGTTCTTCGTCAGGTACAACAAACTGTAAAACAACACAAGTTTGGAAAACAATGTGGGCAGGTGATGGGCCCACAACACGGAGAGATCAGTCAATCGAGGCGCATACACACATGAGAACATGGGAATGGGGAGATCTAGCACTCACACTCTATAAGAGGGCCTTGAAGGCCGTAGCGAATGGTACAGTGACGGCTACAATCACCGGAGGCTCCGGCTGTGGGAGCTTGGTGGTCTAGGAACGATGACTGTTCGGGTTCTCCATCGGCGTCGCGTACTCGTCCCGGTCGTTGTGGCGGTCGCTGCTGTCGTGGGGGTGATTGCGTTTCTGTCGGTCGGCGTAGGCAGTTCCAATCGTTCCAGATGGACGGCGTCACTTGCCTACGTTCCTCCGGCGCCGCCCAACTCGGTGCCTCCAACAGTCGTTACCCACGAAGTGTTTGACTCCCCGGTCGTGCAGACCATGACCTGCACGCACGACAAGTTCTGCCTTGCGGTTGGTTTCGGATTCCCGTCGATTGCGCGATCAGCGACGGAGCCCGTGAGCACTTACAACGCGCTGTTGCTCGCCAACGGAAAGTGGGGAAAGGTCTCCCTGCCCACGCCACCGACGCCTCCTTCTCAACTGCTCATGAATGTCACGTGCACAGCGGGGGCATCATGTGTCGCGACCGGTGCCGCCTCTGGAAGCAAATTTAATCCCAACACCGGCTGGGGCGACGCGTTCCTGGTTGCTGGGAGCGGCGTAGTGACAGTGCGCCGCGTCGTCCCGCCGAAGGAGTTCGTGGGGTACGATTCGCACTGCTCAGGTACGAGTCACTGCCTGATGGTGGGTAAGGTGTTCACAGGCGTGAATCCGGCCGCGATCGTGTCCGGAACACTTGAGATGCGCGACGAGAAGGTGAGCAGACCACTCGGACGAAAACACAGGAGCGGCCTTTCTGGGATCTCGTGCCCTGCGTCAAACACGTGCTATGCGGTGGGTTATCTCACAGTGGGACGTCGCAACCAGGAGGCAGTGGTGGTCGAAGGGAACGGCACGAACTGGCACCGCATGCCCCTACCGCATCTTGATGGGCACAGTTCGTCATTGCAGTCGATTTCGTGTGCGTCGGTGACCAGCTGTGTAGCTGTTGGCGAAATCACACGCGATGGCGTTCCAAGCCGCCCTCTTGCCTTGGAGATGCTCGACGGCTCCTGGAGCACGATGAGTATCTCGCAGGCCGTGCTCAACCACGGAGATTTCACAGCAGTGACGTGTTTCACTGCGACGGAGTGTCTTGCAGTGGGTGACGGTTCGACTTCCACATCGTCACCCACCAGCGGCGGCACTGCGGCTTCCTTTCAGGGAGGGGACTGGCAGGTCATCCAGGTCCCCAAAGTAGCGATATCCATGGACCATCTCGCCTGTCTGAACTCTGATGAGTGCTTCGCTATCGCCGGCCAAGACATCATAGAATTCAAGAGGTAGAGGAGATTTGAGGTCTTCTGCCACAGACGATCCGGTCAGCCGGATGGATCCATTCGGCAACGCGACCATCGGCGAGTGACAGCTTTCTGTTCACGCTTTGACACGGCGGCTGGCGAAACTCACCGACCCGTCACACCTCGGGAGCTGCCGTCACCACTTGCGCCGCCCCTCGACTTCCCAGCCTGCCCGTGCCCTACTGAACCGGCTCGTCGCCAGGGAATGGTCTCGAGCGGCTCGGGATGGGCGGGCCGTGCTTGCTCACGCCGGTAAGCACCGCATCCACGGCTCGCTCGGTCCACTGGGGGTCGGCAGCGGTCCCGAAGACTTTTCGGGCGAAGACGGCGCCGACGAGCATGTCGAGGGCAAGATCCACGTCGAGATCGGAATCGGTATCGAGCTGGCCGCGATGCCAGGCCCGTAGGAGAAGTTCGCGCGCGAAGGCCAGTCGGGGAGCGATGACTCGTTGCCGGTGCAGTGCCAGCGCCTGAGGGTCGCCGTGCGCCCCCAGGATCCCTCCGATGACCTCCAAACAGGACTCCGAGAAGCGGTCGTCGAACTCGCGAAGGAACGTGACCAGCTCTTCGCGGGGATCGGTGTCGGGTCGAACGGAGAGCTCGGTGCAATCCGCGGCGATGACAGACGTCAGCAAGTCTGCTTTGTCGCGGTAGCGCCGGTAGATCGTGGCCCGGGCAACGCCAGCTTCGGCAGCTACCCCGTCCAGGGTCACGTTGGCGTACCCTCGCTCGGTCAGCAGACGTCGGGCCGCGTCAGCGATGGCATCGGTCACGCGTTGGTCACGAGGACGCCCGGCCGGTCCCCCCGTTGGCTTTCCACCCAGGACTCGAGAGGGGCGCCTTCGGGTCACAGCACCACCGGTGCCGGCGCGGGATCACCCCATCTGCCTTCGTCCCCTGTGGTGCTCTCGGGTGCCGACGTTGTAGGGCCCGATGGCGCGGGCGCATGACTGGCCACGAAGTCACGCTGGCGCGTGAGCGCGAGCGCCAGGATCGCCCCAACGAGCGCGACGAGGGCTGAGATGACGAGCAAATGGTCGAGCGTGCTCGAGAAGCCGATTCGGTAGGCCGACAGGATGGCATGGCGCTGCGCGGGGGCAAGCGTGACCGTGAGTGTACGCACTTGCCCGGATGCCATTGCTGTTCGGAGCGCCGCTGCACGCCCCGCCGCCGCTGCACGCCCCGCCGGCGAGGCCAGCAGGACCTGGGTGACCTTTCCCTGGATCTGGTGGAGGAACACCGCCCCCAGCGCGGCGATCCCGGTGGCGATACCCACCTGGCGGAACGTGCTGTTTGCGCCCGAGGCCATGCCACTTCGCTCAGGGCGGACGACCGAGATCGCCGCGGACGAGAGCACCGGGTTGATGATCCCGACGCCGATGCCGGCGACGACAAACCCCGGCAGGAGCACCGTCCAGGCCGAGCTCGGGCGGGTGGTGGACATGAGCGCACATCCGACAGCGGTGATCAGCAGTCCGAGACCCAAGAGGTAGCGGGTTGGGAAACGTACCGTGAGCTTTCCGGCCAAGGGTGCGACCAAGAACGCCAGGAGGGTGATGGGCAGGAACCGGAGACCTGCTGCAAAGGGTCCGTAGCCCAGGTCGTCTTGGATGTAGAGGGTGAGGTACAAGAACATCGCAAAGATCGATGCCGACACGGCAAACGCTGCCACCGAGACCCCGACCATTGCCGGGCGCCGGAACAACCCCAGGTCGAGCATCGGATCACGTTGTTTCGCCTCGACCACCAAGAAGGCGGCAAACAGCACGCCGGCACCGACCAGCATGCCGACGATCTCGGCACTGCGCCACCCGTCTGTGTTCCCGCGAACCAAGGCGAGCACGAGGAGAAAGAGAGCGATCGAGAACGTCCCGAACCCGGCCCAGTCCACTCGGTGCCCGGCTGGGTCGCGAGATTCTTGTACGCGCGTCAAGGTGATCACGGTCGCGAGCGCCCCGATGGGGACATTCACGAAGAAGATCCATCTCCATCCGATGCCGCTCGTGATGGCCCCGCCCACCAGCGGTCCCACGGCGACGGCACCGCCGACCACGGCGCCGTAGATGCCGAACGCCGTTCCGCGCTCACGTCCGGAGAAGGCCTGGGCAATCAGCGCCAGCGACGTCGCGAACATGATGGCCCCCCCGACACCTTGGGCCGCCCGTGCGAGGTTGAGCATGAGCGAACTGGTCGACAGTCCACACGTGAGCGACGAGAGCGAGAACACGACGAGGCCGATGGCGAACACCTCGCGCCGGCCGAACATGTCGCCGATCACCCCCGCCGTCAGGAGGAACGCAGCCAGGGTTAGCGAATAGGCATCCACCACCCATTGGAGGTCGCTGAAGGAGGAATGGAGCGAGCGCTGGATCGAGGGGAGCGCCACGTTGACCACGGTGATGTCCAGCAGCAGCATGAATATGGCGGTGCAGACGGCGATCAGGGTCCACCACTTGCGATCGACGGTTCTCACGATGTGTCGCGCCTTTCCAGTCTCGGTTCCCGGCGGCCCCGTCGTCGAAGCAGCTGATCCCGTCATTTTAAATACAAGCCGTATCGTATAGGAAAAGAGTGAGAGCTCCGGTGAATCTCGGGAGCCACCCGTGAGGTCTGCTCTGACAGCCCGTTCTCTCTACGCAGAGATGAGGGGTGTCTCCTTCGTCGAGCCCGGAGTGAGGTGATGGGAGCGCGGCCCGTACGTCGGTCGTAGGGCTCCTGGGCCCGCGCCGTCGATCCGCAACTGTGCTGAAGAGCCTGCCGAGTAGGGCATGCGAGAACGGAGGGAGTGGGAAGTGATGAGAGGTCCACAACGTGCCGCCAGGGGCGGAGCAGTGCTGGCAACTGCGATTGCTCTATCGATGGTGCTCGGGGCGGGAACCGCCTCGGCTGCCTTTGCTCGGATCGGGGCACGCAGCGTTCGAGGCAGCCATGAGCAGGCCGGGGTGCTGGTGCCGGCCCACCCCCGAGTCCGCCTACCGCTACGGGGAGGCACGGTGGACAGCCTCAACTGGTCCGGCTACGCGGTCACCCCCGGGAGCGGGGTGAGCGGGGTCACCGGCACCTTCCGCGTGCCATCCGCCGGTCTCGTGCCCCCGGGCTTTGCCGCGACCTGGACTGGGATCGGCGGCTACACGACTTCGGATCTCATTCAGGCCGGTGTGGCCGAGCAGTCCATCCCCAGCACGACATTGCTGGGTTCCCAGTACTACGCGTGGTACGAGCTACTCCCCACAGTTTCGGTACCGCTCACCGACTGTGTCGGGGACGCCGCATGCAACGTAGCGCCCGGAGACCAGGTCACCGTGACAATCCACGACGTTGCCGGAAACACCTGGCGCATCACGGTCACCGACTCCACGAAGTGGTCGTGGACGAAAGACGTGGCGTACGCTTCCTCGGGATCATCGGCCGAGTGGATCCTGGAAGCCCCCACGCTTGACGTTGCCCAGACCTTGCTGGCTCCTGTCGGCACCGTGTCGTTCGGTCCGGTCTCGACTTTCACAGCCGCGGGGGTGACGCAGACGATTGCCCAGGGCGACCCGACCACCATCGACTTGAGCCCGGGGATCGTGAACGAGGCAACCGTGTCCGCACTCGCCGCCAACGGCCAGTCGTTCAACGTCTGCTCCTACTCGCAGACCTGCGCGGCTCCGTAGGTTCGGCCGGAAAAGCCCGACTGGGGCCCGACTCGAGCCCGAGACTGGGGCCCGACTCGAGCCCGACCGGGGCCGGACCCCGTGGGGGACCCTCGTCTCAGAGGCCGAGGGTCCCGAGTCGGACCATGAGCGCTTCGAGCAGCAGCATCTCGTTGGGGTTGGACCGCAGGGCGCGTGAGGCGTCGGAGACGAGCTGGACCGCGTCTTGGCAGCGTCGTACCCGCTCCTGGTCGGGGTGACCACCCTGCCGGCCACCCGCCGAACCACCCTGCCGGGCACCCGGCGGACCCCCCGGCACGCCCGCCTTCGAGGAGTCTGAGGGGGTGGTCAGGGCATCGAGCATGAGGTCTCGATAGGTGCGGGCGAGCGCGCCCAGGCCGGAGCGGAGCATGTCGGTACGCCAGCGCCGCTCTTCGCGATGCTGGGCGTCCATCAGGTCCTTGCGCCCTGGCAGCGCCCGTTCGCCTGATCGCTGGGCGTCAGTCTTCAGGACCTCGATCTCGTGTGCGTGGCGAGCCCGCACGGGCTCGACCGCCGTCTCGACGGAGTCGAGGAGCGATCTGGCAAGTGCAGCGGCAGTCGAGCCCAGGCCGTCGAGCCGTTTCGGCACCGTTCGCCAGAGCTCGAGCCTGTTGCGGAATTCGGGATCGGTCGCGAGCAGGCGGGCACGGTCGACGTCCCCGTCGGCTTCGTCTGCCGCGAGCTCGGCAACTGCGCGGTCGACACCCGAGCGAACGAGATCGGCGAGGATCATCGAGTGGGGAACCGGAGGAAAGGTGATCTTCACGCATCGGCTGGCTACCGTGGCGAGCTCTGGTGGGATGTCGTGGGCAAGCAAGAGGAAAACAGTCGTCGGGGGGGGCTCCTCGACGGTCTTCAAGAGCGCCGGGACCGAGCGGGCAGCCAAGTGGGCGTCGGGGACGACCAGCACTTGGCGAGGAGCGCTGAAGGGTCGGCGTTGGGCCAGCGCGACGAGCTTCCGGGCGTCGTCGACTCCGAGAGCGGCACCGGTACGCTCGACGGTGACGATGTCGGGGTGAGTACCGGCCATGGCCTTGTGGCAGGAATCGCACTGCCCGCACCCCCCGTTCGGGCAGACCAGTGCACCGGCGAATGCTCTTGCCGCGGGAGTGATCCCCGAACCCGGCGGGCCGACGATCAGATAGGCATGGACCGGGTGTCGGGCCAGGGCACGAAGCCTGTTCACGGCGTCTGACTGGCCGACGACATCGCCGAACAGCTCCATGGATGGCAGCTCCTCGGATACGCCGGGCAAGGTGCTCACCCGCCTTCGCTCGGGAATCGGCGCGATCCGGGGAGGCCGAGCCGGCGTTCGACGGCGCGCATGATCTCGTCATGTACTTGAGGGGTGTCTCCTTCACCGTCGACCACGACCCAGTCTTTTTCGGCCGCGAGAGAAAGGAATCCCTCCCGGACCCGTTCGTGGAAATCATCTTGGAGCCGTTCGAGGCGATCGGGAGCGCTTGACGCCAGGCGGCGGCGTGCCAAAGGCACCGGCACGTCCAGCAGGATCGAAAGATCCGGCGCCAGGTCGTCGGCAGCCCATTCCACGATCTGGCGAAGGGCGGCAACGCCGAGCTGCCGGCCAGCCCCTTGATACGCCAGCGTCGAACCTGAGTAACGATCGGTCACGACCCACTTACCATCCTCGAGCGCTGGCCGGACGACCTCGTCGACGTGCTGCGCACGATCGGCGGCCATGAGGAGCGCTTCGGCTCGGGCGACTGGGTGGGGAAGCGACACGTCCAATAGAAGCCCTCGGATCTCTTTGCCCAGTGCGGTTGCTCCCGGTTCGAAAGTGAGCAGGGCGCCGAGCGCTTTCGAGAGCATCTTGGCCTGGGTGGTCTTCCCGCACCCGTCGATGCCTTCCACGGCGATCAGGCGGCCGCGGTGGAAAGAGCTCAACGGGCCTTCTTTGCCGGGGCCTTCTTCGTTGCCGACTTCTTCACCGGCGCCTTCTTCGCCACTGCTTTCTTGGCAGAGGCCTTTTTCGATCCACCGGCTCGCCGGCGGGTCGACGGGCCTGCTGCGCGCCGCTCGGCAAGTAGCTCTGACGCCCGCTCGAGGGTCAGACCCTCGACGTCGTCGCCCTTGCGCAGCGAGGCGTTCGTCGTCCCGTCGGTCACGTAGGGTCCGAACCTCCCGTCGCGCACCACGAGCGGCAGCCCGGTGTCCGGGTCGCTGCCCAGCTCCCGGAGCGCGGCCGCTGCTTGGCGTCCCCCTCGGGTTTTCGGTTGAGCCAGGATCGCGCGGGCCTCGTCGAGCGTGATCGTGAGGAGCTGCTCCTCGGCAGAGAGGCTGCGAGTGTCCTTCCCTCGTTTGAGGTAGGGGCCGAAGCGCCCGTTGTGCGCGACGATCTCTTCTCCGGTCTCGGGGTCGGATCCCACGACCCGGGGGATGCGGAGGAGCTCCAGCGCTTCTGCAAGAGTGATCGTCGCTGGTGTCATCGACGCAAACAACGACGCAGTCCGCGGCTTGGCTGCGCCGTCGGTGGCGTCGCCGAGCTGCACGTAGGGACCGTACCGACCGGCTCTGACTTGGACTGTCGCACCGGTCTCGGGATCGGTCCCGAGCACCCGATCGCTGGAAGGGGCCGCCAGCAGCTCTTCGCAGCGCTCGACCGTCAGCTCGTCGGGCGCCAAGTCCTCGGGGATCGAGGCGCGCTCGTCGCCGCGCTGGAGGTACGGTCCGTACCGGCCGACTCGGGCCACGATCTCGCGCCCCTGGGCGTCGGTCCCGATCGGGATGGAGTTGATCTCCCGTGCATCGATGTCGGCCAGGTGAGCGGCCACGGCCCGCTTCAAGCCGAGCTTCCCGACACCGACACCGACACCGACACCGACACCGGGCTCACCTGCGTCGCGGTGCGCGTCGTCGCGGGGGTGGCCGTCGGCGTCGTCACGGGTCGCCAGACCACCCTCGCCCGCGCCTGCCCCCTCGCCCGCGCCCTCGCCCGCGCCCGCGCCTGCCCCGTCGCCCGCGCCGAAGTAGAAGCGGGTGAGCCACGGCAGCGCCTCTTCATTGCCGCTGGCAATGCCGTCGAGGTCGTCTTCCATGGACGCGGTGAAGCCGTAGTCGACGAGGTCGGCGAAGTAGCGCTCCAGCAGGTTCACCACGGCGAACGCGGTGAAGCTCGGCACGAGCGCCGAGCCCTTCTTCCAGACGTACCCTCTGTCGAGGATGGTGGCGATGACGCTCGCATAGGTGGACGGTCTGCCGACGCCGAGCTCCTCCATGGCCTTCACCAGCGAGGCTTCGGTGTAGCGGGCAGGGGGTTGGGTGCTGTGAGATCCGGCTTCGAGTGCTTCGGCGACCAGCGTGTCGCCCTCGGCGAGCGGCGGCAGCACGACCTCACGGTCGGCCAGCTCGGCCTCGGGGTCGTCCTCTCCTTCGACGTACGCGCGCAGGAACCCCGGGAACGCGATCACCCGCCCACTGGCCGAGAACTCGACCTCCGCCTCCGCCAGGGCACCGTCGCCCCCGGGCATGTGACCGGCGATGCGTACTTGGGCACTCGTCCCGGTGGCATCAGCCATCTGGGATGCGACCGTGCGCTTCCAGATCAGCTCGTACAGGCGGCGTTCGTCGGCTCCAAGTGACGAGGCCTGGTCGGGAGTGCGGAACACTTCGCCGGCCGGCCGGATGGCCTCGTGGGCCTCTTGGGCGTTCTTCACCTTGCGCTCGTAGCGCCGCGGCGCCGCCGGGACGTACTGGGATCCGTACAGCGAGGTGGCTTGCGAGCGTGCGGCGTGCAGCGCTTCGTCGGACAGCGTCGTGGAGTCCGTCCGCATGTAGGTGATCCACCCCTGTTCGTAGAGGCGTTGCGCCACCTGCATCGCGCGCTGTGCGCTGAAGCGCAGCTTCCTGCCGGCCTCCTGCTGCAGGGTGGAGGTCATGAACGGCGGCGAAGGGGAGCGGCGGAACGGCTTCTCGGTGACCGAGCGCACGATGAGCTCCTGTCCTCTCAGCCCTGTTGCGATGGCCCGGGCTTCGAGCTCGGAGAGGACGCGCACCGCGGACCCGGTCTGCGCTTCGCCTTCCGCCGTGAAATCACGGCCCGTTGCCAATGGCACGCCGGCCAGGGTCACCGCGCTCGCGCTGAGCCTCGCCGTCTCCTCGCTGCCCTTGCCGGTCCTCGCCAGGAAGGTCCCCTCCACCCCCCACCAGGTTGCCGAGCGGAACCGCAGACGAGCGCGCTCCCGCTCTACCACCATGCGGGTGGCCACGCTCTGCACCCGGCCGGCCGAGAGCCTGGGCATGACCTTCTTCCACAGGACGGGGGAGACCTCGTAGCCATAGAGCCGGTCGAGGATCCGACGGGCTTCCTGGGCGTCGACCAGGCGGCGGTCGAGCTGGCGAGAGGTCTCTACTGCCCTGGTGATAGCTGCCGGGGTGATCTCGTGGAACACCATGCGCTTGACGGGGACCTGCGGGGCAAGGACTTCGGAGAGGTGCCAGGCAATCGACTCGCCTTCCCGGTCCTCGTCGGTGGCGAGGTAGAGCTCGTCGGCGTCCTTCAGGATCCGCTTGAGGTTGGCCACCACCGACTTCTTGTCGGGCGAGATCACGTAGAGGGGTTTGAAGCCGTTGTCGACGTCGACCCCCAGGCGCGCCCATCCCTCGCCCTTGTAGGCTGCCGGCACCTCGTCGGCGCCTCGCGGCAGGTCCCGAATGTGGCCCACCGAGGATTCCACGACGAAGTCGGGACCGAGCATGCCCGAGATGGTCCGGGCTTTCGCCGGGGACTCCACGATGACAAGTGCTTTAGCCACAGGGTCGCTCCCGGGGATGGTCGGTGCCGGTGACCTGGGGGCCAGGTGCGTGAGCCGCGGCGTCCGGGAGCGGCAGGGGGGTCGTGGACTGCATCGGGAAGCAAGGCTCCTGGGTCACGGGGGTTGCTGTCAAGGCCGTCGGGATATTTCCCACGTCAGCCGGGCACCAACCGGTGGTCGGAGTGCCCTCGTTCGGCGAGCGGAGGCCGTTGTGCGGGTCAGTCGGCGGCCGCCGGAGCTGGGGCCGAGGAGGCCGTTGCCGGAGCTGGCGTCGCATCGCCGCCCATCGCCTCGGTCTTGCGCTTGGAGAATGCGACGGCGATGAGCAGGACGACCAGCGCAGCACCGGCGATCCCGAAACGGGCGCCGGTGTTGTGGCGCAAGGTGATGACGGCGGGGAGGATCAACAGTGACACCAGGTTCATGACCTTGACCATCGGGTTGAGCGCCGGTCCAGCGGTGTCCTTGAAAGGATCACCGACGGTGTCTCCGATCACGGCCGCCTTGTGGGGCTCGGAGCCCTTTCCGCCCTCGTGCCCGTCCTCGATGTACTTCTTCGCGTTGTCCCAGGCACCACCGGAGTTGGACAGGGTGTTGGCCATGAGCTGTCCGGTGAGGATGGCCGCGGCAAGGAAGCCCCCGAGAGCCAGGTAGTTGATGCCGAACCCGACGATCACCGGGGAGAGGATGGCCAGCAGCGCGGGCGTGGCCAGCTCACGCTGCGCCGCGGCCGTGCAGATCGAGATGACGCGGCCGTACTCGGGCTTCTCGGAGTAGTCCATGATCCCGGGGTGCTCGCGGAACTGGCGGCGGACCTCTTGGACGACGGTGCCGGCCGATCGGCCTACCGCTCGGATGGCCAGGGCCGAGAACAGAAAGGCGATGGAGCCGCCGATGAGCAGGCCCACGAACGTGGTCGGGTTGGACACGTTGATCTGGGTCAGCGGGTTGTGGAAGAGGTTCAGCGTCGGCAAGTGGAGCTGCGAGCCGATGGTCTCGATGAACGAGGCGAACAGTGCGACGGCGGCGATGACCGCGGACCCGATCGCAACCCCTTTGGTGATGGCCTTGGTGGTGTTGCCCACGGCGTCGAGGCTGACCATGATCCGCTCGGCTTCGCCGGAGAACTCTCCTGACATCTCCGCCACCCCCGCAGCGTTGTCAGAGACGGGTCCGAAGCTGTCTTCGGACACGACCATCCCGGTCGTGGCGAGCAGGCCGATACCGATGAGAGCGACGAGGTAGAAGGACAGCTCGATGTTCCCGCCGCCGAGACCCACGGCAACACCGATGGCGATGGCGATGGCGATGATGGCCCACACCGAGGACTCCAGCCCGGTCGCGAAGCCCGAGAGCACGGTGGTGGCCGGTCCCGTTCGGGCCGACTCGGCGATCTCGCGCACCGGACCCCGTTCGGTCGAGGTGAACTGCTCGGTGATCTGGCTCGCCACGAGTGCCAGGACGACGCCGGTCAGCACGGCCCAGAAGACCTTGAGGTCGTGGACGTAGTACTGGGCGACGAAGAACGCCCCGATCACGGTGAGCAGGGCAGAGAGCCAGAACCCGCGATTGATCGGCGCCATCGCGTTGCGGTCCTTGGCTCTCGCCCTCACCGCGAACACCCCGATCACCGACGCGAAGATCCCCATCGCCGGGACGATGAGGGGATAGATGACTGCGGGGGTGGGATTGTGGATGTGCCCGGGGAGACTGCGAAACGCGGAGTACCCGAGGATGAGCGAGGAGATGATGGTGATCTCGTAGGACTCGAAGAGGTCGGCGGCCATCCCGGCACAGTCCCCGACGTTGTCCCCGACGTTGTCGGCGATGGTGGCGGCGTTGCGAGGATCGTCCTCGGGGATCCCTGCCTCGACTTTGCCGACCAGGTCGGCACCGACGTCAGCCGCCTTGGTGAAGATCCCACCGCCGACCCGCATGAACAGTGCGAGCAGGGAGGCTCCGAAAGCAAAGCCAATCAGCACTGCGGTCGCACTGTTCTGGAAGATCATCACGATCCCGGTCGCGCCGAGCAGACCCAGCCCGACGCACAGCATGCCGGTCACCGCGCCCGTGCGGAATGCCACCTGGAGAGCGCCCGCCAGCTTCCCGCCCTTGGCTGCCGCGGCCGCGGTCCTGACGTTTCCTCGGACGGCGATGCTCATGCCGATGAACCCGGTGAGACCCGAGAACGTCGCGCCGAAGAGGAAGCAGATGACCCGGTAGATCCCGGCGTGGACGAAATTGAGTGCGACCGAACCGTTGGGCCTCGTGACCTGGGTAGCGGTGAAGAATATGAGGACGGCCAGTGGCACCACGATCACGGCGATCGCCCGGAACTGACGCTTCAAGAACGCTTCGGCACCTTCTTGGATCGCCTTGGCGATGTCACGCATCTTTGCCGTGCCGGTGTCGGCAGCCAGGACACCGCGCATGAGGATGAGCCCGGTGCCGATGCCCACGACTCCCGCACCCAACGCCACGAAGAGCCACACCCAATCGGCCGAGCTCAGGTGGAAGGCTTGGTAGCCCCCTTCAGCAACTAAGGCGTGGATCATCCCGAGGTCTTCCCTTTCGTGTCAGCTCGCACTCTCTCGCTCCTCGTCGTCGGCGGCCACCGAGCACCGGCACGATCGCCGGAGACTGGCCTCGACCCCGGTCCCGCCTTCCTGGTGACGTCCGGATCGACCGCTCGGCCCGAGAGCCGATCTGGACCCCGGCCCGGCGACGGGAACGGGCAACACCGGACCAGCGACTCTCCGAGGTCGTGGGGACGATAGCGACTGGAGCGGCCCGGAGGCAAGGAAGCGTTCTGTCGCAGGTTCCTCAGGGCGCTGAACAGCGGTCATTCTCTCACGAGGCGGTGGCGGGAGGAGGCCCGTCGGAGCCCGACACCAGTTCGTAGTCGGGGTTCAAGATGGCCATGCGCTGTCCCCAGGAGCCCACCATGCCTTCGGCGACCAGGCGCGCACCCGGCTCGATGCCGGGGATACGAGGCCGGCCTTGGAACACGAGCAGGATGCTGCCGGTGCCGTCGTTCAGGATGCACTCGAGGTTCGACGTACCTGCCCGGGGCTGGACACGGACCGAGCGGACGCGTCCGGCGATGCGGACCCGTTCGCGGAATTGGACAGAACCCACGGGGCTGGTGCCGGCGGACCGCCGGGCGAGGGCCTGGTCAGCCGGCGACGTCGCGGCTTCCCGGGCGCGGTCGCGCCGGGAGCCGCGGCCGCGCGATGGCTCCGGGGTGGGCGGGCTCGTGCTCGTGCTCGTGCCGGTCGATGTGTCGTTGGCGCCATCGCCGTCGATCGCCTGCCCACCCGTCTCTCCGGTCCCAAGTGTTGCGTAGAGACCACGCCCGCTTGCCGTGTCGTCGTCCGGGCTCTCGACCACGCCGGTGCTCGTCCCGGTCGCAGGAGCAGTGGCCGAGGTGCTTTCGGGCCCCGGGCCGGCGGTGACCGCGCGCTGGACGATCTGGCGGTACTGCTCGCCCCGGTCGCCCCAACGCCCGTGGAGGTCGTAGGGGACGATGGTCGCGCTCACGTGAGGCACTTGGCCGAGGACGGTGGCGATCCGGTCGGCCGTGCGGTCGTGGAGGAACCTTCCCCATCCCGAGCTGAAGCTCCGCCGGGGGAGCAGGACCGTGCATTCGGTGTCGCCGTCGGCGACCGCCTCGGCTGCCAGCTCGATGGCGGCGCGGGCAAGGCGTCGATCAGGGCATTCGACGATGTCGAGCGGGAGGCGAGAAAGGCCCAGCCTGCTCCACTCGCGCTCCAGCTCTCGTGCAACCGCGCCGTCGATGTCGAAATGGACTGCGCGTAGGTCGTCAGGGGCGAGGGTCCGGGCATAGCGGATGGCCCGGGCGGTCGCCATGTCCAACCGGTCGACCAGGACGACCACGACGTGCCGGCGGAGGATTCGCCCCTCTGACGCCCGGATCGCTCCCACCTCGAGTTGTTCGGACTCCTCTTGGTACTCCTTGTGGAGCCGGATGAGTCCCCAGTAGAGCAGCGGGCCCAGCACCACGACCACCCACGCGCCCTCCAGGAATTTGGCCACGGCGAAGATGAGGACGACACTGGCCGTGAGCACGGCGGCGAAGCCGTTCACGATCACGCTGCGCCGCCAGTGCGGACCACGCTCGCGCAGATGGTGCTTCACCATCCCCGACCCGGCCATGAAGAACCCGGTGAACACGCCGATGGCGTAGAGGGCGACGAGGGCATCGACCCTCGCCTGGAAGACGAGGATCAGCGTGACGGCCACGACGGACAGGACGATGATGCCGTTGGAGAACGCCAGTCGGTGGCCACGGCGGGTGAGCTGGCGGGGCAGGAACGAGTCCCCGGCCACGAAGCTGGCGAGGTAGGGGAACCCGTTGAAGCTCGTGTTGCCACCCGTATAGAGGATGAGCATCGTGGCGAACTGGACCACGTAGAAAAGGACGTGCCCGATCCCCCTGCTCCCGAGCACGTCGCGCACCTCCTGGGACACGACGGTGGGCGAGCCGATGGCGTAGGGGACGGCGTGGGTCCAGCGGGCCAGGAGGGTCACACCGAGGACCAAGAACGCCAGCACCGAGCTCATCGCCACGAGCGTGACCCGGGCATTGCGGGACTCTGGAGGCCGGAAGCTGCTCACCCCGTTCGAGATCGCCTCCAACCCGGTGAGCGACGATCCGCCATTGGCGAAGGACCTGAGGAGCGAGATGAAGGCCAGCCCCATGAGCAGCCCGCCCCCCGGGGTCCCGATGTGCTGGCCGACCAGCTCGGAGGCCGGTGGCAGCGGTTTGGCGTGAAGATCACCCAGAGCCGCTTTCACGTAGCCCACGATGATGACGCTTCCCAAGCTGAAGATGAAGAAGTACGTCGGGAAGGCGAAGTACTTCCCCGCCTCGCGGATGCCCCGGAGGTTCCCGTACAGCAGGACGAGGACCACGCCGACCGTGATGGGAACGGTGTAGCTCAACAAGGACGGCAGGGCGCTCGTGAGCGCAGCGGTGCCAGCCGAGGTCTGGACGGCGACGGTGACCGTGTAGTCGATGAGGAGGGCAACGGCGGCCACCTGGGCCACTTGGGGCCCGAAGTTGTCACGGGCGACCACGTAAGAACCGCCGGCCTTGGTGTAGAGCTGGATGACCTCGAGGTACGAGAGGGTGACGAAGAACAGCACGCCGATGATGGCCAACGTGATGGGCACGACCAGGGTGAAGGCGGCCAGGCCGACGTAGGGGACGAGCTGGGTCAGCATCTCCTCGGTGCCGTACGCCGACGAGGAGATGCAGTCCGGCGACAGCACGCCGAGGGCAGTCGGCCGCCCGAGCCGCTCGCTGCTGAGCTGCTCGGTGACCAGTGGCGGTCCGAGCAGCCAATTCTTCATCCGGTAGCGGATCGATTCGGGGAACTGTGACGCCACACCCGAGGGCAGGGCGATGGGCCGGGGCGGCGGAGGGAGCGGGCGCCGGAGCCCGCGTGCCGGATGGGCTGCGCCGTCGGCACCTCTCGCGCCCTGCGCCGCGCTCCCTGGGTCCGATGAACCGTCCCGGTCGTCCGACGACGGGTCGTCGCGCTCGTGGGTATCCACCGCGCAAGAGTAGAACTGATGGCCCGCGGTCACCAGATGGGCTGCCGACGCTCGATCACAGAGGCGTCCGAGGCCGGTTGTCCCATCGGTGCCGGCCTGCTGTGAGGTGTGCCGGCCAAAGGCGGTGCGCCGGTGTTGCCAACAGTCGATGCTCCTATCGTTGTCAAGCCGCGAGTTGGGCACTTTCTGGGGCGTCCGTGCTGCGCTCGTCGAGCCACTTCACGGAGCGCCGGGCGAGTGCGGTGTCGTGCGTGACCCCGCGTTCGAGCTCCGAGATCCGGGTAGGCCAGCTCCGAGGGCACCGGGTCCTGGCCGTCGACGTCAACGCAGGGCACCTCGCAGCGATGGTGGTGGACCCCTCTGGGAACCCTCTCGGCCGTCCGGGCACGATCCCGCTCGCACTCTCCAACTTGCCCGCCACCGCCCGTGACGGCCACCTGCGCCAGGCGATCTCCGAGTTGCTCACGACCGCACGGGACAGCGGCTGTCGGGCCATCGTGATCGAGAACCTGGACGTCGCCGAGGCTCGGGAGCTGGGCAAAGAGCGCACGGGACACCGTCCTTCACGGGGCAGGCGGGAGAAGAGCTTCCGACGCCTACTCGCAGGTATCCCGACGGCCAAGTTCTCTCAACGCCTGGTCCAGATGGCGACCAACGCCGGGGTCGCCGTCATTGCCGTCGATCCGGCCTACACCAGCAAGTGGGGCACCGAGCACTGGCTCGGCTCACTCCAAGAGATCTCAGCCGATGCCTCGGGCCACCGTGCGGCGGCTCTTGTCATCGCGAGACGCGGGCTCGGACATCGAGCACGCCAAGAGAGGAGGTGTGCCTCGACTCCAGCAGAGCATGGGGAAGAGCGAGCTACAGCTCGGGTCGTGCGGTCCAAGGGTGCCGGTGGCCCAAGATCGTTCGGGACCACCCGCAAGGCGGGACTGAGTTCCGCCGAGTGTTGAGGAACGGTGCAGCGTGAGTGATCACCATCGCTCACTCGGCTGCAACGGCTTCGACAGGTGACCGGTGCCCGGGCTTTACAGGACCTCACGTGTCGTGTTGCACTGTCAGCGTGCACATGGTGGTCGTGGGGTGCGGACGTGTGGGATCGGGCCTCGCCGTCGCTCTGGTGAACGAGGGGCACGACGTCGCGGTGATCGACCGGTCACCGCGCGCCTTTCGTCGGCTTCCCGAGTCATGGCCGGGGCAGCGCATCGTGGGCTCGGGGTTCGATCGTGACGACCTCGAGCACGCCGGAGCGATCGGGGCTACCGCCCTGGCTGCGGTGACCAGTGGTGACAACACCAACATCCTCACGGTGCGGATCGCACGGGAGACCTACCAGATACCTCGGGTCGTGGCCCGGATCTACGACCCGCGCCGGGCCGAGATCTACCAGCGCCTGGGCATCCCGACGGTCGCAACGGTGACCTGGACGATCGACCAGGTACGGCGCCGCCTGCTGCCCGAGGCGGCGGCCGGGGAATGGGCCGACGCTTCTGGACGCCTCGTGCTGATCGAGCGCGAGCTGCCCGAGCATTGGGCGGGGCGCAAGCTCGCGGGGATCGAGAGCCCCGGGAGGATCCGCCTGGTCGGCGTCACCCGGGCCGGTGTGCCCCGCCTCGATGGATGCGACCTCGTGGGGCAGGAGGGCGACCAGCTTCACGTCGCGGTGATGCGGGATGCGTTGGCCGAGCTCGAGGCGCTCATGGCCGAGACCGGCACGACAGAGGGCACGACCGTCACCGGCGCTGCGCCCGGCAGCGAGGAGCGGTCGTGAAGGTCGCCATTGCAGGTGGCGGGAGCGTGGGGACCGCGATCGCACGGGACCTCCACATGAACGGCCACGAGGTCATGGTGATCGAGCAGGACTCAGATCTCGTCGAACGACGGCGCCAGGAGCTGGACGTGACGTGGGTTGCGGCCGACGCCTGCGAAGTTGCCTCGCTCGATGCTGCCGGGATGGGCACCGTCGACGTGGTGGTGGCGGCCACCGGGGACGACGAGGACAATCTCGTGATCTCCTTGTTGGCCAAGCAGGAATTCGCAGTGCCGCGTGTGCTGGCCCGGGTGAACCATTCCAAGAACCAGTGGCTTTTCAACGAGAGCTGGGGAGTGGATGTGTCCGTCTCGACCCCCCAGCTCCTCACCGCTCTCGTGGAGGAGGCGGTATCGGTCGGCTCCCTCGTCCGCCTGCTGCAGTTCCAAGGAGGTGCTGCACACCTGGTCGAGGTGACCCTGGCGGAGGACTCGCCGGCGGCCGGTCGAGCCATTGCTGATCTCGAGTTTCCTCGCGATGCCACGGTGGTGGCCGTCGTGCGCGACGACCGCCTCGTCGTCCCGCGCGGTGACACGGTGCTCCAGATCGGCGACGAGGTGCTGACCCTCGTCATCGCCGAGGTCGAGGCTGCGGTGCAGGCACTGCTCATCGGCACGTAAGTGGTGCGCCGATCCCGGCGTCACAGGACCCTACAATTGCCATCGTGCGGGCGGCTTTCTTCGATCTCGACAAGACGGTCATCGCCAAGGCGTCGATCGCTGCATTCGGGAGACCGTTCCGCCGCGGTGGCCTCATCAGTCGCCGGACGGTGGTCCGGGCAGTCGTCGGGCAGCTCGTGTTCCTCCAGTTCGGCGCCAGCGAGCAGAAGCTGGCCCGGATTCGCGAGAGCATGCTGGTGCTCACCAGAGGGTGGGAGCGGGACCGGGTGGCCTCGATCGTCCGAGAGACGCTTTCCGACACGATCGAGCCCATCATCTACCGCGAGGCCCTCGACCTCATGGAGGAGCACCGCCGCGCAGGGCACCTCGTCTACCTGGTCTCCGCGGCGCCCGAGGAGATCGTCCAGCCCTTGGCCGAGCTCCTCGGTGTCGACGGGTCGGTGGCATCGAGGGCCGAAGTCGACGCCGAGGGGCGCTACACGGGTCGGATGGCGTTCTACGCGTTCGGCCCGGCGAAGGCGTCGGCGGTCCGCAGGTTGGCGGAGCAGGAGGGCATTGACCTCGCGCTCTCCACCGCGTACTCGGACTCGGCCACGGACCTCCCGATGCTCGAGTCCGTCGGCCACCCTGTCGCGGTGAACCCTGATCGGTCGTTGGCTCGCACGGCCAAGGGGCGCGGGTGGGAGGTCCGGGAGTTCAGCAACCCGGTGCGCTTGCGGGATCGCGCTGCCGTGCGGACGTCGGTGTTCACCACGGTCGCCGCCGTGGCGGTGGCGGGATGGGTGCTCTGGAGGGGTCATCGGGCTCGCGCCCGCACCAGTGGGGCACGCTCGCCCGGCCGGACGCGGGGAGGCCGGGCACAGGTGATCGCTGCGCGGCCGGACGCCTGAACCGCTTTCATGCCCTCGGGCGGCGCCGGCTTACCACTCCGGGCCGCCGGGGACCCCGGGTGCTCGCCGATCGGTCAGGTGGTCCGAAGGCGTTTGGCGGCGACGACGCCGAGGGCGATCAAGAGCGCAAGCAGGATGATCTTCTTCATGGCGTGGATGCTATCGCTCCCCCGGGATGGCCGTCCGGCGGAGGTGCGGGTGCGAGCGACGTCGTGCCTGAGGACGACGGCGCCAGGGTCCGGCTGGTCAGACCGTGAGCAGGTCGCGCGCCCCGGTGTCCGAGGAGGGGTGGCGAAGCTTCGACATCGCCCGGGCCTCGATCTGGCGAATCCGCTCCCGGGTGAGGTTGAAGTGCTCACCAACCTCCTCGAGCGTCCTCGGCTCGCCCCGGTCCAGTCCGAAGCGCAGCCGCAGGATCTCGCGCTCACGCTCGTCGAGGGGTGAGAGCAGGCGGCCGATCTCCTCGGGGAGGAGGGAGACAGCGGCCACTTCGAACGGAGACTCGGCGGAACGGTCCTCGACCACGTCACCGAGCTCGGCGTCACCGTCTTCGCGAAGCGGTTCGGACAGGGAGAGTGGTTCAGCCCTGAACCGCAGGGCCTCGACGAGCTTGTCCTCGGGCATCTCCACCTCGATACCCAGCTCGACCAAGGTCGCCGGCCGGCCGAACTTCAACTCGAGCCTGGCCTGAGCCTTCTGGACCCGAGCCAACGTGTCGCCGGCATGCACTGGGAGCCGGATGGTGCGCCCGGTATTTGCGATGCCGCGGGTAATGGCCTGCCGGATCCACCACGTGGCGTACGTGGAGAATTTGAAGCCTTTGCGCCAGTCGAACTTCTCGACTGCGTGCATGAGCCCGAGGTTGCCCTCCTGGATCAAGTCGAGGAGCGGGAGCCCCGATGCCTGGTACTTCTTGGCGATCGACACGACCAGGCGCAGATTGGACTGCACGAAGGTCTGCTGGGCCCGCTCGCCTGCGATGGCCGTCCGGCGCAGCTCGCGCTTTTTCGCCGGCGTCAACCCCTTCGGGGCAGCTCGGAGGACGTCCTCGGCTTCACGCCCGGACTCGATCGCCTGGGCCAGGCGGACCTCGTCGTCTTTGGTAAGGAGGGGGTACTGGCCGATATCGGTCAGATAGAGCCTGACGAGGTCTTCGTCATCGCGCTCGATGCGTTCCTTCGCCAACGTGTTCCGTGCCTTTCAGGATCGGTGTGCCGTCACCGAGCACATCGTGCTCAGTCGGACGGCTCTGAGGCAGCTTGCGTGCTCACCTGATACCGGCGCACAAGCGGTGTGTTGACATTTTACAGGACGCGTCAAGTGCCCCGATCGCCCGATGGTGGCGCAGGCCAGTCCACGAGCCCGGCCTCGATCCTCGATCGGTCCAGGGTGCTCTCGAGTGCACCGACTGCCCCGGCCGCCGCCTTCTCCTCGGCGGGAGTCTTGAGGACGGCCTCGAGGAGCGCCTCGCCATCTCGGAGCGCGGCCTCCTCGTCTCGGAGGACCAGATCGAGCACTCTCGAGATCGGCCGGTCGGCCACCGGCACGGCGGCCGACCGGTGCCGCTCGTAGCCGGCGACCAGGCGTGGCAGGATCACGCGATGAAGACCGGCCAACCGGCCGATCAGGACCCGGCGTGCGCTGGGCGTGTGCTCGTCGTGCCCGGCGGCAGGGATGCCGGCTTCGAGGAGGCGGATCGCCGCTTCCACCCCGGGATTGGGGGCAACCGTGAGCGCTCGGCGGTCGAAACCGTGCGCCAAGGGGAGCCGATCGGCCCACTCTGCCGAGTGTCGGGCGTGCTGGACCCGCAACTCGTCGAAGTGGAGCCGGATCGCAGCCGGGGCGCGCGAGGCACCGGGAGCGTCCGGAGCGTCGAGGAGCACGGGGTCGGACGCCCACCTCCCCGTGACCTCGAACAGCCGGCGCTCGATCCAGCAGTACCCCCCCACGATGGTGGCCATCTGGACGATCGGGAGGGCGCCACGGGCCACCCGGGCGGGCTCAGGCATCGGCCACTGCGGTCGACGGGGCGCCACGCGCCGCCCGGGCGCCACGGGCCACCCGGGCGGGCATGTAGTGGTTGGTGATCGGCATCCTGCGGTCCTTGCCGAACGCCTTCACGCTGATCCGCACCCCCGGCGGCATCTGGCGTCGCTTGTACTCCGCCCCGTCGACCAGGCGCACGACTTGGTCCACGATCGCGGGGTCGTACCCGGCCTCGATCAACTGGGGGGAAGTGAGGTCTCCTTCGACGTAGGCGGCCAGCACCGGGTCGAGCCGCTCGTAAGGGGGCAGCGACTGGTCGTCACGCTGGTCGGGACGCAGCTCGGCCGACGGCGGTTTCGCGAGGACGCTTGCCGGGATGGGCCCAGTCCCACCGCTCGCCTCGTCGCGCCGGTTGCGGTACCTGCACAGCTCGTAGACGAGCGTCTTGGGGACGTCTTTGATGACGGCGAACCCTCCGGCCGAATCGCCGTAGAGCGTCGAGTACCCGGTGGCCATCTCGCTCTTGTTGCCCGTGGTGAGCACGATGCTGCCGGTGGCATTCGAAAAGGCCATGAGCAGCACGCCGCGTAGCCGGGACTGGAGGTTCTCGTCGGTCACACCTCGGGGCGCTTGCCCGAGCACCGGCACGAGCGACGCGCAGATCGCTTCGTGGGCCGGCTCGATGGGTAGCACCTGCAGGTCGATGCCCAGTCGCTCGGCCACCAGGGCTGCATCGGAGAGCGATCCCTCGCTCGAGTAGCGCGACGGCATGGCCAGGGCGTGGACGTGGCCGGCACCGAGCGCGTCGGCAGCGACCGTGGCGACGAGCGCCGAGTCGACGCCGCCCGACAGACCCACCACCGCATCGGTGAAGCCGTTCTTGGCCAGGTAGTCGCCGGTACCGAGCACGAGCGCCTCGTAGATCTCGGCCAGGTCGTCCAGAGGAGCAACCGCCGGCCGAAGTGGCAGTGACGGAAGCGTCGGGCGGGAGGGCGTCGTTGCGGCACGGCCCATCGCAGTCGAGCGTGTGTCCTCGGCTCCCGAGCCGGTCTCACGCACTTCGACACCGCGATCGTGTCCTTCCGACAGCTCCGCTCCACCCGCGTTCTCCTCGAGTGTCAGGTCGACCACGAGCAGGTCTTCGCGGAACTGGAGAGCGGAGGCGAGGATGGCACCGTCGGACCCCACGACGAGGCTGGCCCCGTCGAACACCAGCTCGTCCTGACCACCGACCTGGTTGACGTAGACGATGGGGCAGCCCGCCTGTGCAGCCCGCTCGACCAGCATCTCGAGACGTTCGGCCCGGCGGCCCCGCGAGTACGGCGACGCGTTCACGTTCACGACCAGGTCGGCACCCGCCCGGCCGAGCAGGGGCACCGGACCGTCCGGCGACCACACGTCCTCGCAGATGGAGACGCCCACCAGCGCGTGGTGGAGCCGGTAGAGCCCGAGCGGTCCGGACCCCGGGACGAACCAGCGGCGCTCGTCGAATACCCCGTAGTTCGGAAGGATGCGCTTGTGGTGCTCACCGACGACCCGGCCGTCCAGGCATACGGCGGCCGCGTTCGCCAGGGCGGGACCCCCGCCGTCAGAGGTCCTCGACGCGGTGGCGAGCGGCGCGACGTACCCGACGACCGCCAGGCAGCGGGCGGTAGCCCGTGCCACCTCGCCGAGCGCGGCGACGTTGTCGGCGACGAACCCGGGCTTGAGCAGCAGGTCCTCGGGTGGGTAGCCCGTGATGGCCAGCTCGGGGAACACGCACACCTGGGCGCCGAGGGACTCAGCCGTCGAAAGCGCAGCGAGGATGCGGGACACGTTCCCTTCGAGGTCACCCACGACCGGGTTGAGCTGCGCAGCCGCTACTCGCATGTCCACGGAGCGAGCCTAACTGGGGGTGGTGCCGTGCACGGCTGGGAGCGCCGGCGCGTCCCCGGAGTCCCCGGAATCCCCGGAGACCCCGGATCGGCACGCCGGTCCCGCTCAGATGTCGTAGTAGAGCGCGAACTCCCAGGGGTGCGGTCGCAAGCGGATCTGGTCCGCCTCCTCCCGACGCTTGTAGGACAGCCAGGTGTCGATGAGGTCGTCGGTGAAGACGCCGCCAGCCTTCAGGAAGTCCTGGTCCGCCTCGAGAGCGTCGAGCGCCTCTTCGAGCGACCCTGGCGTGTGGGGGATGGCCGCCAGCTCCTCGGGTGGGAGGTCGAACAAGTCGACCTGGAGGGGCTCGGGTGGCTCGATCTTGTTGACGACCCCGTCCAAGCCGGCCATGAGCTGGGCGGCAAATGCCAGGTACGGGTTCGACGCGGCATCGGGGCAGCGGAACTCCACCCGCTTGGCCTTCGGGCTCTTCGAGTACAGGGGGATCCGGCAGGCGGCCGACCGGTTGCGCTGGGAGTAGACGAGGTTCACCGGTGCCTCATAGCCCGGGACCAGGCGCTTGTACGAGTTGGTGGTCGGGGCTGCGAACCCGAGGATCGCTGGCGCATGCTTGAGCAGCCCGCCGATGTACCACCGGCCGATGTCGGAGAAGCCGGCATAGCCGTCGCCGGCGAACAGCGGCTCGCCGGCCGACCACAGCGACTGGTGCGTGTGCATCCCAGAGCCGTTGTCCTCGAAAAGC
>JAJYWG010000078.1 GCA_021791615.1 Actinomycetes bacterium
CCTGGAGAACAATCTCAAGAAGTCCGGATTCACTCCGGGCGACACCAGCTTTCGCTGGCATCGCGACGTCGACGGTGTGAAGGTCACCGTGGAGTTCCTCTGCGAGACGGATGCCGTCGAGCCCGGGCGAATTTTCAAGCCCAAGGGCGAGAGGGTTGGCTCGAACCTCGGCGCGTTCAACGTCCGAGGCGCGCGATTGGTCCAACACGACCATCGCGAGCACCAGCTCGAAGGCGAGCGCTTAGACGGTGGCGGTGTGTCCCGCGTCACCGTTCGTGTCGCCGGCATCCTGCCGTACGTCGTGCTCAAGATCTTGGCCTTTCAGGACCTGTGGGTGCCGAGAACCCCGTCCACCCTGCTCAGGCGGCGATCCGATACTCGTGGATGAGGCCGCCCAGGCGGTCGGTTCTTCGTAGCCGGGCGAGGTCGACATCGCCGATCGGTACCGGAGGCGAGTCGACCGGAGACGGTGCACATTGGCCAAGAGTGCGGTGGGGTCGGTGGGCGTTGTAGTGCTCGGCGTACTCGGCAAGGACTGCTTCGAGGTGGCGGCGGCCGAGGATGAGCATCCGGTCGAGGCATTCGCGCCGGATGGTGCCGATCACGCGCTCGCAGATGGCATTCGCCCGAGGAGCTTGGACCGGGGTTCTGATGGCCCGGACAGCGTCGGCGGCGAAGACGGCGTCGAAGGAAGCGGTGAACTTGGTGTCGCGATCGCGGATGAGGAACTTGATGGCGGTGACGTGGTCTGCCAGGTCCATGGAGAGGTTCCGGGCCTGCTGGGTCACCCAGTCGGCAGCGAGCGTTGCCGTCACGCCGGCGATCCGCACGAACCTCGTGTCGTGGTGGATGAACACGAGCACGTAGAGCCTGCGGAGAAGGACCGTGTCGACATGGAAGAAGTCGCACGCCATCAATCCTTTTGCCTGTGCGGCGAGGAACTCCGCCCACGTCGGTCCCGATCGCCGCGGTGACGGCCCGATGCCGTGGCGCTTCAGGATCGCCCACACGCTTGAGGGGGAGATGACGATACCCATGGTGGCCAGCTCGCCGTGGATGCGGCGGTAGCCCCAAGTCGGGTTCTCCTTCGCCAAGCGCAGGACGAGCGCGGTGGTGCCCTTGGCGATGCCTGGTCGACCGGGCCGGCTGTGTGGGTAGGTCCAGCGCTTGGCGACAAGATCCCGGTGCCAGCGCAGCAAGGTTTCCGGCTGGACGAAGAAGTGCCCGAGACGGTGACGAGGCAGCAGCCGTGCGAGTCCCGCCAGCACCGCCCGGTCCGCCAGCTCAAGCGCCGGTCGATGGACCTGGCGCCGCAAGACTGCCACCTCGTGGCGCAGTATGACGACCTCGATGGCGAGATCGGTGTCACGGCGGAAGACGAGTCGGATCAGCTGGAGGACGCGACAGAACGCCCGGTAGAGGAACGAGAGGGTCACTGCCGGATGCTCGCCGCGCCCGAGTCCCGGCGTCAAGGTGCTGGTCGCGGGCCATGGATGGCCTTCTCGGCACCGACACGCAGGCCCGGCCCACCTCCGTCGTGACCGGATGATCTCTTCTATGAGATGATCGTAGTAACGCTATGATGGTCGGTGTGGTCACAGTCGAGCTTCACGACGAGATCGTCGACTGGATGGACTTGCTCGACGATGACGAGTGGGATCGGGTGGTGGTGGTGGTGGACCGGCTTGCTGCCCTCGGGTCGTCGGCGCGCATGCCGCTGTCGAGGAGCCTCGGCGACGGGCTGTTCGAACTGCGATTCACGCTCGGCCCTACCGCTCGGCGGATCACGTATCGATTCACCAGGGACGGTCGCGTAGTGCTGCTCACGACCTTCCGCAAACAACGCAACAACGAGCGCACTGAGATCACCAGGGCACGCAAGGCCGCCGAGGATTGCGCCCGAAGGGATCCGTGAAGGAGGAGAACATGGCGAACTACTCCCGTTGGGATGACGTGAAGACGAAGCGTCGAGTGCCGACTACCGAGACGCGGGCGGGCGTCGAGCAGGATCTCGCGCTGGGCCAGCTGATCTACGACCTCCGTACGGGGGCCGGGATCAGCCAGCGCGAGCTGGCCGAGCGGATGGGAACGACGCAGTCGGTCATTTCGCGCCTCGAGGAGGGTGGAGGGGCCCGCAACCGCATCGATACTCTCGCCCGGGTCGCCAACGCCCTCGGTCGGCACCTCGTCGTCTCGTTCCCCGAAGAAGTCCCCGCCCGACTCAAGGACGCTGTGCAGGTGGCCTGACGCACGTTGTGACGCGGCCTGAACGATCCGCTACTGGGACCTGGCCGCGTTTGTGGGGACTCTCGACCAGATAGGTCCCGACATTGAGCAATGCACGCGCCAAGCCCTGCATATGCACGGCCGGATCACCAGCACCTTTGGCGTTGTTGGGGCCATCGGTCGCGGGTTGCCGCAAAGCCCCCGCCACTAGTTCGTCTGGTTCGTCGCGCTCTTTTGCGTATGCACAACGCTGTGACCAGCGGGTTCGCGCGGGGGCTCGTGTCGAAGATCCGAGTTTCTCGGGGGTTTTTCTCGGGGCCTTATCAACCCTGAATACGCATGCGTATGCAGGGTGTGCGCGGCGAGATGTGGCCGGTGAACTGCTGTTCCGCGGCGACCGGCACGTCGATGTCGTCCTCCGAGTCAGTCTTGCGTGTGCACGCATAGGTGTGGGTGCCGAGAACCCCGTCCACCCAGCTCAGGCAGCGATCCGATACTCGTGGATTAGGCCGCCCAGGCGGTCGGTTCTTCGTAGCCGGGCGGGGTCGACATCGCCGATCAGTGCGGGAGGCGTGTCGAGCGCGGAGGGTGCACGTTGGTCCAGAGAGCGGTGCGGGCGGTGGACGTTGTAGTGCTCGACGTACTCGGCGAGGACTGCTTGGAGGTGACGGCGGCCGAGGATGAGCATCCGGTCGAGGCACTCGCGCCGGATGGTGCCGATCACGCGCTCACAGATGGCGTTCGCTCGGGGTGCCCGGACCGGGCTCTTGATGATCCTGGTGCCCTCTGCGGCGAAGACGGCGTCGAAGGAAGTCGTGAACTTGGTGTCGCGATCGCGGATGAGGAACTTGACAGGGTTTGTGTGGTCGGCGAGGTCCATCGAGACATTGCGGGCCTGTTGGGTGACCCAGCTGGCGACCGGGTTGGTCGTGATGCCGGCGATCCGTACGCGACGGCTGTCGTGGTGGATGAACACGAGCACGTAGAGCCTGCGGAGAAGGACGGTGTCGACGTGGAAGAAGTCGCACGCCATCAGCCCTTTCGCCTGGGTGGCGAGGAACTCCGCCCACGTCGGTCCCGACCTGCTCGGTGACGGATCGATGCCGTGGCGCTTCAGGATCGCCCAGACGCTCGAGGCGGCGATGACAATGCCCATAGTGGCGAGCTCGCCGTGGATGCGGCGGTAGCCCCAAGTCGGGTTCTCCTTCGCCAACCGGAGCACCACGGCCGTGGTTCCCTTCGCGATAGCCGGTCGACCTGGGCTGCCGTGCGGGTAGGTCCAGCGCTTGGCGACAAGGTCCCGGTGCCAGCGCAGCAGGGTTGCCGGTTGGACGAAGAGGTGCTCGAGCCGCTGGCGGGTGAGCAGTCGTGCCAGTCCCGCCAGTAGCGCTCGATCTGCCGGTTCCAGCGCGGGTCGGTGGACCTGGCGTCGGAGCACCGCCACCTCGTGGCGCAGCACGACGACCTCGATAGCGAGGTGCGTATCTTTGCGAGCGATGAGGCGGATCAGCTGGAGGACGCGCCAGAACGCCCGGTAGACGAACGAGAGGGTCACGGCCGGATGCTCGCCGCGCCCGGCGTCAGCCGTCAAAGTCCAGCTCACACGCGGTGGATGACATTCTCGGCACGCACAGGCGTCACGCACCGTCGGGGTCCTCAGCGCCGATGGCGACGGGGCCACGATCGTCGAGCTCGGCGGACCGCACCTGGCGGGGATGGTCGGCTTCCTCGCCGCGCTCTCGGTCCCCTGTGAGGTCCTCGCTCCCGACGAGCTGCGGGCCGCGCT
>JAJYWG010000474.1 GCA_021791615.1 Actinomycetes bacterium
GGTGGCCTGATGCCTCTGGCATCTGTCCGTGACAGTGGCACGGCTGGAATACCAGCCGCCCGAGAGGCCCGGAGACGGGCCTCAAGGTCAGTGAGATATTCGCTGATAGTTCGGGGAACGGCACACGTGGCTCTTGAACGGCACGAGTGATCAATGCATGGACCGGGTGGTGACGTCGTACCTCGTCGATCACACGGTGCCCGCCTCGGGCACGACCTGCCACTGAGGTCCGACGTGAGCTGGGGAACAACGCCGGGACGCGCTCACGTCAGGCGAGATCCTTGGTGGACGTGCGAGAGAGGTCCACGAGATCCTCGACGACAGCATCGAGCAGGTTGAGGATCATCGAGACATGACCCTGCCCGGCTACCGGTCGCAGGTGGGGCCGCTGCAGTTGATCGGCCAGCCAGGTGGCATGGGGGACCGGGACCCACAGATCATCGCTCCCGTGCCAGACGGCCACCGGCACGCTCACCGCCGAGAGATCGAAACCCCACTCACTGCCGAGCGCCACGAGATCGTCGCACCACCCGCCGACCCCGGCTCCGACCCCCCTGGCGAGCGCGTGCCCCAAAGGCACGGAAGCCGAGCTGGTTACCGCGACGACATCGGCTGCGGCCAGTGGGGAGCCGAACACCGACGCCAGGTCGCTCACCAACTCCACTTCGGGGAGGACCTCGGCATCACCGCGGCTCTCCCCGTCCAGCCATCCGGGCTGGCAGCGCAATTGGGAAGATCTGTTCCGCACCTCCTGCTGTGCGCCGGCCATCCCCTGCACGGCAGCGGCGATGGCACTGCCGAATCCGGACTCCGCCTGCTCCCAGACGCCGGCCGCAACGGGCGTCGGCGAACCGAGGGTCGCCACCGCGAGGCAGCGGTCGGCCAGCAGCGACGCACAGGCCAGGGCATGCGGCCCTCCGGCCGACCATCCGAGCGAGAGAAACGACTGGTGGCCGAGCGCATCGAGGACCGCTTCGGCGTCGTGGGCCGCAGCAGCGACGTCGCGTCCCTCCATTCGATCGGACGCGCCGTACCCCGGCCGCGACCACTGCACCCAGCGCAACCCGTGCCGGGCTGCCGCCTCGGCTGCCGCCGGCCACGGAGCGGCGGCGAACGGAATCCCATGGTGGAACACCAGCGGCGTCCCCCATTCCGGTCCGCTCACTTGGACTTCCAGGGTCCTGTTCCCGGCAACCGGCACCTCCACAAGTGCATCGGCCGCCGACCGTCCTTGGGAGCGCACTTCGGGCGGGACGATCTCGTTGAACGACGGCAGCCCATCGGTGCGAGCGTCCTTCTCGGGATCGGGATCGGGTTCGTCGGGGCTCCTGTAAGCGGGCTGGGGAGGCGGTGGAGCGCCCAAGCCGGACGGATGGAGCTCAGGGGGGTACCAGCGTCCGTCCGACGCGACCCACCATCCCGGACCTTGAGGGGTCTCGCTCATCGTACCCTCCCCTCCCCCGTAACCGAGATCAGCGTACGACTATTCGGCCGCTTCGGCCAGCGCTTCGGCCAGGGTCGGATGTACCAGCATGCTCTCGGCGATGTCCGACACCTTGAGCCCGGCCGTGACGGCCACTGCAAGGACCGAGATCAGCTCGGCCGCGTTCTGGCCGACGATCGATCCACCCAACACCACCCCGGTCGCCGGATCGGAGATGATCTTCACGAATCCGCGCGGATCGTCGTTGATGAGCGCCTTGGCGCTCGCTGCGAAGGGGACCTTGGTCACGCGGATCTTGCGCCCCTCGGCGAACGCGTCAGCCTCGGCCAGGCCCACGTCGGCGATCTCTGGCTCGGTGAAGATGGCAGACGCCGCCTTGTCGTAGTTCAGATGCCGGTGAGCGGCGGTATGGTTGCCCATCACGTGCTCGGCGATCTTGCGACCCTGCATGGAGGCGACCGAAGACAGGGGGAGCTTGCCCGACACGTCTCCGGCTGCGTAGATGCTGGCAACGTTGGTCTGGCAGTGCCGGTTGACCGGGATGTACCCCGAACTGTCGACGGCAACTCCCACTCGTTCCAGGCCGAGCTGCTCGGAGTTCGGCAGCGAGCCCACCGCCAACAGGAGGTGGCTCCCAGCCACCGCCCGTCCGTCGTCGCAACGCACGAGCACATCTTGGGCCCCGCGGTCCACGGCAATCGCCCTGGCACCTTTCAGAAGGTGCACGCCGCGACGGAGAAAATCCTCCTCCAGCACTGCTGCAACTTCGGGATCTTTGCGGGGCAGGACCTGCTGTCGGCTGACGATGAGCGTGACCTGGCAGCCGAGCGAAGTGAACATGTGGACGAATTCCACCCCGGTCACGCCGGAGCCGACCACCACCAAGTGCTCGGGAAGCTCCTGTGGCGGGTACGCGTCCCGGGTCGTAAGGACTCTCTCGCCATCGGGTTGAGCCCACTCCGGCACGCGTGGGCGGCTCCCAGTGGCCACCAGGACGGCATCGGCATGCAGCCGGCGCACACCTCCCGGCGTCTCCGCCACCACTACTCCCGGCTCCTCCAGTCGACCGGTGCCGGCAACGAGCTCTACTCCCTGGCTTTCCAAGATCGTCACGAGGTTGTGCTCGAGGCGCGCGGTGACGGCATCGATCCGATCCCGCAGCCCAGGCAGGTCGAGCTGCGCATGGATTGGCTCTAACCCCATTCCCGACGAACGCTCGAGGAACGCTATTGCCCCGCCGGTCGCTATCATCGCTTTGGACGGGATGCAGTCCCAGAGATTGGCTGCGCCTCCGACGATGTCCCGCTCGATCAGCGTGACTTCGGCACCGGCCCGGGCAGCGTGCGTTGCCGCCTGGGAGCCAGCCGGTCCGCCGCCGATGATCACGAAATGCATGGTTTTTCTTTCTCGCGGTCCGCTCGACGCTCCGCGCGCGCAGCTCAGCCGAGCTCGAAGCGGTAGACGTTGGTCGTCCGGATGGCGAAGCCAAGCCGGGCATACAGGCGGTTCGCTTCGAGACGATCGGGCCGAGAGGTCAAGTCGACCGTCCTCGCGCCGGCCTTCTCCGCCATGGCCAGTGCCGCGCGTACGAGAGCCGATCCCACTCCCCTGCCACGGGCGAGCTCGCTCACCACCACGTCCTCGATCCACACGCGCAGGCCGCTTGGAATGCGGAAGACGACCAGCGTCAACGAGCCCACGATGGTCCCGCTGGCATCCCGAGCAACAAGCAAGCGGGTCGCCGGTGTGCTCACCAGCTCTTCCAAATGAGCAGTTGTGACTGCCGGGGCTGACGAGGAGAGCTGGGGCAGGAGCTGCCTCATCGCGGTCAGCACCTCGTCGTCGAGCACATGGACCTCCTCGACGCCCACCGTGTCCCCGTCAATCACCGCGATCGCTCTCCTGACCGCTCTCCTGGTCGCTCTCCTGGTCGCTGTCCTGGCCTCCACCTCTCCACATCGGCTGGCGGACCCGGTCGTAGAGCACGTCACGGTGCTCACCGGCAATGGCCGCGAAGACGTGCTCACCCCATCGTTCGACGCCGACGAGCGGCGTCGGCAACGCGTTTTGAGAGAACCACCCGACATCGCGGCATTCGAGCGGATGGGGGTGCAGCGTGCCGCCGGTCGCCCGGCAGTAGAAGACGAGCGAGTAGAGCGGCACCCTGGTGAACCCCAAGCGCAAACCGTCGAGGACGGCGATGAGGCGGACAGGCTCCACATCGATCCCGGTCTCCTCTCGGACCTCCTTCACCACGACTTCGGCGGCCGAGTACCCGACGTCACACCAGCCGGTGGGGTACAGCCACACCCCCGAATCGGCTCGCTGGATCAGCAGTAGCTCGCCACGATCGTTCCCGACCGCCGCCCCCACCGCCACCTTCGGGGTGACGTACCCTGGGATGCCGCGGCCCACGTCGTCGAGCCACTCCTGGACCAGACCATCGGCGTCGTCGAGGGCCTCTTCGGTCCCGTCAGCGGCTGCGCGAATGTCGGCGGCGACGTGGAGGATCTCCTCGAAGCGCTCCTTCTCGTAGAGGCTCTCGGTGAACCCGAGCCCGGTCCGAGCGATGGCCGCCAGGCTCTCGCTCCATCTCAGGAGCGTCCGAGTCGGGACAGCCGGGTCCATCAGAACGCCCCGGAGGGACTGGCAGCACCAGCCGTCGGCGAAGTCACTTCCCGACGCTACCGCGCCTTCGACCCATCGCGAGCCCCGATGCGTGCCCACCGGGCGTCCGGCCCCGCTAACCGCCGACCACCACCTTGCCGCACAACCGGCCGTCTCCCGGCCTCTGCCTCCCGCCTGGGCACGCGCCGCACGATGGAGCAGAATGTAACGTGCCCGTCAACGAGGATTGCCGTCACTACATCATGCAGACCACGCCAAGGCGCGAGAAGCTCGAGCGCTGCCGAGTCGGCGCCAACGAGCCGCTGCCGTTTGCGTGTCCCGACGGCTGCGTGTTCTATGAGCCTCGCACCGTCTCGTCGGCCGGGTGGCACGTCGTCCGGGACGACGAGCCTCCGCCCTCTCCCCGTTGACGACCGACCGTTGGGAGGATCCGGACGGCGTCCCGACGCTCGATGCCGGACCGGTGCGATTGCGGCAGTTCGCGCTCGATGACGTACCGGGGATCGTCGATGCGAGCACGGACCCTCTCATTCCCCTCATCTCCTCCATCCCCTCGAATTCCTCGGAGGCTGAAGCGGTCGAGTTCGTCGACCGCCAGCGCCGGTGCCGAAGCGACGGATTTGGCTACTCGTTCGCCGTCGCCGAGACTGCAAACGATCGTCTCGTCGGAGGACTCGGTCTGTGGCTCCGAGACATGGACCAAGGGCGCGTCTCGGCCGGGTACTGGATGCTTCCGCGGGCTCGACGTCAGGGGTGTGCCTCACATGCATTGCGCGCCGCGAGCCGATGGGCGCTCACCGTCCTTGGCGTGCCGCGCCTCGAGCTCTATGCCGAGCCGTGGAACGAGGCTTCGATCCGGACGGCGGAGAGTGCCGGATTCGTCCGTGAAGGGTTGCTGCGAAGCTGGCAGGAGGTGGCGGGAAAGCGCCGCGACATGTACATGTACTCCTTGCTCAATTCGGATCTGCCTTGACCGTCGAGCTCTCCGGCCTCCGCAACGCGAGTCCTTCAGCTCTCCAGCACGTCCCCGAGGAGGTCGACTCGGATCCCCTGCTCGGAGAGCCAGGTCACGGCGCTGTCCACCGATGCCGCTGATCCGTCGAGCTCGCAGATGATCCACCCCTGGCGGTCGTCGACGTTCGCGCGCCGGATGTTCGGCTCCACATCGAAACGACGGACCAGTCGGGCCAGCACCGGCTCCTGCACCAGCGATTCGGGGAACGTGAGCTTCACCCGTACCCTGGTCACCGAGGCCGTCCTTTGTTCGTGCTCTCGGGTCCGCTCGATCCTTCCGGTTCGAGCAGCCGGTTCATGCTGCCGGATCGAAACCCCTCGAGGTCGAGCGCGACGAAGGCGTACCCCGCCGAGCGCACGGCCTCGACCACTTCGGACCGGCGCTCGAAGAGCTCAGCCATATCCTCGTCGGGAACTTCGACACGCGCCGACGATCCATGATGCCGGACGCGTACCTCGGAGAAGCCCAGTCCATGCAGTGCCGATTCGGCTCGAGCCACGCTGCCCAACGTTGCAACGGTGACCGGCGTGCCATAGGGAACTCGCGATGCGAGGCACGCGGCCGCAGGCTTGTTCCAAGTCCTCAGCCCCCTCAGGCGAGACCATGCCCGGACGTCCGACTTGGAAAATCCAGCCTCTACCAGCGGGAACCGTGCATCGCGAGCCTCCGCTACCTGCTGGCCTGGGCGGTGATCACCGAGATCGTCGACGTTCACGCCGAGCACGACGGTGGCTCCTTCGGCCACGGCCAACGGCTCGAGGACATCCATCAGCGCCTCCTTGCAGCGAGCACACCGATTGACGCCGTTGGCCACGTACGCGGGATCGTCCATCTCGGCGGTGAGGAGGGCTTTCCAGCGCAGTCCCCATGCAGCCGCCAACGCCTTGCAATCACGGTGTTCGACCTCAGGCAGGGAGGGGGAGACTGCGGTCGCGCACAGCACCCGCTCAGGACCCAGCACTGACGTGGCCACATGTGCCAGAAAGGCTGAATCGGCACCGCCGCTGAATGCCACCACGACGCGCTCGAGCTCGAGCAAGATTCCTTCCAGTCGGGCCATCCTGTCTTCATCGGCCGCCGTCGTGCCGGCCAGCCCGACGACCGCGCTCACGTGCGACCGCTCCCGGTAGACGCCAAGACCTCCGAGAGATCGCCCACCACCCCGGTGTAGAACGGGCCGAACTCGGCGTAACGCGCAGACGCCTCGTCGAAGCGCATCTGGTAGACACAGTCCTTGAGGTCGTCAAGGTGCACACCGAACAGCGTGACACCCCACTCCCAGTCGTCCAGCCCGGTCGACGCCGTAATGAGCTGGAGGATCCGCCCGTGGAACGTGCGTCCCAGCGCGCCATGGCCGATCATCAAGCGCTTCCGCTCTTCGAACTCGAGGCTGTACCAGTTCTGCCCTGCCTCCCGTCGTTTCGACATCGGATAGAAGCAGTACGCGCGCTTGCCCTCCGGCGGCAGTTGAGGATAGAGGCGTGCCTGCTTCATGGCCTCGGGGACGCCAGCGGCGTACTCGGAGACCTCGGTCACCGACACGTAGGAGGCCACGGGGTCGAGACCCGCTCGCTGCACCTGCGTCTGCAAGTCGCGAAGACCCCAGACATCGGATCCGAGCGCCATCAGACCCACGTCCGCCTTGTGGCCGAGCATGGCCGCGGCGACCACTTGGGTCCCGCGGGCACGGGAACGTTCGCAGGCGTCCTCCACGAGGGCCGCGTCCACCGGCGCTTTCACCCGGCAGAACAGGTGGAGCACGGCCATGCCAACTGACGGGCTGGGGGAGCCGGAACCTGTGGGCGCTGTGCTCACCGCCTCAGCATAAAGAAATCAGCGCCGGTGCGCGGTCGAGGGGCGTCCTGAAGACGCCCCTCGACTCTCACACATTCGCCAAGCATCGTGCCGGGGATCAGTAGTCCTCCATGCCGCCGCCGGGCATTGCCGGTGCCTTCTCCTCGGGCTTGTCGACGATGACTGCCTCGGTCGTGAGGAAGAGCGCCGCGATCGAGGCCGCGTTCTGCAGCGCCGAGCGCGTCACCTTGGCCGCGTCGATCACCCCCGCTTTGAACAGGTCACCGTACTCGCCGGTCGCGGCATCGAGCCCTTCAGCACCTTTCAGGTTTCGCACCTTCTCGACGATCACACCGCCTTCGAGGCCGGCGTTGACCGCGATCTGCTTGAGAGGCTCTTCGACCGCCCGGGCGACGATCCTGGCTCCGGTGGCTTCGTCTCCTTCAAGCTTCCCGCTCCGTTCGAGAACAGCGGCCTGGGCCCGCAGGAGCGCCACACCACCGCCCGGCACGACGCCCTCTTCGATAGCGGCTTTGGTCGTCGAGACAGCGTCCTCGATCCGGTGCTTCTTCTCCTTGAGCTCAACCTCGGTCGCCGCCCCGACCTTGATCACCGCGACCCCTCCAGAGAGCTTGGCCAAGCGCTCCTGGAGCTTCTCCCGGTCGTAGTCGGAGTCGGTGTTCTCGATCTCGGTCTTGATCTGGTTGATCCGCCCCTTGATGTCGGCCTCGTCACCGGCACCTTCGACGATCGTGGTCTCGTCCTTGGTCACGACCACCTTGCGCGCCTTGCCGAGCAGGTCCAGGCCGACGTTCTCCAGCTTCAGCCCGACCTCTTCGGTGACGACCTGGCCGCCGGTCAGGATCGCAATGTCCTGAAGCATCGCCTTCCGCCGCTCGCCAAAGCCCGGTGCCTTCACTGAGACGCTCTTGAAGGTGCCGCGGATCTTGTTCACGACCAGCGTGGCCAGGGCCTCACCTTCCACGTCCTCGGCGATCACCACGAGCGGCTTTCCGGACTGCATCACCTTCTCGAGCACCGGGAGCAGATCGCGCACGGCCGTGATCTTCGAGCCGACGATAAGCACGTAGGCATCCTCGAGCACGGCTTCCATCCGCTCGGGGTCGGTCACGAAGTACGGGGAGATGTAGCCCTTGTCGAAGCGCATTCCTTCGACCAGGTCCATCTCCATCCCGAACGTCTGCGATTCCTCGACGGTGATGACCCCGTCCTTGCCAACCTTGTCGATCGCCTCGGCGATCATCCCACCGATCTCGGTGTCTGCAGCGGAGATCGAGGCAACTTGTGCGATCTGCTCCTTGGAGTCGGTCTCCTTGGCCAGGCCGTGGATGGAGTTGACAGCCTCTTCGACCGCAGCCTCGATCCCCTTCTTGAGCGACATCGGGTTGGCGCCGGCTGCGACGTTCCGCAGCCCTTCGTGGACCATCGCCCATGCCAGGACCGTTGCCGTGGTGGTCCCGTCACCGGCGACGTCGTCGGTCTTCTTGGCCACCTCCTTGACCAACTCGGCGCCGATCTTCTCGTAGGGATCCTCCAACTCGATCTCCTTGGCGATCGAGACGCCATCGTTGGTGATCGTCGGGGCGCCCCACTTCTTGTCGAGCACCACATTGCGGCCCTTCGGGCCGAGGGTGACGCGTACGGCGTCGGCCAGCTTGTTCATGCCGGTTTCGAGCGCCCGGCGGGCTTCCTCGTCGAAAGCGATCAGCTTGGGCATGGGATATTCCTCCGTTGGTCAGTTGGCCCCGGCAGGGGGTTCGGTCTCCCACCTACGATACCGGGGTCGTTAGCACTCTCATTCACTGAGTGCTAATAGCAAACCACGCCAGCGGCCCCGGTGCAACTGCACCCGGGCAAGAAGTTCAGCCCCCCGCCACCGCCGGCACGATCGAGACGGTCTGCCCGTCTGCCACCGGGGTGGCCAGCCCCTCGAGGAAACGCACGTCCTCGTCGGCCAAGAACACGTTGACGAAACGCCGGAGCCCGCCGTCGTCATCAAAGAGCCGTGGGGCGAAACCAGGGTGGGCGTCCTCCAGGGCGATCAAGACCTCCTTCACGGTGGCGCCTTGGACCTTCACCTCCCCTGCCCCTCCCGTGAGCGTGCGCAACTGGGTCGGGATCCTCACGGACACGGTCATTGGAGCGGCTCCTTGGTCTCGTTGGTCTCGATGGTTCGGTGGACAGGGTACGGGGCTGTGCTCGGCGCGGTGCACGGGAGCGGGACGGCGGTCACGACGGCGCTCGCTCCCCGACCGAGGAGCCTGCGGCCACCAGATCGTCTGTGGCCGAGACCACGGACTCGAATGCGTCCAGCGTGGCGGGAATGGTCGCAGTCGGCCCAATCCCTGGCACCAGCGCCTCCACCGTCTTGAGACCGTGACCGGTGACCAGGGCCACTACCCGCTCGTCCCGGCCGACCACCCCCGAGGCCGCCAGCTTGGCCAAGCTGGCAATCGTCACGCCGCCGGCCGTCTCGGCGAATATCCCTTCGGTGCGCGCGAGGAGGCGGATGCCTTCCAAGATCTCTTCGTCGCTCACCGAAGCGCACCCACCCCCCGACTCCCTGATCGCAGACAGCGCGTACCACCCATCGGCAGGGTTGCCGATCGCCAGCGACTTGGCGATCGTCGACGGCTTGACCGGTCGGATCGCATCCCAGCCCTCGGCGAACGCCGTCGCCACCGGCGCGCACCCGGCCGCCTGTGCTCCCGAGACCCGTACCCGTGATGTGCGGTCCAGCAAGCCGACCTCTCCGAGCTCAAGGAAGCCTTTGGCCACTTTGGTGAGCTGGCTCCCCGACGCCACGGGCACCACGACGTGGTCGGGCGCCTGCCAGCCGAGCTGTTCGGCGATCTCGAAGGCGAGGGTCTTCGATCCTTCCGCGTAGTAGGTGCGGATGTTCACGTTCACGAAAGCCCAGCTGGGATGCTCACTGGTCAACTCGGCACAGAGCCGGTTCACGTCGTCGTAGGTGCCCTCCACCGCCACCACCGTCCCGCCGTACACGGCGGTCATGGTGATCTTCGCCACTTCGAGGTCCTGGGGAATCAGGACGACCGACGCCATGCCCGCCCGCGCCGAATGGGCAGCGACAGAATTCGCCAGATTGCCGGTCGAGGCGCATGCTGCGACCTTGAAACCGAGCTGGCGGGCCTTCGTGAGAGCCACCGACACGACGCGGTCCTTGAACGACCCGGTGGGATTGGCCGTGTCGTCCTTGATCCACAGCTCCCCAAGGCCCAGTTCTGCCGCCAGCCGGTCCGCCCGGACCAGCGGGGTGAAGCCAGCTCCAAGGTCGACCGGGGCATCCTCGCCCACCGGTAAGAGGTCCCGGTAGCGCCAGATCGACCGCGGGCCTTCGGCGATCCGTTCGCGGCTGACGGTGGCGGCGATGGCTTCGTAGTCGTAACAGACCTCGAGCGGACCAAAGCAGAAGTCGCACACATGGAGCGCCTCTACTGGGAAGCACCGCCCGCACTCTCGACAGCGCAGCCCGGTGACGTGATCCATTGCAGTCCTCCTCATCGATCGGGCATTGGCACCTGTTGGCGACTGCCCGGTCCGCTCGAACGAACGCTGGGAATCGTCAGTGGTTGCCGCGGCGTCACAGGGCCCGTCCCTCAACCGCTCTGGATGATCCCTCTATGGTGGCCGACGACGCGTCCGGTGTCAATGCCATGCTGCGATTCTCTGGGAGCATTCCGCACAGCCTTCGGGGCCGCGAGACTGAGGCCGGTGCCGCCGGGAAAAGCGGATCTGCCGGGCCGGGCAGAAATCGGCCAAGATCGGCGGATGGATCGTGGCCCCAGGACGTACCACCGCTCGGCGTTCACCACCGACCGGCTCGTACCGGCAAAGGCTGGGCTGAAGGTGACTGTCTGCATCCCGGCACGAGATGAAGAGCGCACGGTCGGCGCGGTCGTGCGGGCCGTCGTGGAGCCACACGTCGCCGCAGCCGGCGGGTCGGGCTTGGTGGACGACGTGCTGGTGGTCGACGATGGATCGACCGACGGCACGGCCGACGTAGCGCGCGCTGCAGGAGCCCGGGTGATCTCGGTCGATCGGGGAGACGGCGGCGGCAAAGGTCAGGCCATGCGAGCCGGAGTGGACTCTTCGGACGGAGACCTGCTCGTGTTCCTCGATGCCGACGTGGAGAACACGACCCCGGAATTCGTGAGCGGCCTCCTCGGCCCGCTGTTGACCGAACCAGGTGTCTCCCTGGTGAAGGGGTTCTACGAGCGGCCCGTGGGTGACGACCCTGCCGGAGGAGGGCGTGTGACCGAACTGCTGGCCCGCCCACTCCTCGAAGTGCTGTTCCCCGATCTGCTCCCCGTGCGCCAACCCCTCGCGGGCGAGTCGGCAGCGCCCCGGAGGGTTCTTGAGCGGCTGGAACTTGCCGAGGGGTACGGGGTGGAGCTGGGGCTGCTGCTGGACGTCGCCTCGCGCTACGGCACCGGATCGGTGACCCAGGTGGACCTCGGAGTCCGCGTCCATCGGAATCGCCCCCTCAGCGAGCTGCGACCCCAGGCCGTCGACGTGCTCCGGGCAGCACTCGCCCGAGCGGGCCGACCGAACGATCTTGGCTTCCTTCCTCCTGGAGACCGCTAGGGTTCCTGGGATGCCCGAGGTGGTCGTCGTCTCCAACCGGGGGCCCCGCTCCTTCCAGCTCGACTCCTCAAGCCGGCCGGTGCCAGCCGATGCCGCTGGCGGCGTCGCCGGGACCCTTCGCAGCCTCCTCGCCGGTACCGACACCACCTGGATCGCCGCCGCAATGACCCCGGCCGACCAGATGGCTTCCGCCGCAGGGCTGATGTCCGGCGACGGGATTCGGGTGGTCGCCGTCGAGCCCGACGTCGAGCTCTACCGAATGGCCTACGACCTCATCGCGAACGCGACCTTGTGGTACTGCCACCACCACCTCTTCGACCTGCCTCGCCGGCCAGTGCTGGATCGGCGCTGGCACGAGGCATGGGAGGCCTATCGAGCCCTCAATGTGCTCTTCGCAGAGGCCGTCGTCCACGCTGCTCCCCCCGGGGCGGTGGTGCTGGTCCAGGACTACCACCTCGCGCTCATCGGCAGCATCCTGGCCAAATCCCGTCCCGACTTGCGCACGGTGCACTTCAGCCACACGCCGTTTGCCGGCCCCGATGCGCTTCGGAGCCTGCCGGCGGCCGCGGCTGGTGAGCTCCTTTCGGGCATGGCCGGTTTCGGCGCGTGCGGATTTCACACCCGGCGTTGGGAACACGCGTTCAGGTCCGACTACGCAGATGGAGTCGCCGACACCGGCTCCGATCCGCTGAGCCCGCCACGGACCTTCGTCGCGCCGCTCGGGCCCGATTCGAAGGGTCTCTCTCGAGAGATGGGGTCGCCTAAGACCGTGAGTGCCCAACACGAACTCGACAACTGGGTCGGGGACCGCAAGCTGATCGTGAGAGTCGACCGGGTTGAGCTGTCGAAGAACCTTCTCCGTGGGTTCTGGGCTTACGCCGAGCTGCTGGAGACCCGGCCAGCCTGGCGACAGCGGGTCGTCATGATGGCGCTCACGTACCCGTCCCGGCAGAACTTGCAGGACTACCTGGCCTATCGCTCGGAGGTGGAGCATACGGTCGCCCGCATCAACGAGCAGTGGGGCACCGCGGAGTGGACGCCAATCGAGCTCGAGGTCGCCGACGACCGGAGCAAGTCGCTCGCTGCGCTGCGACGTTACGATGCACTACTGGTGAACCCGGTCCGTGATGGGATGAACCTCGTCGCGAAAGAAGGTGCGCTAGTCAACTCCGTCGGAGGCGCGGTGATCCTCTCGCGCGAAGCCGGTGCCTGGGAGGAACTGCGCCCGGCGGCGATCGGGGTCAACCCTTTCGATGTCTCGGACACCGCGGCGAGCATGGACCTGGCCCTCAATATGCCCGAGCGCGAGCGCTCCGAGCGGGCGCTCAAACTTCGCGAGATCGTCGCGCAGCGTACCGCTGCGGACTGGTTGGCCGACCAGCTCCAGGCCGCTGGCTGTGCCGGAACGGAATGACGCGGTCAGTCGAAAGCGGATGTGATCGCTTCGGCAAGCCTCTGGAGGAGCCGGATCGCAGCGGGCGCGCCTTCCACGACAAGGTCCGCCATGGCCGCCACCTCCGCTGGGCTCTCCTGGTCGACCACCGCGACACGGGCCACTGACGCCCCATTTGCTGCCATCTCTCCGAGGACGCGGAACGCCGGAAGATCACCCAGGTCATCCCCGAAGCACGCGAGACGGGTATATCCGGCTCCCATCGTGCGCACCACGCTTCCTTTGTCGACATCCACCGGTGGACGGAGCTCCATCGCCATGCGCCCCGGCTGGCCCACCAGCCCAGTGCGGCTCGTCTCACTCGCGCAGAATTCCGATACCCATGCCTGGGCGTCTGGGCGGGTCCGCCAGTGGAGGGTGACGGTCAACCCCTTCAGCTCGATGCCGACACGACGGGGTGCGTTGGCCTGCGCTCGCTCGGCAACTTCAGCGACCACCGGACGCCAGGCCCTGGCCTCCTCGCTGACTCGAACCGTACCGCCAGGCTCGCACGTCTCCATCCCGTACAGGCCGACGACATGCACCCCGAGGGGTCGGTCGAGCGTCTGGAGCAGGAACCCGGCGGGTCGCCCTGACACCACCGCCACCAAGCCGAAATGGCTCGCCAGGCGGGCGAGGACCGCCGAAGCACCGGGGAGAGGACGTGCCTCGGAAGGGTCCTCCACGATCGCGGCCAACGTGCCGTCGAAATCGACGAACAGCGCGCTCTCCGACGGTCGGTCGCGCAGGGGGGCCAGCACGGGAGGGAGATCCATCGAAGCCACCGATCAGCCGGCGGCCGGCGCTGTCGTGGCCGGCGCTGTCGTGGCCGGCGCTGTCGTGGTGGAGGTCGTGGCCGGCGCTGTCGTGGCCGGCGCTGTCGTGGTGGAGGTCGTGGCCGGCGCTGCCGTCGTCGGGGTCGTGGTCGCGGCCGGCGTCGCGACCTGGCTTGCAAGGCTCGGGCCCACAACGACGACCACGTCCGCGGCTGTGGCTCCCGTGATCCCTGGCGAGGCCGGTATCGGCTGGACCGATGTGGGTTTGAGCCCGAGTGCAGCCGCGACGCTCTGGGCTGCCTTTTGCTGCGCGGAGGCGTAGTACACGAGCGATACAGTGCCCTTGGGCGCTGTGGTCGGAGCCAGGGTGCTCCACCCGGCCGCCTTGAGCTTGGTGGTGAAAAAGGCCGCTGCGCCTGTGGTCGTGCTCCCGTTCGCAACGAGAACGTTCACACTCGATCTCGGAACGGTGGTCGGAGTGGTCGTCGCCCGAACGTGAACGTTCACCGTGGGCACGGTCGTCGCAGTCGTCCCATGCACTGCCGAACGGGAACGAGAGTTCGTGCCATCGGAGCGGATGAGCACGACGCCCAGCACGATCACCACGACGACCAGCACCAGTGCCCGGCCCGCGGCGATACCTTCACGTCCGTCCAGATGCCCGCCAGCAGCCCGGGCACCAGCACCGCCACCAGACGGGGCACCAGCCCGGGCACCAGCACCGCTAGGAGGCCTGCCAGCAGCCCCGCCAGCAGCACGGGCTGGAGGATGCCTGGGTCCGTTCACTGGTTCAGCCTGCCAATGACCGGCCCACGGCGCAAGGCCCGCCTTCCGCGAGGCACGATGGGCCTCGGCAACAAGTGCCTCATCCGATCGGAGGGCTCACATGTGGAAGGACTTCAAGCAGTTCCTACTCCGGGGCAACGTCATGGAGCTGGCAATCGCCGTCATCATCGGCGCAGCGTTCACCGCCGTCGTCAGTGCGCTTGTGCAGGACCTGCTCACGCCGCTAATCGCTGCGATCGTCGGCGAACCAAACTTCGCCGATTTGCATTTCGAAGTGCACCACAGCGTGTTCTACTACGGCAGCTTCGTGAACGCGCTTCTGTCGTTCGTCATCGTGGCGTTCGTGGTGTTCTTCTTCGTCATGAGGCCGCTCGTGGCGCTCATGCACCGAATGGGTGTGCTCCCGCCCGACGAGCCACCACGAAAGCCGTGCCCCGAGTGCACCACCGAGATCCCCGAAGCGGCCCGCCGGTGCCCGCAGTGCACGGCCGTCCTCATGCGGGAATGACGTTCAGCAATGGCGCACGAGAACGACGTGGGCATGACGCACGGCGATGACCGCCGCCGCGTGACCCGGGCTCAGGAACGCTCAACGGCCCGCTGGCGAGCCACTTCAAAGCACGCGATGGCGGTCGCCACCCCGACGTTGAGCGACGGGAGCGCGCCATGTTGGGGGATCGAGACCAGGACGTCGCAGCGCCGGCGCACCAGTGGTGCCAGTCCCCGCTCCTCTCCGCCGACCACCAGCGCGAGGGGCCCCGTGCCGAGTGCGACGTCGTAGATGGACTTGTCAACCTCTCCGGCCAGTCCCACCGACCACACTCCAAGGCGCCCTAGGCGTTCGAGCGCGGCCGGCGTACCGCCGACGTCAGAGAAATCGAGGTGCTCGACCGCACCTGCCGCCACTTTCACCGCCGTCGGCGTCAATCGGGCAGCTCTGTGACGGGTCAGCACGACCCCATTCACTCCCGCGCACTCGGCACTTCTGAGGAGCGAGCCGAGGTTCCGCGGATCGGTCACGCCGGCAACGACGAGGAGAAAGGGCTCCTTCTCCGACCCCGAGCGTTGCACCAGTTGGTCGAGGGGCACCGATTCGACTGCCTTGGCGACCGCCAGCACACCCTGGGGGGCGTCGGTGCGGGCCTGCCCTTCGAGGCGACGGCGCGGCACGGTCTCGATCCGGACCCGCCTGCGGGCAGCCCAGGTCTCGATCTCATCGAGCTGGGGAGAGGGGTCCAGCCCTTCGGCGAACCAGAGCCGGGAAACCGGTCGCCGGCCGGCAGCCAGCAGCTCTCGCACCGCTCGCCGGCCTTCGACCTGCTCGCCTCCCAAACCGGCACTTGGCCTGCGACGTTCCGCCGGTCTCACGACGTCTCATCGCCCGGCGCGGGCCCCCCGTCGCCCGGCACCTCAGTCCGCCAGCCCCTCGAATCCCGCTCCGCGGCCCCGTCCGGAGCGGCGTCACTCTCGATGAGGACGGATGCCATGCAGACCACTCCCTCACTGCGACCGATGGCACCGAGCCCTTCGGCACGGGTCGCCTTGACCGAGACCGGGGCACCGACCACGCGCGCGAGCCGCTCACCCATCTCTGCGGTGTACGGCGAGAGCCGTGCTGCATCGAGCAACACCGTGCAATCGGCGTTGACCACGCGGTAGCCGATCCCGGCGAGCATCGTCATGACCTCTCCAAGAAGGACAAGGCTGTCCGCGCCCGCCCAACGGGCATCGGTGTCGGGGAAATGCCGGCCCAGATCCCCGAGGTCGGCCGCACCCAGTAGCGCGTCGGCAAGCGCGTGGGAGACCGCGTCGGCGTCGCTGTGGCCGGCGAGACCGCGACTGCCCGGCACAGTGACCCCACCCAAGACCAGCGCGCGCCCGCTTTCGTCGGAGAAGGCATGGACGTCGATCCCGTACCCGATGCGCAGGTTCACCTCCCCGCGCTCCCGCTCCCGCCAGGGCCGCGACCTCCCGGCACGCCGCTCCCGCACCCGCCAGGGCCGCGGGTGCTCTCGCCGGCGAGCATGTGCTCGACGAAAAAGAGGTCGGCTCGGGTCGTCACCTTGATGTTCGCGGGGTCACCGGGCACGACGCGCACGCTACCTCCGAGCGCCTCGACCAGCGTGGCGTCGTCAGTGGGCTCTGCGACGGCGGTGCGGTCACTGTGGGCCCGCCGGAGGACATCGGCTCGAAATGCCTGCGGGGTCTGGACGGCCACCAGATCGCTCCGCTCGAGCGTCGTACCGACGGTGATCACGCCGCCGCTGTCGACTACGCGCTTGATCGTGTCAACGACCGGTACGGCGCAGACAGCTCCGTCAGCTCCATCCGCGCTGCCAGAAATTCCCGTACCGCTGACGGCGGCGATCACGGCTTGGAAGAGCGCGGGCACGGCAAGTGGGCGCGCCGCGTCGTGGACGATCACCACGTCGGCGATGGCCGGCACGGCTGCGAGACCCAGCCGGACCGAAGCCGAGCGAGTGGGTCCGCCTTCGACGACGGCATCTGCACCGAACGTCGAGGGCCCGACGGCCTGATTGCCCGGCGGGACGACGACCACTACCCCGTCGGTCGCGGCTCGCGCTGCGGCGACCGACCACTCCACGACGAGGCGACCGGCCACCGAGGCGAACTGCTTGGGCCCGCCGAACCGCCGACCCGAACCGGCAGCCACCACCACCGTCCACACCGGCCCGACGAGCCCCGATCGGCGCCGCTGCGAACCCCGGGGTCGTGCCGGCACCGGCCGAACGCTACGGCAGCGCTTCGTCGAGACGCTGCTCAGCCGTCTCCTCGTCGACGGCCAAAGCGAACGTCAGCTCGGACACGAGGATCTGACGGGCACGACCGAGCATCTTCTTCTCGCCGGCCGAAAGCCCCTTGTCCTTGTCGCGGATGGAAAGGTTCCGGACGACTTCGGCCACTTGGTAGATATCCCCCGAACGCAGCTTCTCCGAGTGGTTCTTGTACCGCCGTGACCAGTTGGTGGGCATCCGAGCCTCCTTCTTGCGAAGGACCGCGAACACCTCCTCCACCTCCTCGTCGTTGATGACCTCGCTCTACCCGACCCCTTCGGTGTTGTCCGCAGGGACCATCAACGTCAGATCGCCGTAGGCCAGACGCAGGACCAGGTACTCGCGGTTCTCACCGAAGGCTTTCTTTTTCTCCCGCCGCTCCACCACTGCTGCACCGTGGTGCGGGTAGACCACCTTGTCGCCGACCTTGAACACTTGGCTCCTTCGATGAGCACCGAGCAGGATGACCTCTCGGCGAGCTGTCCCACAGTCTCGTGAACCCGCGGCATCGCGCACTGGGCCTCGTGGGTGGTGCCACACATTCTACATGCCCACCCGTCGTCAATCGTAACGATCGAGAATGCTCGCTTCGACGAGCCGGGCCAGGCCGTTCTTGACCGCCCTCGCCTTGCTCCCCCCGACACCGCCGATCTCCTCCAGGTCGCCGAGCGATGCCTGCATGATCCGCGGCAGGGTGGTGAAACGCTCGACGATCCGCTCGATGGTGACGTCGGACACCCGGGGAAGATGCCCGAGAAGGCGGAGCCCCCGGGATTCGACTGCTTCGTCGAGCGCGGCCGACCCAGAACCAAGGCCGAGCGCCCGCGCCACCTTTGCCATGTCGAGCAGGTCCTCGGGGTCGAGGGTGTGGAGCGCCACCAGCGCCGATGCCGCTTTGCGCTCGCGGCCCGCCCGGCGATCCCCGGCCTGCCCGCTCCCTTTCTTGCCGCTCTTGGCCCGCGACCCGCCAACCCGCGCTCCGCCGGTCGCGGCCCCATCACCAGTCCCGGCCTCCAACCCGCCGGCGCCGATATCGGCTACGTAGTCGAGCATTACCAGGTGCAGCGCCTCTTCGACGCCCGACCCCAGCTCGTCCACCTGGAGCCGGATCAGGCGACCGTCGGTGCCCAGCTCGACGAGGTGCTCTCTGATCTCCTCGGAAAACCGAACGACCATCTCACCCGGCTGGAGCACGGCGATCACGTCGCGCACCGAGACCGAGTCCTCGACCTCGAGCGTCGACAGCGTTGCCAGTGCAACGTCGAAACGGGTCTTGAACCTCTGGACCGTGGAGAGCGCCTGCGTGGCTCGGTCGAGGACGCGTGCGGTGGGCTCCAAAGTGTGCTTGCGACCGTGGCGGTATACGGCGACCGTCGACATCTCCTCGGACACGGTGATCACCGGGACGTCGACGGAGCGGGCCACTCGCTCGGCCGTGCGGTGGCGCGTGCCGGTCTCGCTCGTCGGTATCGAAGCCCGCGGGACCAGGTGGACGTTCGCCCTGGCGATCCTCGACGCGTCGGCAGCGAGGATGACCGCACCATCCATCTTGGCCAGCTCCGAGAGGCGCTGAGGGGTGAACTCGGCGTCGAGAAGAAACCCACCGGTGCAGATGGACAGGACTTCGGGCCCGTCACCCAATACCACCAAGGCCCCGCCCTTGGCCTGGAGGATCCGATCGAGACCGGCCCGCAGTTGCGTCCCAGGCGCCACCAGGGAAAGCGCGTGGATCAGCGGATCTCCGCTGCGGTCGGCCACGACGGCATGGTAGCCGTGGCGAGCGCGGGAATGGCCCCCCGGTCCCGGTCCCGCAGCCCGAAGGCGACTTCCAGGGCTTCGGAGACAGTCGCGACGCGCAGCAGCGTCAGGCCCTCCGGCCCCTCCGGGGTGGAGGGCGGCACCAGCGCCCTGGTAAAGCCCATCCGGGCCGCTTCGGCCAGGCGCGTCCCGGCGCCGGGCACCTGGCGAACCTCTCCGGCCAACCCCACTTCGCCGAAGGAGATGAGATCGGCCGGGAGAGCCGCGCCGGCGGCGGCCGAGGCGACCGCCAAGGCCGTCGGCAGGTCACACGAGGGCTCGACGGCCCGGGCTCCGCCGGCGGCCGACACGAACAGCTCGGCGGTTGCAGACCCCACCCCGGCCCGGCACTCCAGCACGGCGACGATCGCGGCCAAGCGGCGGGGATCCACTCCCTGAGCCGTGCGCCGCCCGCTCCCGGGTCCCACCCCGCAGACGAGCGCCTGGATCTCGACCAGCAGTGGGCGCCGGCCATGGAGGACGGGGGTGACCGCACTGCCCGGCACCTCCGGCCGCCGTTCCCCGAGGAAGAGCGCACCGGGATCGCTCACGCCTCGCAGCCCGTCGTCACCCATCTCGAAGACCCCCACTTCGCCAGTGGGTCCGAACCGATGCTTGTCCGCCCGCAGGAGACGGAGCGCGTGGTGGCGGTCCCCTTCGAACGAGACCACGGTGTCGACCAGGTGCTCTAGAGTCCGCGGCCCAGCGAGGGTGCCTTCCTTGGTCACGTGGCCTACCAGCACCATCGCCACTTCTGCCTCGCGGGCTGCTGCCGCCAGCCGGTCGGCACAGGCACGCACCTGGGCCAGGCAGCCCGGTAGCCCAGTGGTCGCCGAATCGACCATCGCCTGGACCGAGTCGACCACGACCAGCCCGGGGCGGAGTGCGGTGATCGCGTCGCCCACTGCGTGAACATCGACGCCGGGGAGCACGAAGAGGTCGGGAGGGACCGGGCCGAGGCGACCCGCCCGCGCCCGGACCTGGGGGGCCGACTCCTCGGCAGATGCGAGCAGGACCGGCCGGCCCTGTGACGACGCGAGGACCTGGAGGAGGAGGGTCGATTTCCCAATACCCGGCTCGCCGTAGAGGAGGGTCACCGAGCCCGGTACGAGACCTCCGGCAAGCACTCTGTCCACCTCGCCCACCCCGGTCGGCCGGGGCAGGCCCGAGCACGGATCCACGTCGGCCAGGAGCAGTGGGTCCCCTCCGGGGCGGCCGCCCGTCGCCGAACGACCCGGCGCGGCGTGCCCCCGGCTATCCGTGCGGGCCTCCAAGGTGTTCCACGTCGCGCACACCGGGCAGCGGCCCACCCAGCGCTGCGCGACGGCGCCACAGGTCCGGCAGAGATAGGAAGTGGTCGATCGGGTCATGGGGGGAACCTACGCCCTGGCTGTGACTCCCACGACGAGGGCACCCTCGCTCGGCGGAGAGACGAGACGAGCCGGCGGAGACATACCATTTGGCGTGCCCCCGGCGCATGACCTCGATGACCTTTCCGACCCTGAGTCCGTTCCGGCCGTCCGCTCCCGGTCGATCGCCATCCTGCGGTCACCGTGGGCGCCGGCGCTCGTCTTCTCCCTCCTCTGCCTTTTCGTCGGCTTCGGGTTGGAACTTGCGCTCGGACAGCACAGCTGGTACTCGCCGCGAGACGTATGGACGTCGTTCAGAGGTGGGCAGTACCTCATCTGGGGCGACTACGCGGCTGCTCTGCACTACGTCTCGGCCCCGGGCACGGCGATCCTCTTGGCACCTCCTGCATTCGTCGCCTACCACCTGGGGCTCGTCGGCGCGTTTCCGTTCCCCCTACTGCACCCACCGGCATGGGAGGTGCTGTGCCCCTACATGGCCGTGATCGGAGCGACGATCGTGCCGGCGGCTGATTCGCTCGCCAGGGTCCTCGGCACGCCCGAGCGTCACCGCATCGCGCTCAACTGGGCCATCGTCTGCTTTGCGGTACCGGTGATCGCCCTCTGGGGACATCCCGAAGACGTGGTTGCATTGGCCATCGCCATGCAGGGAGCGAAGCTTGCGATCGAGGGAAAGTGGCACGGTGCCGGATGGCTGTTCGGTTTCGCCGTGACCATCCAGCCACTCGTCTTGCTGGTTCTTTTTCCCGTCATGGCACTGGGGGCGCCCAGGCGATGGCCCGGGATCGTGGTTCGCTCTGCGGTACCGACCCTCACCGTGATGGCGATCCCCGTCCTGACGACCGGCGGCGACGTCCTCAGGTTCATGCAGGAACCGAACTACATCGTCCCGAATTTCCCGACCCCTTTCGTGTGGCTCGGCCCCTCGGCGGGTCACAACCTGATCTCGGCTGCCCCGGAGCGAGCGCTGGCCGTGCTTGTGGCCGTGCTCATCGGCTACTTGGCTTGGCGGCGCCAAGTGACCCCGGTCGGCGCGATCTGGTGCGCCGCGCTGGCGATGGGAGCACGTGTCGTGCTTGAGCCGGTGCTCACCCCGTACTACCTGTGGCCGATGGCCGCGTTGGCGCTCGTCGTGATCGCCGCGACCAACCGTTGGTGGGCGACCGCCCCACTGGCCGCAGTCAGCTCCCTGGCATACTTCCATCGGGAACCGTGGCTGTATTGGATCCCCATCGTCCTGCTCGTCGCGGTCGTCACCGTCGGGACGGCTCCCGCTGCATTGCGGCGCTCTGCGCGCGTCGCAACACAACCGGAGCCGGAGCCGGCGAGGCGGGGGTCACCCGGCATCGCCACCGGGCACGGCTGAGGCCCCACGCCGGGCGAAGCGCCTGTGTGGGCACGGTCCGCCGGCATGGCGAGCGGACGCGGACCCGGGCAGGTCAGCCCTCGGTGCTCGACCCGCTCCCGGCCAGCTCCATGGGCGGCTCCACTCCTTGGATAGCCCGGAAGCTCAAGTGCTTGCCCTCCTCGCCCTCGACAGGGGAGTCGTCGACGTCCACGAGGATGGTCTCGCCGACCCGGAACTCCTTCCACAGCAGGCGCTCGGAGAGAGGGTCCTCCACCATCTGCTGGATGGCCCGGCGCAACGGTCGCGCCCCGAGCTGGGGGTCGTACCCCTTCTCGGCAAGCAGCGAGCGGGCGGCTGGGGTGAGCTGCAGGGCGAGGCCCTGGGTGGCGAGCTGCTTGGACGTCCGCTCGAGCATGAGGTCGACGATCTCGATGACCTCCTCCCGGGTGAGCTCGTGGAACACGATGACCTCGTCGATCCGGTTCAAGAACTCGGGACGGAAGTGGGCTTTCAGCGCTTCGTGGACCTTGGCCTTCATCCGCTCGTGGGTGACGGCTTCCGACCCCTTGGCGAAACCGACGGCCGTCTTGCGCAGATCGGCGGTTCCCAGGTTCGAGGTCATGATGAGCACGGTGTTCTTGAAGTCCACAGTGCGGCCTTGGGCATCGGTCAGGCGCCCGTCCTCGAGAATCTGGAGGAGCGTGTTGAACACGTCGGCATGGGCTTTCTCCACCTCGTCGAACAGGACGACGGAGAAGGGCTTGCGCCTGACCGCTTCGGTGAGCTGCCCGCCCTCCTCGTAGCCGACGTAGCCCGGCGGCGAGCCGACCAACCGGCTCACCGCGTGCTTCTCCATGTACTCGCTCATGTCGAGCTGGATGAGAGCATCCTCGTCGTCGAAGAGGAACTCGGCCAGCGTCTTGGCCAGCTCCGTCTTCCCGACGCCCGTGGGGCCAAGGAAGATGAAGGACCCGCTTGGCCGCTTGGGGTCCTTGAGACCCGCCCGCGTCCTCCTGATCGCCCTGGAGAGGGCCTTCAGCGCCTCCTCCTGACCGATCACGCGCTTGTGCAGCTCGTCTTCCATCCGCAGGAGCTTGGCCGTCTCCTCTTCGGTGAGGCGGTACACCGGTATGCCGGTCCAGTTGGCGAGGACCTCGGCGATCACCTCCTCGTCCACGACGTCGAAGAGGTCCACGCCCTCGGCCCGCCACTCGGCCTCCTGGGCCTCCTTGCGTCCGATCCGGTCCGTCTCCTGCTCGGCCAACTTCTTCGCCTGCTCGAAGGCGCCGCTCTCGATCGCCGCCTCTTTGTCCGCCCGGATGCGAGCGATCTCGTCGTCCAGCTTCTTGTACCCAGGCGGCGTCGCCATCCGGCGGATGCGGAGCCGGCTTCCGGCCTCGTCGATGAGGTCGATCGCCTTGTCCGGCAGGAACCGGTCCGATAGGTAGCGGTCGGCGAGGTTGGCCGCCGCCACGAGCGCCTGGTCGGTGATGGTGACCGCGTGGTGCGACTCGTAACGGTCCCGGAGACCCTTCAAGATGTCGATGGTGAGCATCACGGTCGGCTGCTCCACCTTCACCGGCTGGAAGCGACGCTCCAATGCCGCGTCTTTCTCCAGGTGCTTGCGGTACTCGTCGATGGTGGTGGCGCCCACCGTCTGCAGCTCCCCACGAGCCAGCATCGGCTTGAGGATGGACGCGGCATCGATGGCCCCTTCTGCCGCGCCGGCTCCGACAAGGGTGTGCAGCTCGTCGATGAACAGGATGATGTCGCCGCGGGTGCGGATCTCCTTCAGCACCTTCTTCAGCCGCTCTTCAAAATCCCCGCGGTAGCGGCTGCCCGCCACCAGGGCGCCGAGATCCAAGGTGTAGAGCTGCTTGCCGCCCAGAGTCTCGGGCACGTCGTTGGAGACGATCTTCTGGGCCAAGCCCTCGACGATCGCCGTTTTGCCGACGCCGGGCTCTCCG
>JAJYWG010000287.1 GCA_021791615.1 Actinomycetes bacterium
TTCCGGTGACCCGCTACCGCTATCGGGGGGCGACGATCCCTTCGCCGTGGGCGGAGACGAAAGAAGCTGCATAGCCCTGCGGCATGGGCTTGTGGAGAGCCGGATGCGGTGGAAGCCGCACGTCCGGTTCGGGGGACGGGCCGGGGAAACGGACCTGCCGAGAGGCAGGCACCGCGCCCCGGTCCGATCCCACTTCTCCTCCGCAGGCTCTACGTGCTCGCCTTCATCCACCACGACGCGCGACGAGTACGAATACTCGGCGTGACCGCCAAGCGAGTCGCCGCTTGGGTGACTCAGCAGGCCCGCAACCTCTCGATGGAGCTCGCCGACCACGCGAACGCGGTCAAGTTCCTCATCCGCGATCGCGACACCGAGTTCACCAGCTCCTTCGACGCCGTGTTCGCTGCCGACGGCGTCAGGGCCATCGGGACCCCTGTCCGGGCATCTCGGGCGAACGCCATCTGCGAGCGCGTGATCGGCACCTTGCGGCACGAGTGCCTCGACCGGATGCTCATCCTCGGATGCCGCCAGCTCGAAGCCGTGCTCGGGCGACTATGTCGAGCGTTACAACGCCCACCCGATCCACCTCGTGATAGCGACAGCCACGGGGGTGGCATCTCAGTCGAGGAAGGTGCGCGCGGTTGCCGCGGCAGGCCCAGGTCCGGATTGCGCATTGAGTCGACCTCAGGCGCCGGCGGAATCTGGCGAAACGGCTGGACTCGGAGAACCCACGAACTTCCGTGCCGTAGCAAGAGTATCGCAGAGCATGGGTCTTCCCGCAAGGGCCTCCGATGTGCTGACAATGCTCGTCGCGTGTGGGGACCGCAGGAGTCCATCCGACGGCAGCGACGAGGGCTTCCCGTTGGGAAGTCTCAAGGGAGAGTGGTGAGATGGGTAACGAGGTGGTCGGCTTTGGTGAGACCGACCGGACACAGATTGCGATCGTTGGCGGCAAGGGCGCTCAACTCGGGGAGCTCTCTCGCATCGAGGACGTCCACGTGCCGGCTGGCTTCTGCATCACGACGGCCGCCTTCCGGCGGGTCGTGGCCAGCGCGCCATCGGTGGTCACGCAGCTCGACCGGCTGTCGCGGCTGAACCTGGATGATCCTTTGGCGGTTCGCTCGCTCAGCGCCGACGTCCGCCGAGCCATCGAGCAGCTCGCCATGCCCGACGACCTGGCGGCCGAAGTCGCTGGCTGGGTCGCCCAACTCGGTAAGCACAACGCCTTCGCCGTCCGCTCCAGCGCAACGTCGGAGGATCTGCCGGCGGCTTCCTTCGCCGGCCAGCAGGACACGTACCTCAACGTGATCGGGTCAGCGGCGGTCCTCGGCCACGCGAAGCGGTGCTGGGCTTCGCTGTTCTCCGAGCGGGCGGTCACCTACCGGCTGCAGAATGGCTTTGGACCCGGGACAGAGGATATGGCGGTCGTCGTCCAGCGCATGGTCTTCCCCCAGGCGGCGGGGGTGCTCTTCACGGCCGACCCGGTGACGTCTAACCGCAAAGTCGTGTGCGTCGAGGCCATCTTCGGCCTCGGCGAGGCGCTCGTCTCCGGGCTCGTGAACCCCGACACCTACCGTGTGCGAGACGGCGACATCGTGGCCAAGACCATCACCACCAAGGTGCTTGCGGTCGAGGCGTCGCCAACTGGTGGAACCCAGCAACGAACCATCGATCGAGGCCGCCAAGAGGAACCGGTCCTGACCGACGAGCAGATTGTCCGCCTCTCCAAACTGGGTAGGCGGATCGAAGCACACTTCGGTTCACCCCAGGACGTCGAGTGGTGCCTGGTCGATGACGTGTTCCACGTCGTCCAGAGCCGGCCCATCACCACCTTGTTCCCGATTCCGGCGGTCGCCGACACAGAGAACCACGTCTACGTCTCCGTCGGCCACCAGCAGATGATGACCGACGCCATGAGGCCGCTGGGACTGTCCTTCTGGCAGATGACCACGCCGCGGCCCATGGCCGAGGCTGGAGGTCGGCTGTTCGTGGACGTCGCTCCGCTCCTCGCTGCGCCCGCCAGTCGCGCCGCCTATCTGGGCGCTCTGGACCGGTCTGACCCTCTGATCGGCGATGCGCTACGGACGATCCTCGACCGCGGCGATTTCATCGCCGAGTCCCCGGTCCAAGGTCCGAGCGCACCACCACCTGGTCATGCACCTGACCCGATCGCAACCGATCCGACCGTCGTCAGCGAGCTGATCGAGAACACCGAGGCCTCGATCGCCACCTTGCAGCGAGACATCCGATCGAAGTCCGGACCGGCGCTGCTCGACTTCATCTCGGACGACCTCACGGAGCTGAAGCGGATCCTCTTCGATCCCCGGAGTCACCAGGTCTTCATGTCGGCCATGGAAGCCAGCTGGTGGCTGAACGAGCAGCTCGAGGCGTGGCTCGACGAGAAGAACGCAGCCGACGTGCTCACGCAGTCGGTCCCTCACAACGTCACCTCCGAGATGGGGTTCGCCCTTCTCGACGTCGCCGACGTGATCCGTCCCCATTCCGACGTGATCGCATTCCTTGAGGCCGCCGACGACGACGACTTCCTCGACCATCTCTCGGTGCTCGAAGGCGGAAGGGAGACCCGAGAAGCCATCGAGATCTTCCTCGAGAAGTACGGCATGCGCTGTGTCGGCGAGATCGACATCACGAGACCACGATGGAGCGAGCGACCGAGCCAGCTTGTGCCCCTCATCCTCGCCCACATCAAGAACGCTGAGCCGAGGTCCGGCGCACGTCGATTCGAACAGGGCCGCCAGGAGGCGTGGAGGAAGGAGCAGGAGCTGCTGACACGACTGAGGGACCTGCCCGACGGCGAATCCAAGGCCGAGCAGACCAAGCAGAAGATCGACCGGGTACGGACCTTCATCGGGTATCGGGAGTATCCGAAGTACGCCATGGTCAGCCGCTACTTCATCTACAAGCAAGCCATGCTCACCGAGGCCGAGCGCCTGGTGCGCGCCGGCCTTCTTCGCGAGAGGGACGACATCTTCTATCTCAGGTTCGAAGAACTCCAGGAGGTGGTACGAACGAACCGCCTCGACCACCAACTCGTCGAGCGGCGCAGGGACGCGTTCCGCTCCTACGAGACCCTGACTCCACCCCGGGTGTTCACCTCCGATGGCGAAGTCGTGACCGGAAGCTACCGGCGCGTCGATACCCCAGCGGGCGCCCTACTTGGGTTACCTGTCTCCGCGGGGACTGTCCAAGGACGGGCACGCGTCATCCATGACGTCACGGACGCCGATCTCGAACCGGGCGACATCCTCGTGACCGCCTACACCGACCCGAGCTGGACTCCCGCGTTCCTGACGGTCGGTGGCCTAGTCGCCGAGGTCGGAGGCCAGATGACTCACGGGGCCGTCATCGCCCGCGAGTACGGCCTACCGGCAGTTGTGGGCGTGGAGGGTGCGACGCGACTCATACGCGATCGCCAAGAGATCCGCGTCAACGGCACCGACGGCTACGTCGAGATCCTGTCCTAGTGCCCTGACCGTCATCGTTGGGGGGCGTTGATCCACCATCTCGACCGCCCGAGCCGCCACCCTGGTGTCATGGCTCAGCAGCGACTACGGGTGCGCCGCCTCACCGACGAGGAGGGTCGCCAACTTCAGCGGATCGTGCGCCGGGGCGGCGGCAAGACGGACAAGTCCATCGTGAAGTGGCGACGCTCCATGGTGGTGCTGGCTTCGGCCGGCGGCAACAGCGTGGAGGCGATCGCCCGCCTGGTCCAGACCTCGCCCGACCGGGTGCGAGAGATGATCCACCGGTTCAACGAGATGGGGATGGCCAGCTTGGACCCCAAGTGGGCGGGTGGCCGTCCCCGCCGGATCACGACTGATGACGAGGCGTTCATCGTCACGACGGCCAAGGCCCGACCCGAGTCGGTCGGGATGCCCTTCACCCGCTGGATCATCCGCAAGCTGGCGGACTACCTCGCTGGCAACGACACCCATCGAGTTGTCGTGGGCCGAGAACGCCTTCGCGTGCTGC